>DNQP01000195.1:17190-19177 GCA_003500955.1 Curvibacter sp. | reverse complement strand
GTGCTGCGTGACGATCCCTATGGTCTGTACTATCGCATCACCGATGCCGTGCCCGTGAAATAATCCAGCCCTCGCCCGCATTGCCCATGTCCCGCGCCCAGCCCACGATCCACCGCCCGCTCCCGCACCTGCCGGGCACGGTGCTGCTCGTGCTGGCCCTGCTCTGGGCCCAGCTGCTGGGGCTGGCGCACGGTGTGCTGCACGCCCAGGACGTACGCGCCCCCGTCACCGCTGTGGCGCAAGACGACGGTCACGGTCATGAGGCGCATGGCCCGCTGGCCCAGCTGCTGGCGCACGCTGCCGGCGACAGCGAATGTCGCCTCTACGACCAGCTGGGCCAGGGCGGCCCGGTGGCCACACCTTACCTTGCCATACCCTCGGCCTTGCCGCTGCTGCCCGCCTGGGTCGTGCTTCAGGCCCTGCAGCCGCGCCCCTGCGTGGCCTTTGCCGCGCGCGCGCCGCCCGCTTCTCGCTGAATCCCTGTTTGTGATGCTTCACCGCGACGCCGATGTGTCGCGGTGTGCCGCTTTTTGATTCAACGAGAACCTCATGCGCAAAATTTCCAGTTCTTCCAAATCCTTCCGCCTCAGCACCATCGCCAGCCTCAGCCTGCTGGCCTGCAGCAGCTGGGCGCAGGGCAACGCCACGCTCACGCCCGTGATCGTGACGGCCAACCCCTTGGGTACCAGCGAACTCATCGCGCCCGTAGACCAGCTCAACAACGAGGAACTGCTGCAGCGCGGCCAGAGCACGCTGGGCGAGACGCTCAACGGCCTGCCCGGTGTGAGCAGCAGTTACTTCGGCCCCAACGCCAGCCGCCCTGTTATCCGCGGTCTCGACAGCGATCGCATCACCATTCTCAACAACGGCGGCGCCAGCCTGGACCTCTCGTCCCTGAGCCCGGACCACGCGGTGGCGCTGGACCCGCTGCTGATCGAGCGCATCGAAGTGCTGCGCGGCCCCGGTGTGCTGCAGTACGGCGGCAGTGCCGTGGGCGGCGTGGTCAACGTGATCGACGGCCGCATCCCGCGTGCGCCGCTGTTTGGCGCAGAGGGCGGCGTCTCGGGCCGTCTGGATGCCGGCTTCGCGACGGGTAACAAGGAGCAGGGTGGCGCCGTGGTGCTGGAGACCGGTACCAAGCGCTACACCCTGCACGTGGACGCCATGTCGCGCAAGACCGAGGACGTTTCGGTGCCCGTGGCCCTGGACTGCACCAAGAACGGCGTTACGAGGACGGACCGCCGCATCTGCAACTCAGCCAGCGAAACCTATGGTGGCGCGGTCGGCGGTACGATGCACTTTGACCGCGGCTACCTCGGCGCCTCGCTCTCGACCTATGACAAGAACTACGGCGCCGTGGCCGAGGACGAAGTCACGATCCGCATGCGCTCCAACCGCTACGCGCTCGAAGGCGAACTGCGCGAGCTGGGCCCGTTCTTCCAGAGCGTCAAGGCCCAGTACAGCCTGACCGACTACGCCCACACCGAGTTCGAGGGCAGCGCCGCCGGCACGCGCTTCAAGACCCGCGGCCAGGACCTGCGCCTGGAAGCACGGCACGCGCGCATCGGCCAGCTCGACGGCGTGGTCGGCCTGCAGTTCGACAGCAGCGACTTCTCGGCCAACGGTGACGAAGCCTACGCCCCCAACAGCCGCACGCGCAGCAGCGCGGCCTTCGTGCACGAGGAACTGGGCACGGGCTGGGGCAAGCTCAGCGCCGGTGCGCGCCTGGAGTCGGTGCGTGTGGAATCCCTGGGCATCGCCGGCAACACGGCCTTCACGCCGGGCGCGCGCAGCTTCAATCCGGCCAGCTACGCCCTGGGTGCCCTGTGGAACGTGGCGCCCGAATGGCAGCTGACCTCCAACGTCTCGCTCAACGAGCGCGCGCCGCGCCACTACGAGCTCTATGCCAACGGCGAGCACGTGGCGACGAACGCCGAAGAGATCGGCAACGCCAACCTGGACAAGGAACGTTCGGCCAACGTCGACA
>DNQP01000195.1:16725-16884 GCA_003500955.1 Curvibacter sp. | reverse complement strand
GGAACGTTCGGCCAACGTCGACATCGGCGCGGCCTGGAGGCGTGGCGCACACCGGGCCAAGATGCAGCTCTTCCAGCACCGCTTCAGCAACTACATCTCGCTCGAGGGCACGGACCTGGCCGCCACGCCGCCGCAGTACACCTACACCCAGGTGCAGGC
>DNQP01000195.1:15888-16419 GCA_003500955.1 Curvibacter sp. | reverse complement strand
AGTACACCTACACCCAGGTGCAGGCACGCTTCACGGGCCTGGAGACCAGCGGTAGCGTGCGCCTACTCGACACGCTGCACAAGCTGGACCTGGGCCTGCGCGCCGACACCGTGCGCGCCGAGAACACCAGCACCGGCCAACCCCTGCCGCGCATCGCCCCGCACCGTGTGGGCGCCACGCTGCAGTGGAGCCGTGCGGCCTGGAATGCCCGTCTGGGCGTGGACCGTTACGCCGGTCAGGACCGGGTGCCGGATGGCCAGCGCACGACCGAGGGCTACACGCTGTGGAATGCGGGCTTGAGTCTGCGGGACAAGGTGGGGGGCTTACCGGCGCTCTGGTATGCGCGGGTGGACAACCTGAGCAACACCCTGGCTTATTCGTCGACTTCGATCTTGACGCAGACGCGGCCGGGGGGGGTTCCGCTGCCGGGGCGGAGTCTCAAGGTGGGGTTGCAGCTGAGCTTCTGATGCTTCTGCTGTCGATCTGAGTTTGAGCTTCTGTGGCAAGCCGGGTCTCGGCCCGGCGGCCGAG
>DNQP01000195.1:1313-15585 GCA_003500955.1 Curvibacter sp. | reverse complement strand
GCCGGGTCTCGGCCCGGCGGCCGAGGTACTTTTATCGAAACCCGCTTTGCGGGTTTTCTCTACGTCGCCATGGCGCGCTATGCGCGCGGGGTTTGCTCACTTTGCGCAGCAAAGTTACGCAAACACCAAAAGTGCCCAAAAGAAAGGCGACCCTGGTGTCTGTGACCCCGGCTGCGCCGGGGCAACCTGCGATGCTCGCGCCAGGCGGGAGCCGCGCAAACTCGCTACGCTCAAACATGCGCGTCTCTTGATCCGCCTGGCGCTGCGCTTCTCGGCACAGACACAAGGGTGGGAGCAGAAACCGAAGACAGAAAAGACAAGGGCACGCTATCGCGTGCCCTTGTCGTGTGGGATGAGAGAAAGAGATTGCTATAGGAGTGAACGTGTCCGAGTCGACCTGCTGGACGTCACGCGCGCATGCCCCGTTATCGTGAGGGCGCAGGATTATGGACGCTTACCGACTTCGCCTGGTTCGGGGCATCTTCAACCATCACCCGTACAAAGTTGACGCGGTGGTCCAGCGACACCTTTCCGGCTGAAACCCAGGCATCAATGGTCTTGCTGTCAAAGCGAGGTTCGGCCACCTGCACATGCCGCACCGCATCGTGAAAGACTCCCAGCGTCAGCGCATCTGCTTTTGCAAGCTGCTCGACGACATCTCCATCCAGATTCGACGCGTGCTTCGCTTTGTACATCTTCAAAGCGCCCTGCGTGGTACCGCAGGCGACGTTGGCTGCTTGGTACAAGTTCCAGGCTTCTGCTCTGGCTAGGTCCTTGAGGCGTGAGGCCTCTCGGTTCGCGTAAATCGCATACACGAAGCCAGCAAGGCCGATCAGCCAACCGGAGTATTCAAGCAGGTCGTTCAGCGTCATGAGAACCTTTCCAGTGACGTCCAACGTCGTAGTTAGAGATCATCTTCGGCCCAAACCTCATGGTCGTCCGCGATGTCAAGGAGCGTGGACGCACGCGATTTAAGCAGCGGCGCGAGCGATGGCCACTCTTCGCGGGGACCGATACTGAGCTCTGGGCTGGTTTCTCCGCGCGCCATGACCTCGGATTGCGCTAACCAGCTTTCTGCGATAGCGCGTAGTGCATCGCGGGGATGCTTGATGTCGGACGCAGAAACGTAGTCACAGGGCAAGTCACCGGAGATGACCCACCAACCAACCCAACCCGGACTCTTCTTGCTTTCGATCGCCCAAATCGATGCGATTGGCGCTATGTGCCAAGCGGGCCACTCGCCTATTTCGCCGTGCACAACCTTCTCTCGCGCTAGGTAGGCAGCTACCTCCGCGCGCCGCTCCGCGCACCACCGCTCTTCTACTGCAGGGTCATCGTAGTCGGGCATCGATGATCTCTAACGTGATACGGACCGCAAAAGTGCGGAATAACATGGACGAACGTTCATCTTGGCGCCTCCCTTGCTGCAAGCTAAGTGCTTGTTTTGTTTCAAGAATTCGACGGACTATACCGTGGCGCGGTGCTCATAACAAACCGGCAAACCCCGCAAAAGTGCGGAATAACATGGCGCCGTTGTTCGGGTGTTCTTTGCGCCGAGTGTGCAAGTGCTTGAAAAACAAAGAAATCCAGGCGTTTGGCGGTGGCTCGGTGCCATAACAGGCCGACGAAACCCCGCAGTTATCCGTGAGTGGGGACTGTGTGCGTCCAGGTATTCGGTCCCGGCTCGCCTTCTTTTTCTTCCTTTTCTTGGCGAGACAAGAAAAAGAAGTCGCCCGCCGGGGCGAGACCCGGCAAGGTAGGTGTGACGGGGATATGACCTGAAGGAAAACCCCACCACCAGACACAAACACACAAATCTCCTAAGCTCCCGCCCATGAACATCACCTTCTGGCAACTCGCCTGGAAAACCCTTTGGCGTGACCTGCGTGCGGGTCAGCTGCGCCTGCTCATCATCGCTGTCACGCTGGCCGTGGCTGCGCTCACGGCGGTGGGTTTCTTCGCCGACCGGCTCAAGGGCGGCATGCAGCGCGATGCGCGGCAGCTGCTCGGTGGGGATGCCGTGGTGGTGAGCGACCAGGCCACGCCGGCGGCGCTGCAGGAGCTTGCGAAGAAGAACGGATTGCAGGCCTCGGCCTCGCTGAGTTTCCCGACCATGGCACGGGCCGTTGATGCGCAGGGCGGGGCGACGCGGCTGGTGTCGCTCAAGGCGGTGGAGGCGGGGTATCCGCTGCGCGGCAACCTCACCGTGAGCCTGCGCGCGGGCGAGCCGGCCCGGGTCACGCGGGACATGCCCGCGTCGGGCGAGGTCTGGGCCGATCCGGCGCTGCTGGACGCGCTGGGCCTGCAGGTGGGCGATGCGCTGCTGCTTGGCGAATCGTCCTTTCGCATCACGCGCCTGATCGGCATCGAACCCGACCGCGGTGCGGGCTTCATCAATTTCGCGCCGCGTGCGCTGATCCACCAGGCCGATCTGGCGGCCACCCAGCTCGTGCAGCCGGCCAGCCGCCTGACCTATCGCTACGCGGTGGCGGGGGCGGACCGCGCGGTGAATGATTTCGTCAAGACGGCCGATGCGTTGATCGCCGCCGAGCATCTGCGCGGCGTCCGCGTGGAGGCGCTGCAAGGCGGGCGCCCCGAAATGTCGCAGACGCTGGACCGGGCCGAGAAATTCCTCAACCTCGTGGCCCTGCTGGCTGCGCTGCTGAGCGCCGTGGCCGTGGGTCTCGCGGCGCGGGCCTTTGCCAACCAGCATCTGGACGATTGCGCCATGCTGCGCGTGCTGGGTCTGCCGCAGGCCACCATCGCGCGCAGCCACGCGCTGGAATTCCTGCTCGTGGGCCTGGCTGGCGGGGTGCTGGGTGTGGCCCTGGGCTGGGCGGTGCACCATGTCTTCGTGCTCTTGCTCGCCGGCCTGGTGGACGCGGCCCTGCCTGCGCCGGGGCTGTGGCCGGTGTTCTTCGGCCTGGGCGTGGGGCTGACCCTGATCCTTGCCTTCGGCCTGCCGCCCGTGCTGCAGCTGGCCCAGGTGCCGGCGCTGCGCGTGATCCGGCGTGATCTGGGCACGCTGCGGCCCATGTCTGTCGGTGTGCTCGCGCTGGGCGTGGCGGGCTTTGCCGTGCTGCTGCTGGCGGCGAGCAGCGACCTGAAGCTCGGGCTCATCACCGTGGGCGGCTTTGCCGGCGCGGTGGCTGTGTTTGCGCTGGCCAGCTGGGGCGCCGTGGCCGTGCTGCGCAAAGTCGTGCGCGAGAACACCGCGCCGCGCTGGCTGGTGCTGGCCACGCGCCAGCTCTCGGCGCGGCCCATCTACGCGGTGCTGCAGGTCAGCAGCCTGGCCGTGGGCCTGCTCGCGCTGCTGCTGCTGGTGCTGTTGCGCACCGACCTGATCAGCAGCTGGCGCCAGGCCACGCCGGCCAACGCGCCCAATCGTTTCGTCATCAACATCCAGCCCGACCAGGGCCAGGCCTTCCAGCGCCGTTTGCAGCAGGCCGGCGTGCAGGGCTACGACTGGTTCCCCATGATCCGCGGACGCCTGGTGGCCGTGAACGGCAAGCCCGTGCAGGCCCAGGACTACACCGACGAGCGGGCCCAGCGCCTGGTCGAGCGCGAGTTCAATCTCTCGCACAGCGCGCAGCTGCCCGATCACAACCCCATCGTGGCCGGCCGCTGGACGGCCGAGGATCGCGACGGCATCAGCATGGAGGACGGCATCGTCAAGACCCTGGGGCTCAAGCTCGGTGACAAGCTGCGCTTCGATATTGCGGGCGTACAGCACGAAACCACCATCACCTCGCTGCGCAAGGTGGACTGGGGTTCGATGCGCGCCAACTTCTTTGCGCTCTATCCGGTGAGCCAGATGCCCGAACTGCCGGCCACCTACCTCGCGGCCCTGCGCGCGCCGCAGCAGCCGGGCTTCGACAGTGCACTGGTGCGCCAGTTTCCCAACATCACCGTGGTGGACCTGAGTGCCACGCTGGCCCAGGTGCAGCGCGTGCTGGAGCAGGTGAGCCGTGCGGTGGAGTTCCTCTTCGGCTTCACGCTGGCTGCGGGGCTGGTGGTGCTGTTCGCGGCCGTGACGGCCACGCGCGAGGAACGCGCGCGCGAGTACGCGGTGATGCGCGCCGTGGGCGCGGGCAGCGGTCTGCTGCGCCAGATGCAGCGCGCCGAGCTGGCCGGTGTGGGCCTGCTCGCCGGCGGGCTCTCGGCCGTGGTCTCGGGCGTGGTGGGCTGGGCGCTGGCGCGCTATGCCTTCAACTTCGAGTGGACGGTGAGCTGGTGGCTGCTGCCGGTGGGTGCCCTCAGCGGCGCGTTGCTGGCCTGGCTGGCTGGCTGGTGGGGCCTGCGCGCCGTGCTGCGCCGGCCCGTGGTGCAGACGCTGCGCCAAGCTGCGAGCTGAGCTTGCGACCGTTCGCGCTGAGCCTGTCGAAGCGCTTGCCAGGCTGGGCTTCGACCCTTCGACAAGCTCAGGACAAGCCAGGCTCAGCCTGAACGGGGAAGGATAATCCGGGCATGACTTCCGAAGAGCAAACCAAGCCCGCCACCCCTTTCGAATGGATCGGTGGCGAGGCCAAAGTCCACGCCCTGGTCGAGCGCTTCTACGACCTCATGGACCTGGAGCCCGGCTACAAGGAGCTGCGTGCCGCGCACGGCAGCGAGCTCAGCGACGCCCGGCAGAAGCTGTTCTGGTTCCTCTGCGGCTGGCTCGGCGGCCCCAACCACTACATCGAACGCTTCGGTCACCCACGCCTGCGTGCGCGCCACATGCCCTTCAAGATCGGCATCGTCGAGCGCGACCAGTGGCTGGCCTGCATGGACCAGGCCATGGGCGAGGTCGGCATCGACGAAGAGCTGCGCGGCAAGCTGCGCGAGTCTTTCGCCGGCACCGCTGACTGGATGAGAAACACGCCGGGCTAGCCCAGGGTACGTGCCATGGCCGTGGCCGCCGCGTGCAGCTGCGGCACCTGCTCGACGGCGCGCGCGAGCGACATGCGCGCGGCGGGCGCCTGCAGCGCCAGGGCCGAGCGCACCGAGCGGCTGCCGCTGGCCTTGACCGGCACGGCCGCGCAGACCAGGCCCTCGACGAACTCCTCCGCATCCACGGAATAACCCTGGCGCACGATCTGCGCCAGTTCTGCTTCCAGCGCGGCGCGCGCCGTGAGGGTGGTGGGCGTGTAGCGCGTGAGCGGCAGGGTGTCGAGCAAGGCCTTGCGCTGTGCGGCTGGCATGTAGGCGAGGAAGAGCTTGCCGCTGGCCGAGCAGTGGATGGGCACGCGTGTGCCGGCCTTGAGCTCCATGCGCAGGGGAAAGGCCGCCTCGACCCGGTCCAGGTAGATCACCTCGGCACCGCTGAGGGCGGTGAGGTTGCAGCTCTCGCCCACATCGTTGACCAGCTGGCGCAGTACGGCATGGCGCACGCCACGTTGGGTGTTGGCGCCGAGCACGTTCTCGGCCAGTGTCACGAGGCGCGGGGCCGGCGCGTAGAGTTTGCTGCCTGGTTCGCGTGCGAGCAGCCCTCCGGTTTCGAGCTGGGCGAGCATGCGATGCACACTGGGCTTGGGCCAGCCGGTGTGGCGCACGGCGTCCATCAGGCTGAAGGGCTCACCGCTGGCGCAGACCTGGTCCAGCAGTTCCAGCACGCGCAGGGTGGGGGCCAGCTTGTCGGGCTCTTTGCTCATAGTTTCGAAATCCGAGACGAATCCGGATATTTTTCGAGATTGAATAGTGCCGGAGTCTATGCTCGCGGCAAATAAAGACAAGTGGAGACCATGACTTTCCCGTTCCGAAACGCTGTGCTCACGGGCGCCTGCGGCGGCCTGGGCCAGGCCCTGGCGCGCGAGTTGATCGCCCGGGGCGCGGCCGTGGCCCTGGTGGGGTTGAACCGGCCGGTGCTCGACGCCCTGGCCGCGCTCGCGCCCGAGCGCTGCACGGTCTACACGCCCGACGTGGCCGATGCCGCCGCCATGCAGGCCTGTGCACGCGACTGGACCGCACGTCACGGCGTGCCCGATCTGCTGATCGCCAACGCGGGCGTGGCCGGGGGCTACGACACCGCGCAGGCCGAGGACCTGGCCGTGATGCGCCGCATGCTCGAGATCAATCTGCTGGGCGTGGCCACCACCTTCCAGCCGCATCTGGCCGCCATGCGCGCGCAGGGCCGCGGCGCCCTCGTGGGTGTGGCCAGCATCGCCGGCTGGCGTGGCATGCCGGGCAACGGCGCCTACTGCGCGAGCAAGGGCGGCCTGATCCGTTATCTGGAGAGCCTGCGTGCCGAACTGCGCGACACCGGCCTGAGCGTGCACACCGTGAGCCCGGGCTATCTGCGCACCGCGCTGACCGCCGGCAACCGCTTCGCCATGCCCGGCCTGATGGAACCCGACGCTGCAGCGCGTGCGCTGCTCGCCGGTGTGGCGCGCGGGCGCGAGCACATCGTGCTGCCGCGGCGCATCGGCTGGCTCTCGCGTGCCCTGTCCCTGTTGCCCGCGTCCTGGCAGGACCGCATCCTGCTGGGTCAGCCGCGCAAGCCGCGTGTGGGTGAGGCCGGGGCCACGGCCATCCCTGGTCTGCCCGCTGGCGACTCTTCTTCCTCCGAACCTCGACGCTGAATACTGTTTTCATGAGCACCACCGACACCCGCACCCAGATCGCCCTGATCGGCGCCGGCCCCAGCGGCCTGGCCGCTGCGCGCAACCTGCAGAAGCTCGGTATCCCCTTCCAGGGCTTCGAGGCCTACACCGACGTGGGTGGTCTGTGGAACATCCACAACCCGCGCAGCACGGTCTACGAATCGGCGCACCTGATCTCCAGCAAGACCACCACCGAGTTCAGCGAATTCCCCATGAAGGCCGAGGTGGCGGACTACCCCAGCCACCGCGAGATGCGGCAGTACTTCATCGATTTCGCGGAGCACTTCGATCTCAAGCGCCATTACCACTTCGGGGCCCAGGTGCTGCGCGCCGAGCCGGTGGGCGAGGGCGCCTCTCCGCTGTGGCGCATCCGCTGGCGTGACGCGCAGGGCGAGCACAGCGCCGAGTTCAAGGGCCTGGTCATTGCCAACGGTACGCTGGCCGAACCCAATGTGCCGAAATTCGAAGGCCAGTTCAGCGGCGAGCTGATCCACACTGCGGCCTACAAGAGCGCCGAGCAGTTCCGCGGCAAGCGCGTGCTCGTGGTGGGGGCGGGCAACTCGGGCTGCGACATCGCGGTGGACGCCGTGCACGCGGCCGAGAGCGTGGACATCTCGGTGCGCCGCGGCTACTACTTCGTGCCCAAGTACATCTTCGGCAAGCCGGCCGACACCCTGGGCGGCAAGCTGCGCCTGCCAGTCTGGCTCAAGCAGAAGATCGATGCCCTGGTGCTGGGCTGATTCACGGGCGACCCTGCGCGCTTCGGCCTGCCCCGGCCCGACTACAAGATGTACGAGTCGCACCCGGTGGTGAACTCGCTGATTCTGCACCACCTGGGCCACGGCGACATCCACGTCAAGCCCGATATTGCGCGCCTGGATGGCCGCACCGTGCATTTCAAGGACGGCCGCGCGCAGGACTACGACCTCATCCTCTGCGCGACGGGTTACACCCTGCACTACCCCTTCATCGCACGCGAGCTGCTCAACTGGCAGGGCATGGCGCCGCAGCTCTACCTCAACATCTTCGCGCCGCGTTTCGACAACCTGGCCGTGATGGGCATGATCGAGGCCAGCGGCATCGGTTGGCAGGGCCGCTACGAGCAGGCCGAACTGGTGGCGCGCTATTTCAAGGCGCAGGCCGAGGGTCGGCCCGCGGCGCAGGCACTGAACGCCGCCAAGCGCGGCCCGGCGCCCGACCTCAGTGGCGGCTTCCGATACCTCAAGCTCGAACGCATGGCCTATTACGTCCACAAGGACACCTACCGCGCTGCCGTGCGTGCGGCCAGCGCGGCACTGGCCTGAATCCATCCGCAGACCTCAAGGGAGAACACATGCTGCCTGTCGACGAGATCCGCCTCAACTTCAACCCGGCCTCGCTGGTCGTGCTCAACATCGTGCTGGGCTTCCTGATGTTCGGCATTGCGCTGGACACGCGCGTGGCCGACTTCAAGCGTGTGCTGCGCATGCCCGTGGCCATGGCGGTGGGCATTGCGGCACAGTTTCTCGTGCTGCCGGCCGTGACCTATGTGCTCACGCTGGCGCTCAACCCCGGCCCCAGCATCGCGCTGGGCATGATCCTCGTGGCCTGCTGTCCGCCGGGTAATGTGAGCAACATCCTCACGCACCGCGCGCGCGGCAATGTGGCGCTCTCGGTGTCCATGACGGCCATCTCCAATGCGCTGGCCATCGTGCTCATGCCGCTGAACTTCGCCTTCTGGGCCGGCATGCACCCGACGGCCGCGCCGCTGTTTCGCAGCATCGCGCTGGACCCGCTGGAGATGGCGGGCCACATCGTGGCCATCATCGGCATCCCTTTCGTGCTGGGCATCGCCTGCGCGGAGAAGCTGCCGCGCCTGACGGCACGCATCCGCAAGCCGGCGCGCATCCTGAGCTTCCTCTGTCTGATCGGCTTCATCGTCGGCGCGGTGATCGGCAACTGGCGCTACTTCCTCGACTACGTGGGCCTGGTGCTGCTGGCCGTGGTCATCCACGACGCGCTGGCCTTTTTCACAGGCTACATCTGCGCGCGCGCCAGCGGCCTGCAGGACTACGACCGCCGCGCGGTCTCCATCGAGGTCGGCATCCGCAACGCAGGCCTGGGCCTGGTGCTGATCTTCAGCTTCTTCGGCGGCCTGGGCGGCATGGCCGTGGTGGCCGGGGTGTGGGGCTTCTGGGACATCATTGCCGGCATGGCCCTGACCAGCTGGTGGGGCCGCAAGCCGGCCCAGGGTGCCCCTGCGCATGAGGAGCAGCTCGCGTGACCGAGGTTCTGGCAAGTGCGCGCCGTGTCTTCATGACCGGCGCCGATGGTTTTCTGGGCCGCAGCCTGCTGGCCGAGCTGGTGCGCGAGGGCGGTTTTGAATGCATCGTCGCGGCCGACGTGCGCGCCGTGCCCATGCGCCAGCGCCGCCCCGGCGTGGTGTACATGGAACTCGATGTGCGCGATCCTGCCCTGGGCGAGCAGCTGGCGAAGTACCGCATCGACACCGTGGTGCACCTGGCGTCCATCGTCACGCCGGGCCGCAACTCCAGCCGCGACTTCGAGTACTCGGTCGATGTGCTGGGCAGCCGCAATGTGCTGCAGGCCTGCGTGGCACAGGGCGTGCAGCACATCATCGTGAGCTCCAGCGGCGCGGCCTACGGCTACCACCGCGACAACCCGCCCTGGCTGCGCGAGAGCGACGCGCTGCGCGGGCACCCGGCCTTCGCCTACGCCGACCACAAGCGCCAGGTCGAGGAGATGCTGGCCGACTACCGCGTCAGCGCACCGGCCCTGCGCCAGACCGTGCTGCGCATCGGCACCATCCTCGGCGAACACGTGGACAACCAGATCACGGCCCTGTTCGAGAAGCCGCGCCTGCTGGCCATCCGCGGCAGCGAGAGCCCCTTCGTCTTCATCTGGGACCGCGATGTGACCGGCGCCATGCTGCATGCCCTGCACACACGCAAGACCGGCTGCTACAACCTGGCCGGTGACGGCGCGTTGACCCTGCGCGAGATCGCGCAGCGCCTGCACAAGCCGCTGCTGGCCCTGCCGGCCTGGCTGCTCAAAGGGGCGCTGGCCCTGGGGCATGCGCTGCGCATCAGCCGCTACGGCCCCGAGCAGCTGGACTTCCTGCGCTACCGCCCCGTGCTGCTCAACACCGCGCTCAAGACCGAGTTTGGCTATGTGCCGTCCAAGACCAGCAGCGAGGCCTTCGACGCCTTTGTCGCCGCGCGTGCGGCCCAGGGCCGGCCGCTGCTGGGGCCGCGATGAGCGGGGCACCTGATGCCACCTTGAGCCGCGGCGATCTGCTGCGTGCGCTGGCCGTGGTGGTGATCTGGGGGCTGAACTTCGTCGTCATGAAGGTCGGCCTGCAAGGGCTCAGCCCCATGCTGTTGGGCGCCCTGCGGTTCACCCTGGCGTCCTTGCCCTTTCTGCTTTTCGTGCGCCGGCCCGCCTTGCCTTGGCGCATCCTTGCGGCCTATGGTCTGGCGCAGGGGCTGGGGCAGTTCGGCTTCCTGTTTTGGGGCCTGCAGCTGGGCATGACGGCGGGCATGGCCTCGGTCGTGATGCAGATGCAGGCCTTTTTCACCCTGCTGATGGCCGCGCCGCTGCTGGGTGAGCGCGCGCGCAGCTGGCAGTGGCTGGGCCTGGCCGTGGCCTTGGGCGGCCTGCTGATGATCGGCATGGCGCACGGCGAGGGTCCGGGTCAGATGACGCTGGTCGGTTTTGTGCTCACGGCCTGCGCAGCCTTCATGTGGGCCGTGTCCAACCTCGTCGTGCGTTATGCCAGCCGCCACGGGGCCTACCAGCCCTTCGACTTCATCGTCTGGACCAGCCTCTTCCCTATCCTGCCCTTCTTCGCCCTGGCGCTGGGCTTCGAGGGCTGGGAGCCGGTGCGTACGCAGCTGCGGGCGCTGGGCTGGACCGCGCTGCTCTCGGTCGCCTATCTGGCCCTGCTGGCCACACTGCTGGCCTACGCACTGTGGACCCGCCTGCTGCAACGCCATCCTGCGGCCAAGGTCACGCCCTTCTCGCTGCTCGTGCCCGTGGTCGGGCTGGCGGCGGCCTGGCTGGCCTTTGGCGAGGTGCCGCAGCCCTGGCAGTGGGCGGGCACGGGGGCCGTGCTGCTGGGCCTGGTGATCAACCAGGCCGGGCCGTGGTGGCTGCAACGGCGACAAGCAGGCTGAGGTTCTGAGGGCCCGGTTCCGTCCAACCCGGGCGTTCAGCGGTGTCTTCCTGGGTCAATCAGCGTCTCCTGCATCGGCGGGCGGGTTGTAGTCGCCTCCCCCCAACGCATGGTGGTCGGTTCCACTGGCTTTCTTGGTCTGTACACGCTGGTCCGGGGTGCGAATGTTTCGCTCGGCTTTCTGACGCGCAGGAAAAATGACCTCTTTCTGCAGCCAGTTGCGGAATTTGATGGTTTCCAGTTGCCGAGAGGTCGACAGCAGACGGTCCAGCGTGTCCGCGCGGACCCGCATGCCTTGTCCCTTGGCGTGATCAGGCATGAGGCCGCTGTCGCACACCTTCAGCAGCACACCGTCACGCGGGAAGGAAGGTAGCAAGGTGCGTACGTCGGCAGTCCTCAACCAGAGTTGTTCTTGTTCATCTTCGTACACGTCGAAGCGCACGCCGCGGAACGCAAAGTACTTGCCCTGGAACTGCTGCAGGGCAGATGCCCGGGCACCGTAATAGAGGCTCGCCATCTTGTCGAGCAGAGGCCTGGCCAAGCAGATACCGGCAATCGGCGAGAAGAAGACCAGGCCGAATGGCCCCATGATCATCCAGCCCGCGGCCAGAGCGGCCACGGCCAGCAAGAGCCTGAACCTCAGGCTGATGGCCACTTCTTTCATTCTGCCTCCCCCTGTCTTGTTGTCGCCCGTATGGTGGCCCTAGCCGCCAGGCTGCAGCAACACCACCAGTGCGCCTGCGCCGCCTTCGGCGGGCCGGGCCTGCACAAAGGCCAGCACTTCCTTCTTCTGCGCCAGCCAGCTCTGCACCCGGCCCTTGAGTACCGGCGTTTTGCCCGGTGAGCCCAGGCCCTTGCCGTGGACCACGCGCACGCAGCGCAGGCCGTGCTTCTGCGCCTCACGGATGAACTGGCCCAGGGCTTCGCGGGCGTCTTCGGTGCGCAGGCCATGCAGATCGAGCTGGCCCTGGATGGCCCAGTCGCCGCGGCGCAGCTTGCGCGTCACGTCGGGGCCGATGCCGGGGCGGCGGTAGCTCAGGTGTTCGTCGGTTTCCAGCAGGGTGCTGGCATCGAACTCGTCGCTGATGGTTTCCTTCAGCGCCGCCTCTTCGTCGCGCTGGCGCTGGATGGGCAGGGGCTGGGGCTTCTCGGTCTTCAGCGCTGCCTTCGCCGGCACGGCCAGCGGCTGCACCTTGCCGGCGGCCTGCAGAAACAGATCGCGATCGGCCGTGGCCTGCCGGGCCCGCTTTGCGGCCTCGGCCTTGCGCTCGGCTTCCACTTTCGCCTGCGTCTCGATGGCCTTCTTGACCTGCTTGAGATCGGCCAGGGATTTCACGGTGACCATCAGAGCAGACCTTTCTCGGCCATGGACAAGGCCAGGCCCGGCGCGACGATCACGTGGTCCAGCACGCGCACATCGATGAGGGCCAGCGCGGCCTTGAGGGCCTGGGTCAGCGCTTCATCGGCCCGCGAGGGCTGGACCGTGCCGCTGGGATGGTTGTGCGCCAGCACCACGGCCGCGGCGTGGTGGTGCAGGGCGCGCAGCACGACCTCGCGCGGGTAGACGCTGGTTTGTGCGAGCGTGCCGCGGAACATTTCCTCCAGAGCCAGCAGCTTGTGCTGGTTGTCCAGAAAGAGCACGGCAAAACATTCGTGTTTCTTGCTCGCTAGCTGCAGCTGCAGATAGTCCTTGACGGCCTGGGGTGTATCCAGTGCCGCGCGTTCGCGCAGCTGTTCAGCCAGGGCCCGACGCGCCAGCTCCAGCACGGCCACCAGTTCGGCACGCTTGGCGGGCCCCAGGCCCTTGATGCGCTGGAGGTCGTCGGCGCTGGCATGCAGCAGGCCGGCCAGGCCGCCGAAGCTGTCGACCAGTTCCTGGGCGAGTTGCAGCACGCCCTTGCCGGCCAGTCCGGTGCGCAGCAGCAGGGCCAGCAGTTCGGCGTCCGACAAGGCCCCCGGACCGCGCGCCAGCAGCTTCTCGCGCGGTTGCGCGTCGGGGGGAAGGTCTTTCAAAGGCATGCCGGGGCCTGAAAAATTACAATGAGGCCAGTTTATCGGGACTTCCATGACCTCCACCCTCGCCCGGGTCCAGCCCGGCTCCTTCCTCACCCTGCATTACCGGCTGGCCGGCCCGGCGGGCGACATCATCAACACCTTCGGCGGCAAGCCGGCCACGCTGACCATCGGTACCGGTGAGCTGGCGCCGGGCGTCGAAGCCGCGCTGATCGGGCTGGAGGAGGGCGTGCACACCACGCTGCAGCTGCCGGCCGGTGCCTATGGCGACAAGAACCCGGACATGCAGCAATGGCTCTCGCGCAAGGAATTGCGCGAGCTTGGCGACCCGAACGAGGAGTACCGTATCGGCGATGTGGTGCATTTCCCCACGCCGGACCGCAAGGGGCAGTTCGGCGGCGTGGTCGTCAAGCTAGGCGACGAAGCCGTGTTGTTCGACTTCAACCACCCGCTGGCGGGCCAGCCCGTGAGCTTCGAAGTGCAGCTGATCGGAGTGCTCTGAGTATGGCCATCGAATCCGAAATCATCCTGGCCGAGCCGCGCGGCTTCTGCGCGGGCGTGGACCGCGCCATCGAGATCGTCGAGCGCGCCTTGGCCAAGTACGGCCGCCCCATCTATGTGCGCCACGAGATCGTGCACAACACCTATGTGGTCAACGACCTCAAGGCCAAGGGCGCGATCTTCATCGAAGAGCTCAGCGATGTGCCACCCGGCGCGACGCTGGTCTTTTCGGCCCACGGTGTGAGCAAGGCTGTGCAGCAGGAAGCCGAGCGACGTGGCTTTCAGATCTTCGACGCCACCTGTCCGCTGGTGACCAAGGTGCACGTGGAAGTGGCCAAGCTGCACAAGGAAGGCTACGAGTTCATCATGATCGGCCACAAGGGCCACCCCGAGGTGGAAGGCACCATGGGCCAGCTCGATTCCGGCATCCACCTGGTGGAGGACGAGGACGACGTGCTGCGTGTGCAACCGGCGCAGACCAGCAAGCTGGCCGTGGTGACGCAGACCACGCTCAGTGTGGATGACGCGGCCAGCATCATGGCGGCGGTGAAGGCCAAGTTTCCTCAGGTGCGCGAACCCAAGCAGCAGGACATCTGCTATGCCACGCAGAACCGGCAGGACGCGGTCAAGATCCTGAGTCCCCAGGTGGACGTGGTCATCGTCGTGGGCAGCCCCACCAGCTCCAACAGCAATCGCCTGCGCGAGGTGGCTAAAAAACTCGGCACCGATGCGTACATGGTGGATGACGCCTCCGAGCTGAAGGCCGAGTGGTTCGAGGGCAAGTCCCGCGTGGGCCTGACCGCCGGCGCCTCGGCCCCCGAGATCCTGGTACAGCAGGTGATCGAACGCATCAAGGCGCTGGGGGCGGTGGCCGTGCGCAAGATGGATGGGATCGAGGAGACGATCAAGTTTCCTTTGCCTAAGGGCTTGAAGCTGGATGCTTGACTTCTTTCTGCTGCGGAGTTGCCTGGCGGCGCTTTGGTAATCCCCCCCTATCCCCCCG
>DNQP01000195.1:595-977 GCA_003500955.1 Curvibacter sp. | reverse complement strand
CCGCCCCCGCCGGGGCGGGAAGGGGAGCCTGGATTTGATCTCGTCGGGCCGGCTACGCTTCTACAACGCGCAACGCCGCAACCTGGGTTTGAGTACCTGCATTTCACGGAGCCGGTCGTAGTCAACGGCTCTGGGCCTGTACTCCCCCGGCTGGCGGCTGCGCGCCAGCTACGAGAAAGAGGCCCGGACTCGATCGCGGCAGGTCGGCACGACCGCCGCCGGTGGCATGCCGTTATGGAGCCGTTGACTACGACCGGCTCCCAGAAGTCTCGGCGTGCAGTGGTGGCGGTGACGACTCGCGTCGTAGTAGCGTAGCCAAAACACCAAAAACCAAATCCAGGCCCCCCTTCCCGCCCCGGCGGGGGTGGGAAGGGGCGGGGGG
>DNQP01000195.1:0-260 GCA_003500955.1 Curvibacter sp. | reverse complement strand
GGATTACCAAAGCGCCGCCAGGCAAACACCAGGCAAACAAGGCAGAGAAAACGAAAACTACAATACCCCAATGCTAGACCTGACCCTCCTCCGCAAAGACCTTGACGGCGTCCTCGCCCGCCTGGAGACGCGCAAGAAGCCTCAGCCTTTCCTCGATGCCGGCAAGTTCCGCGCGCTCGAGGGCGAGCGCAAGACGATCCAGACGCGGACCGAAGAGCTGCAGAACAAGCGCAACACGCTCAGCAAGCAGATCGGCGCGC
>DNQP01000293.1:4816-5274 GCA_003500955.1 Curvibacter sp. | reverse complement strand
ACCAGACCTCGCCGCTGGCGATGCCCGGCAGGAAACGTTTCTGCTGCTCGGCGTTACCGAAGGCCATGATGACCGGGGCCACCATCACGGGCCCGAAGGGCACGATGCGCGGCGCGCCGGCCAGTGCGCACTCTTCCTCGAAGAGGTGCTTCTGCACGGCCGTCCAGCCCGGGCCGCCGAATTGCTTGGGCCAGCCGTAGCCCAGCCAGCCCCTCTTGCCCAGGATCTTGGCCCAGCGCTGCATGTCGTCGCGCGTGAGCTGCAGGGCGTTGTGCACCTTGTGGGCAATGTCCGCGGGCAGGTTCTCGCGCACCCAGGCGCGGATCTCCTCGCGAAATTTCTGTTCTTCAGGGGTGAATGCCAAATCCATCGGTGTCTCCATGCGGTCGTGTCGGCGTCAGGCCGACGCGTACCTATTTAAGCACGCTCGTTCGTAAACGGCTGTCCAAACCGTGACA
>DNQP01000293.1:0-4486 GCA_003500955.1 Curvibacter sp. | reverse complement strand
AAGCCGATAATCACGCCATCCCATGAAAAACATCGTGATCCTCATTTCCGGAGGCGGCTCCAACATGGCCGCGATCGTGCAGACCGCCGAACGTGAGCGCTGGCTCGACCAGTATGGTGCCCGTGTGGCGGCCGTGCTGAGCAACAAGGCCGATGCCAAGGGCCTGGCCTTTGCGCAGGAGCGGGGCATCACCACCGCCGTCCTGGACCACAAGGCCTATGCCAGCCGCGAGGCCTTCGATACCGCCCTGATGGCCGCGATCGACGCCCACCAGCCCGCGCTCGTGGTGCTCGCCGGCTTCATGCGCATCCTCACGCCGGGCTTCGTCGCGCACTACGCCGGGCGCCTGCTGAACATCCACCCTTCTCTGCTGCCTGCCTTCACGGGCCTGCACACCCACCGCCGCGCCATCGAGGCCGGCTGCAAGTTCGCCGGTGCCACCGTGCACCAGGTCACGGCCGAGCTGGACCACGGTCCCATCCTGGCCCAGGCCGTGGTGCCGGTGCTGCCCGGGGACGATGAGCACACGCTGGCTGCGCGCGTGCTGACGCAGGAGCACCTGATCTACCCGCGCGCCATCGCCGAACTGCTACAAAAAATGTAGCTTCAGGTCTTGGTGCCTGTCTCGCCCACCCAGGTGAAGCGGGGCTGGCGCACGCCGTCGATCACCACTTCCTCGTTGAACATGGCCGCGGGTCGCACCCACAGTCCGTGCTCGCCGTAGAGCGCGCGGTAGAGCGTCATGGGTTCCAGCGTCTCGCTGTGGCGCACGGTGCCGATCACTTCATAGGACATGCCCTTGTAGTGGCGGTAGAGGCCCGGGCGGGTTTCGATCAAGGGAGGGAGTTTTTCATCTGACATGGGACAATCCTAGGCCAAGTTCCCAAAAACAAGTTATGCATCCCCAAGCCCTGCTGGACGTCTGCACCGAACTGGTCCGGCTCACCCTCAAATTCGATCACCCGGCCGACGCCATCGTCTCGCGCTTCTTCCGCGACCACCGTGGCCTGGGCCCGCGCGAGCGCGCCACCCTGGCCGAAACGGTCTACACCGTGCTGCGCAAGAAGCTGCTGTTCGAGAAGCTCGCGCTCTCGGGCAGCGGCCCGCGCGAGCGGCGCCTGGCCATCCTCGGCTTCTACGGCCCGCGCGACTTCATCAGGAGCGTGCTGACCGAGCAGGAAAAGCAGTGGCTGGACCACTGCGACCGCGTCAGGCCGGACGAGCTGCTGGACATGCACCGCCACAACCTGCCCGAGTGGCTGGTGCAGCCGCTCAAGGCGCAGCTGGGCGAGGGTTTCTGGCCCCTGGTCGAGAGCCTGAACCAGGGCGCAGGCCTGGACCTGCGCGTCAACACCCAGCTGGCCAAGCGCGAGGCTGTGCAGAAGGAGCTGAAGGAGGCGGGGATCAAGTCGGTGCCCACGCCTTATTCGCCCTGGGGTCTGCGCATCGAGGGCAAGCCGGCGCTCAACAAACTCGACGCCTTCACGCGTGGTGCCATCGAAGTGCAGGACGAGGGCTCGCAGCTGCTGGCTCTGCTGCTCGACGCCAAGCGCGGTGAGATGGTGGTGGACTTCTGCGCCGGTGCCGGCGGCAAGACCCTGGCCATCGGCGCGGCCATGCGCAGCACCGGCCGGCTGTACGCCTTCGACACCTCGGCCCACCGGCTCGAGGCACTCAAGCCGCGCTTGGCGCGCAGCGGCCTGTCCAATGTGCACCCGGCGGCCATCGCCCACGAGCGCGACGAGCGCATCAAGCGCCTGGCCGGCAAGATCGACCGCGTGCTGGTCGACGCTCCCTGTTCCGGCCTGGGCACGCTGCGACGCAACCCTGATCTGAAATGGCGCCAGTCCGAGCAGGCCATGCAGGAAATGACGGTCAAGCAGGGCGCCATCTTGGCCAGCGCGGCGCGTCTGCTCAAGCCTGGCGGCCGTCTGGTCTATGCCACCTGCAGCGTGCTGCCGCAGGAAAACGAGGCCATCGCGGCAGCCTTCAGCGCCGCCCATCCGGATTTCCAGCCTTTGCCGGCCGGCGAGCTGCTGGCCCAGCTCAAGGTCGACCAGGCCGACCGTCTGTGCCAAGGCGGCGACAACGGTGCGCTTTATCTGCGTCTGTGGCCCCATTTGCATCAAACAGACGGCTTTTTTGCTGCAATCTGGCAAAAAAGATGATCAATTGACTTGAATTAGGGTTTTCCACCCTAAAACCTGGGAAATCTTGGCCCAAATCCGGGGGCAGCCTTTAAAATCCGGGGCAAGGGCGTGGCGTCTGGTCACACCTATTTTTTATCTGAGAGAGACCCGCATGTTTCTACCCGACTGGGCTGTGCTGAACGCAACCATCGACTGGCTGGCGCACGGCCTGCTGAACCTGAGCTGGTGGCAGATCGTCCTGGTCGCGCTGGCCCTGACGCACGTCACCATCGCCAGTGTGACCATCTTCCTGCACCGCCATCAGGCGCACCGGGCTCTGGACCTGCACCCGATTCCCTCGCATTTCTTCCGTCTCTGGCTGTGGCTGACCACGGGCATGGTGACCAAGGAGTGGGCCGCCATCCACCGCAAGCACCACGCCAAGTGCGAGCAGGAAGAGGATCCGCACAGCCCCCAGGTCTACGGCATCAAGAAAGTCTTCTGGGAAGGCTCCGAGCTCTACCGCGCCGAGGCCAAGAACAAGGAAACCATGGCCCGCTACGGGCATGGGACGCCGGACGACTGGATCGAGCGCAACCTCTACACCCGCTATTCCTGGCAGGGCGTGGGCGTCATGCTCATCATCGACCTGGCCCTGTTCGGCGCCCTGGGTGCGGCCGTCTGGGCCGTTCAGATGGCCTGGATCCCCGTGACCGCCGCCGGTATCATCAACGGTTTCGGCCACTACTGGGGCTACCGCAATTTCGAGGCGCCCGATTCGAGCACCAACATCTCGCCCTGGGGCATCATCATCGGCGGTGAGGAGTTGCACAACAACCACCACACCTACCCGACCTCGGCCAAGCTCTCCGTCAAGCCCTACGAGTTCGACATCGGCTGGCTGTACATCAATGTGCTGAGCGCCCTGGGCCTGGCCAAGGTCAAGAAGACCCCGCCCAAGCTTGCCCTCGGCGATATCAAGCCCGTGGCCGACGACAAGACCCTCGAGGCCCTGATCGCCCACCGCTACGAGATCATGGCCGGCTACGCCCATGGCATGCAGCGTGCCGTCCAGCAGGAGATGGCCGCGCTCAAGGCCCGCGCCGTCGACAGCGCCGTGGTCAAGGCCGCCGACCGCTGGCTGCACCGTGACGAGGACAAAGTGCCGGCCCACGCTGCGCCCCAGCTGGCCCAGGCCCGTGCAGCGTCGCCCGTGCTGGACAAGATGGTGACCATGCGCGAAGAACTGCGCCAGCTCTGGCTCAACACCTCGCTCTCGCGTGAGCAGCTGATCGCCGATCTGCAGGCCTGGTGCCATCGCGCCGAGGAAAGCGGTATCGCTGCGCTGCAGGAGTTCTCCAGGAAGCTGCGGATGGCGCGCGCCTGATCCCTGTTTTCCGCTGCTGAGGGGCCCGCTTGCGAGCGGGCCTTTCTTTTTGTTCGAGCTCGCCCGCGTGCGCACCGCTCTGTCGCGCACGCGGTCGGCGACAATCACCGCCTGATTTCCCCAAAGAAAGCAACGTCCCGCCATGGCTGTCCAGTGGTTCCCTGGTCATATGCACCTGACCAAGAAGACCATCGAGGAACGCATCAAGCACATTGATGTGGTCATCGAGATGGTGGATGCACGTCTGCCGGGTTCCAGTGCCAACCCCATGCTGGGCGCGCTCACGAGCAAGCGCCCCAGCCTCAAGGTGCTCAACAAGCAGGACCTGGCCGATCCCGCACGCACGGCACTCTGGCTGGCCCACTACAACGGCCGCACGGGCACGCGCGCCATCGCGCTGGACACCACCGACGGCAACGCCGCCAGACGCCTCATTGCTCCCTGTCGCGAACTGGCGCCCACGCGGGGCGAGAGCCTGGCGCGACCGTTGCGTGTGATGATCTGCGGCATCCCCAATGTGGGCAAGTCCACGCTGATCAACCGGCTCGTGGGCAAGAGCGCTGCCAAGGCGGCCGACGAGGCCGGCGTCACGCGCAACGAGCAGCGTATCGTGCTCGAAGACGCCTTCCATCTCTACGACACGCCGGGCATGCTCTGGCCGCGCATCATCGTGGCGCAAAGTGGCTACAACCTGGCCGCCAGCGGCGCCGTGGGGCGCAACGCTTTCGACGACCAGGAGGTGGCGTTGGAGCTGCTCGACTACCTCAAGCCCTCGTATCCCGCCCTGCTGGCCGCGCGCTACGGGCTCAAGAACTGGGAAGCCCTGCAGAGCGAAGAGCTGCTGGAGGCCATCGGCCGCAGCCGCGGCGCCCTGATGGCCGGCAACCAGGTGAACCTGCAGAAGGCCGCCGAGCTGCTGATCCACGATTTCCGATCGGGCGCGCTGGGTCGCATCACGCTGGAGACGCCG
>DNQP01000290.1 GCA_003500955.1 Curvibacter sp. | reverse complement strand
CGGCCTCATGGGTTACCCCATGGCACGCCGCCTGTGTGAAGCCGGCCACACCGTGCAGGTCTGGAACCGCACCCGCGCCAAGGCCGAAGGCCTGGCCGCCTTTGGCGCCACGGTCCACGACACCCCCACCGCCGCCGTTCAGAACAGCGAGTTCGTGATCACCATGCTGGAGCACGGCCCCGTGGTCGAGGAAGTGCTCTTCATCCTGGGCGTGGCCGGCGCCATGAAGCCGGGCACGGTGCTGATCGATATGTCCTCCATCAAGCCGGCCGAGGCACGCGCCCACGCCGAGCGCCTGGGCGGCATGGGCATCACCCACCTGGACGCCCCGGTCTCGGGTGGCACGCTGGGGGCCGAGGCTGGCACCCTGGCCATCATGGCCGGCGGCAAGCTCAGCACCTTCGAACGCGCCAAAGCCGTCTTCGCCCCGCTGGGCCGCGCCACCCTGGTCGGCCCCAGCGGCAGCGGCCAGATCGCCAAGCTGGCCAACCAGATGATCGTGGGCATCACCATCGGTGCCGTGGCCGAGGCCCTGCTGCTGTGCCAGAAAGGCGGTGCCGACCCGGCCAAGGTCAAGGAAGCCATCAGCGGCGGTTTTGCCGACAGCCGCATCCTGCAGGTGCACGGCCAGCGCATGGTGGAGCGCAACTTCGCCCCGGGCGGGCGCATGACCGTCCAGCTCAAGGACATGCGCAATGCCCTGGAAACCGCCACCGGCCTGGGTTACAACGCGCCCATCACCGGCCTGCTGGAGCAGCTCTATGCCGAAGGCGTGGCGCACGGGCTCAGCGATCTGGACCAGTCGGGCCTGTTCGTGGAACTGGCCCGACGCAATGGGATGAAGTGAAACGCATCGGTGACGAGCGGCTGTGTCACACAGCCGGCCGCCGACATCCGTAGAATTCAGACCCCAGCCCGCATGGAAAACCGCCCGTGTTGAAACCCGAGTTCCGCCCCTCCCAGCTGCCAGAGTTCACCCCGCCCTCGCCGCCCCAGCCTGAGCTCCGGAGAGCGGCGGCCCATGCGGCGCTGGTCGTGCTCGCCATCGTTGCGGGCCTGGCCTATGTGCTGCTGAGCCGCTACCTGACCCGGCTGGCGCTGGCGCCAGCCATCGCCATCGGCGTGCTGCTGAGCATGCACCTGGGCATCGTGTTGCTGGCACGGCTGCGGCAGGGCCGCTGGCTGGGCCTCACCGGGCTGCTGATCACCGCGCTGGCCATCGTGGCCGCCGATGCCGCCGCCGGCGTGGCCGACCCCAGCGAGCGCGTGGCGCCGGCCGGTGGCTACGTCACGGCCCCCGCCGCGCCCAGCGGCAACTGGCTGGTGCAAAGCATCCGCGCCATCGCCGACAACGCCGCCCCCATCGTGGTCATCATCGGCGCGCTCATCAGCAGCTGGTTTGCCGTGCACAACGCCCGGCCGCGCTAGGCTGCAGGCGGGGCTGGGACGATGCGACAGCCTTTCGAGCCCTTGAACGATCTGGAGCGGGCCCTGGTGGCGGCCCTGCAAAGCCAGATACCGGTAGCCACCTTTGTGCAGACCTTGCTGAGCGCCACCGTCTACGTCCTGACCGACAGGGATAGCCAGGCCGGAGGGGTCTGGGACCACGGCGCGACGCCCATGGTGCTCGCCGATGCCAAGAAGACGCCCTTCCTGGCCCTCTTCACGGCACCTGAACGCGCCGATGCATGGTCGAAGCGCCAGACCACCTTTGGCTTCGGGCGGTCCACGGATCTCGCGCGCCTGCTCAAGGGCATGGCGCCGGAGCAGGGCATCGTCATCAACCCGGGCCTGCCCGCCGGGTTCGAGATGCAGCCGGCAACGGTGGCACAGCTGAGAGCGCAGGTCGGCTAGGCCCCCCACAAAAAAAGAGCCCGGCTTTGCCGGGCTCCTTCATTTCAGATCGCGCTGATTCACTCGGCCAGCATGTCCGAGCCGTTGCGCACGCGGTGCATGCTGGCGATCGGTACGGTCCAGACCAGGCCGTCGCCGATCTGACCGGTGCTGCAGCTCTCGATGATGGTCTTGCGGATCTCCTCCACCATGTCTTCATCGGCCAGCACAGCCACCATGATCTTGGGGGTGTAGTCGATCAGCTCCTCTTTCACCGTGCGCTTGCCGACGGCGGCCGGGGCCGTGAAGCCCTCGGCCTTCATCATCGTGAGGCCCGGGAAGTTGGGGATGTCGTGCAGCGCATAACGCAGCTGCGACAGACGGCTGGGGCGCACGATGGCGCGGATTTCCATCATTTTTTTCATGTCTTTGTTCCTTAGTCTTCTTGTCAGGCCTCGATCGGGCTCTCGTCAAACCAGCGATAGAGCGCCGGCAGCACCACCAGGGTCAGCAATGTAGACGAAATCAGACCGCCAATGACCACGATGGCCAGCGGCTTCTGCACTTCCGACCCCGGCCCGGTGGCGAAGAGGAAGGGCACCAGGCCCAGCAGGGCCACGGTGGCCGTCATCATCACGGGACGGAAACGCGCCACGCAGCCTTCGCGCACGGCCTGCATCACGGCCATGCCGTCCTCGCGCAGACGGCGGATGTAGCTCACCAGCACCACGCCGTTGAGCACGGCGATACCCCAGAGCGCGATGAAGCCCACCGAGGCCGGCACGCTGAGGTACTCGCGCGTGACGGCCAGGCCAATCAGGCCACCGATGGAGGCGAACGGCAGCACCAGGATGATGAGCGAGGCCAGCTTCAGCGAGTTGAACAGCAGGAAGAGCAGGAAGAAGATGGCCGCGATGGTGATGGGCACGATGATGGTCAGCGTGGCCATGGCGCGCTCCATGTTCTCGAACTGGCCGCCGTAGACGAAGTAGTAGCCCTCGGGCACCTTGACCTCCTTGGCGATGCGCTGCTCCACCTCCGCCACGAAGCCGGCCAGGTCACGCCCTTCGACGTTGGCACCGACCACCACGCGGCGCTTGCCGCTTTCGCGGCTGATCTGGGCCGGGCCGTCGCGCAGCTCGATGCTGGCCACCGAGGCCAGGGGCACCAGGGCCCCGTCGGGCGCACGAAGCAGCATCTTGCGGATGGTCTCGACCGAGTTGCGGTCTTCCTCGGGGAAGCGCACGGCAATGCCGAAACGGCGCTCGCCCTCGTAGAGCTGGCTCACCTCGCGGCCGCCAATGGCGGTTTCGATCAGGTTGTGCACCTCAGCCACGTTGATGCCGTGGCGCGCGATGGCCTTGCGGTCGATGTCGATGGTCAGGGCCTGCTGGCCCGAGAGGCGCTCGATGCGGATGTCACGCGCACCGGGGACGTTGCGCAGCAGGCGCGCGATCTGCTCGGAAACGCGTTTGAGCTCGCCCAGGTCGTCACCGAAGATCTTGATGGCCAGTTGCGAGCGCACGCCCGTGACCATCTCGTCGACCCGCTCCGAGATCGGCTGCGAGAGCACGATCTGCACGCCGGGGATGGACGAGAGGCGCTGGCGGATCTCCTCATCGATCTCGTCCTGCGTGCGGTCGGAATCGGGGTCCAGCAGCACGATGGGATCGGACTCGTTCGGGCCCGCCGGATCGGCCGGCGATTCGCCACGGCCCAGTTTGGACACCACGCTGCGCACGCCCTCGACCTCGGCCACGGATTTCATGGCCGCCATTTCGAGACGGATGGATTCGTCGAGCGAGATGCTGGGTACGCGGTTGATCTGCGGCGTGAGCGCGCCCTCCTTCATCGTCGGCATGAAGGACTTGCCCAGGAAGGGAAAGAGCGCCAGCGAGAACAGCAGCAGACCTATCGCCGCGGCCAGCGTGGCCTTCTGCCGGTCCAGCGCACGGTCCAGCAGCTTGAGGTAGGCGCTCTTGAGCACGGCGATGACCTTGGTGTCGTGGTCGGCCCCGCCCTTGAGGATGTAGGAGCACAGCACGGGCGAGAGGATCAGCGAGACCAGCAGCGAGATGCCCAGGGCGATCACGATGGTCAGCGCCAGCGGGGCGAACATCTTGCCCTCGATGCCCTGCAGCGTCATGAGCGGCAGGAACACCAGCATGATGATGACGATGCCGAAGACCGTGGGCGTGGCCACCTCCTGCGTGGCTTCCAGCACCAGGCGCACGCGCGAGGTGCCGGGCTTGGCCAGACCCAGGCGATGGAAGACGTTTTCCACCACCACCACGGTGGCGTCGACCATGAGGCCGATGGCGATGGCCAGGCCACCGAGCGACATCAGGTTGGCCGAGATGCCGTAGCGGTTCATCAGGATGAAGGTGGTCAGCGGCGCGATGACCAGCGTGGCCACCACGATCAGACTGGAGCGCACGTCGCCCAGGAAGATGAAAAGCACCACCACCACGAGGAAGATGCCTTCGATCAGCACCTTGCCCACGGTCCACAGCGCCGAATCGACGAGCTCGGTGCGATCGTAGTAAGGCACGATCTGCAGGCCGCCGGGCAGCATGCCCTTGCTGTTGATCTCTTCCACGCGCTGCTGGACACGGGAGACCACCTGCTTGGCATTGCCACCACGCATCATGAGCACGATGCCCGAGACCGACTCGGTGTAGCCACCCTTGATGATCGCACCCTGGCGCACCTCGTGGCCGATGGTCACCTCGGCCAGGTCGCGCACATAGAGCGGCACGCCGTTCTTCTCGCGCACCACGATGTTGGCAATGTCCTCCAGGGTACGGATCAGGCCCACGCCGCGGATCAGGTACTGCTCGGAACGCTGCGGCAGGATGCCACCGCTGGCGTTGGCATTGTTCTTGGCCACCGCCTCGTAGACCTGCTCGATGCTGATGTTGTGGTGCAGCAGCCGCTCGGGCTTGGCCAGCACCTGGTACTGGCGCACATAGCCGCCCTGGGAGTTGATCTCGGCCACGCCGGGGATGGAACGCAGCAGCGGGCGCACCACCCAGTCCTGCACGATGCGGCGCTCGGCCAGTTCCTCTGGCGTGAGGGCGCGCTGGCCGTCGTCCGGGTGGTCCAGGGTGTACTGGTAGACCTCGCCCAGACCGGTCGAGACCGGACCCAGCACGGGGGTGATGCCCGCGGGCATGCGCGGCGTGACCTCGATCAGGCGCTCCAGCACGAGCTGGCGGGCGAAGTAGACGTCGGTGGCATCGGTGAAGACCAGGGTGATGATGGACAGGCCGCTCTTGTTGAGCGAGCGCATCTCCACCAGCCCGGGCAGGCCGGTCATGGCGATCTCCAGCGGCACGGTCACGAAACGCTCGATCTCCTCGGGCGAGCGGCCCGTGGCTTCGGTCGCGATCTGGACCTGCACGTTGGTCACGTCGGGGAAGGCGTCCACCGACAGGCGGGTGGCTTCGCGCACGCCGAAGGCGCAGAGCACCAGGGCCAGCACGACCACCACCAGCCGCTGGCTGAGCGCGGCACGGATCAGGGAGGTGAGCATGGCTTACTCCAGTTCCGCGCGCTTGCGCT
This sequence comes from Curvibacter sp., assembly GCA_003500955.1. GTDB lineage: Bacteria > Pseudomonadota > Gammaproteobacteria > Burkholderiales > Burkholderiaceae_C > Hylemonella. The sequence goes on along the minus strand of DNQP01000290.1, from coordinate 5,094 downwards.
CGTTGTTCAGATGGAAGGCGCCATCGACCACCACGGGCGTGCCGGCGGCCGGGCCCTTGAGCAGGGGGCGCACACCGGCCGTGGCCGGGGCGAGTTCGACCGGGGTCAGGCGGAACTGGCCCGCCGCCGTCTGCACGTAGATGTGGTCCTTGTCGTTGTCGCGCACCACGGCCGCCTCGGGCACGGCCAGCTGTTCGCGCGGGGCCCCGATGATGCGCAGCGTGGCCAGCATCTGGGGCTTGAGCGCTCGGTCGGCGTTGTCCACCTCGGTACGGACCATCAGCGTGCGGGTCTCGGGCGAGATGGTGTCGCTCACGAACACCACCTTGCCCTTGAACTCGCGCTGCGGCAGCGCGGGCACGCGGATCTCCACGCGCTGGCCCATCTGCACGGCCGACGCGTCCTGCTCGGGCAGCGCACCCACGACCCAGACCTTGGAGAGGTCGGCAATCGTGAACAGCGGGTCGCCCGGCTGGGCCACCTGGCCCTGGCTGACCTTGCGCTCGATCACCACACCCGAGCGCGGCGCGTTGACGCCGGCGTAGGGGCTAAGCTGCCCCCGGTCGCGCAGGCGCTCGATGTATTCCGTGGAGACGCCGAGCAGCAGCAGCTGATCCGTGGCGGCGCGCAGCTCGGCACGCGCGATGGAGAGTTCGGCCTCACGGCGCTGCAGCTCGGCCGAGCCGATCACGTCGGCCTGGATCAGCGCCTGTGCGCGTTCGACGGCACGCTGCGCCTGGTTGGTGGCGGAATGCGCACGCAGATAGGCCAGTTGGGCGTTGGTGAGGTCGGGGCTGGAGACCCGGGCCAGCTGCTGGCCGGCGCGCACGCGCGCGCCCACCTCGGCATAGACCTCGGTGACACGGCCCGTGACGGAGGCGCCGATGCGCGTGACCAGCTGTTCGTTGGCCTCGATGCGGCCGGGCAGGTCACGCTCGGTGCTGACCTTCTTCAGGGCCAGCGGCGCGACAGTGAAATTGCGCGCCATCTCGGCATTGACCACCACCAGGTCGGGATCGACGGCCGTCTCGGCCGTGCTGCCTTCGGACGCGCCCTTGCCGCAGCCCGCCAGCACGGCAGCCGTGAGCAGCGTGGCCAGCAGCGCCGGCCGGAAGATTGTGTGTTGCTTGTTCATGATGTGTCGTCTTGCGGGGTCAGGGTTGGACGGCGTCGCGGCCGGTCAGGAGATCGATTTCAATGGCCGCGGCCTGCTGCTGGTAACGGGCCTGCAGCAGGTCGGCGCGCACGGTGCGCAGCACGCGCTGCGCATCGAGCACGTCGAGGATGCCGCGCTCGCCAAAACGGTAGGCGGCCTGGGCCACCCGCACGGCGGCCTCGGCGTCGCGGATCGCGCCCTGGCCCAGCGCCTCCACGCGCAGGCGTGCCATCTCGAGTGCCATCACGGCCGAGTCGAGCTGCAGTTGCAGTTCGATCTGTCGGGCCTCGAGCCGGGTGCGTGCGCGTGTCGTCTCGGCCTCCGCCTCGGCGCGCGGGCCGCGCTTCTGGTCCAGCAGCGGGATCTGGATGCTGGCGCCAATCACGCCCTGGCGGTTGTCGGGATCGCGCAGGTCGTCGTAGCGCAGTTCCACGCCAGGCCAGCGGCTGGCGCTGGCTTCGCGCACGCGCGCCTGCTGGCGCTCGAGCTGGGCGCGCAAGCCCTGCAGCTCGGGGTTGGTGCTGAGCAGCTGTTCGCGCAGCAGCGGTGCCTGCACCGGGGGGAGTGCGTCTTCGAGCCGGGCGTTGAGCGTCCAGCCCAGGGGCAGCTGGCCGCCGGCGAGCTGGTTGAGGCGGATGCGCGCCTGCTCCACGGCGAGCTGGGCCGTCTGCTGGCGCTGGCGCGCGCTGATGAACTCGGCCTCGGCCTTGATGATCTCGTAGCGCGCCGCCTCGCCGCTGTCAACGCGCACACGCACGCGGTCACGGGTCTGCTCCAGCAGCTGCAGTTCGTCGTCGGCAGCGCGCGATTCCTCGATGCGCAACAGCACCTCGTAGGCCCGCAGCTTGGCCTGGGCCACGACTTCGGCGCGCGTCAGGCCCAGCTGCGCCTCGCTGTTGCGCAGGCCCTGCTCGGCGGCATCCACGCGCGCGCTGCGCAGCCAGGGGTTCTCGATCAGCTGCGAGACGCCCCAGCCCGTGATGCTGCCATTGGTACCGCCTACGCCGTTGGGCCGCTGGCGGCCGTCGCTCACCTCCAGCCGTGGGTTGGGCAGGGCCCCGGCCGTGCGGATGCCGGCCTCGGCCTGGACACGCGCGCTGCGCGCGCCCTGCAGCGTGGGGTTGTGGGTCAGCACCCGCTCAACCAGCGCATCCAGGGTGTAGGCGGTGCCGGCCTCGGCAGCCGTCGCTGCGGGCGTCGCGCTCGCCCGCTGTGGAGCTTCGCTCGCCGGCTGGGCCAACACGGCCAGGGGGCAGAGCAACAGGCTGGCGGTCCAGCGCCGCCAGATCTTGGTCTTGTTCATTCAATCCTCAGTAAAAAACGGGATGCCGCAGCCGGCCCGGTCTGGCCGGGCCGGGCGTGAGCCCAGAGCAGATGCGGGAGATCAGCCCAGGCGCGCAGGCGGACGCAGCAGGGGCTTGCGTTCGGTCTGCGGCAATTCGGGCTGCGGTCCCTGGACCGGGACGCCTTGTGGCAGGGCGATCCATCGGTCGGGACCGGACAGGAGGTCCTGGTGGGCAATTTCGTGGGGCACCTGGTCGGCACCGGGCTTGTAGGGCGCGGGCTTGCGACAGATCAGGTCCCGGGCGGGACTCAGGGCGGACTCGCTGGGTTCGATGTCCTCGACCGGGGCATCCGCCATCGCCCAATAGACCGTCTCGTCATCGCTGATGTCCAGGGGGGTCGGCGCGGCCTGGGCCTGGGCCCAGGACCAGAGAAGCGCGGCCAGCAGAACCAGCAGCCCCAGCCAGACCGTGCGCATGCCGGCGGCAGGGAGCGGGTGGGAACGGTTCGGGCCAAGCATGGTCTGAAAGTCAGGTTTAGGTCAGGATTCGCAAGAATTAGGCCACATCAGTGTTTCCCCTAGGTAAAGCGGGGACTCAAAAACACAGGGCCGGGTGTGAAGCACCCGCCGGGAAGGTTCAGACGCCCAGGTAGCGGTGCCAGAGCCCGGGATCGGCCGCCAGCTCCCCGGAAGCACCGGACCAGACCACGCGCCCACGCTCGATCACGGTGTGGCTGTCGGCCAGGCGGATCAGGCGCTGCACGTACTTGTCGATCACCAGGATGCTCTGGCCCTGCGCCCGCAACTGGTCCAGGCAGGCCCAGATCTGCTCGCGGATCAACGGCGCCAGGCCTTCGGTGGCCTCGTCGAGGATCAGCAGCTCGGGGTTGGTCATGAGCGCACGGCCGATGGCCAGCATCTGCTGCTCGCCGCCCGAGAGCTGGTTGCCCAGGTTGCGGCGGCGCTGGGCCAGCGCGGGAAAAAGCGCATAGACGCGGTCCAGCGTCCAGGGCTCGGCGCGGACGCGCCGGTTGGCCGCGAAGGCGCGCAGGTTTTCCTCGACCGTGAGGTTGGGGAAGATCTGCCGGCCCTCGGGCACCAGGGCCAGGCCCATGCGCGCGATGCGGTCGGGCGCGAGGCCGTCGATGCGCTCCCCCAGGAAGCGCACTTCGCCGGTACGCGGCGGTGTGAGCCCCAGGATGGAACGCACCGTGGTGGTCTTGCCCATGCCATTGCGCCCCAGCAGGGTGGCCACGCCGCCGGCCGCCACGCTGAAGCTGATGCCGAACAGCACCTGGCTCGCGCCATAGGCGGTCTGCAGGTCGCGGACTTCGAGCAGGGCGCTCATGCCTGGCGCTCCCGACGCGCCATGGCGCGCCGCTCCAGCACCAACACCGCCAGCGTGAGCAGCAGGATGATGCCGCCATGCCACTCCAGGCTGCGTTGCGCATCCCGCAGGGTCTGCGCGTAGGCGGCGCTGAACTCCTCGTAGACGCGGTGGACGGGGCCGCAGTGCAGCTCCCAGATGCGGAAGCGCTCCTCGCCGCGCACCCAGCGTACGGGCACGCCCAGCACATAGCCCATGCAGCCGCCCAGGCTGTTCCACTCACCGTCCTGCAAAGGCGTGTGGATGGGCGCGAAGAGGGCCGCCGAGGCGGGAAACTCCATGCTGCGCTGGCGGTCGTCGACCAGGCGCACCTGCAGATGGGGCACGCGGTCGCGCACCTGGAGCACCTCGATGGGCAGCTGCACCAGCTGCGCCGCTTCGGGCACAGGGTTCATGACGTCCACCAGGTAGAGGTAGCCCAGGTGCAGTTGCAGGCTCAGCCCGATGAGCAAGGTCCAGAGCTGGAAATGCCGCCAGGCCCGCAGCGGGCGGCGGGCGGCGGGGCGGGCCATGGGGGTCGGCGCGACGTTCGACATCAGGCGCCCTCCTCCAGCTCGTCACCCAGATAGGCGCGCTTCACTTCGGCGTCGGCACGGATGGCCTCGGGGGCCGCACTGGCAATGATGCGCCCGCTGACCAGCACCGAGATGGTGTCGGCCAGACGGAACACGGCATCCATGTCGTGCTCCACGAGCAGCAGCGTGCACTCGCCGCGCAGGCTCTGCAACAGGGCCACCATGCGTTCGGATTCCTCGGGCCCCATGCCGGCCATGGGTTCGTCGAGCAAGAGGAGTCTGGCGCCCGTGGCCAGGGCGATGCCGACTTCGAGCTGGCGCTGCTCGCCGTGCGAGAGCGCGCCCGCCAGCTGTGCGCCGCGCTCACCCAGGCCCACGCGTGCCAGCACCGCGGCCGCGGCCGCGTAGCGCTGCGCCTCGGCGCGCGCCGCCGACCAGAAACGCAGGCTCGAGCCGGTGCGCGCCTGCAGCGCCAGGGCCACGTTGTCGAGCACCGACAGGCGCGGGAAGATGCTGGTGATCTGGTAGGAGCGCGCCAGGCCGCGGTGCACGCGCTCGTGCATGGACAGGGCCGTGATGTCCTGGCCGTCGAAGACGATGCGCCCGGCGTCGGGCGCGAGTGCACCCGAGAGCTGCTGGATCAGCGTGGTCTTGCCCGCGCCGTTGGGGCCGATCAGGCTGGTCACGGCCGCGGCCGGCGCGCTGAAGTGCAGGTCGGAGACCGCACGCACGCCGCCGAACTGCATGGTCA
>DNQP01000036.1 GCA_003500955.1 Curvibacter sp. | reverse complement strand
AGTTCTTGTAGACGCGGTGACCGAAGCCCATGAGCTTGACGCCCGAGTTCTTGTCCTTGGCCTGCTTGATGAAGTCGCCGATCTTCTCGACGCCGCCGTTCTTCTGGATGTCACCCAGCATGTTGAGCGCGGCTTCGTTGGCACCGCCGTGCGCCGGGCCCCAGAGGCAGGCCACACCCGCCGCGATGGCGGCGAAGGGGTTGGTGCCCGAGGAGCCGCACAGACGCACGGTGGAGGTGGAGGCGTTCTGCTCGTGGTCGGCGTGCAGGATGAAGATGCGGTCCAGCGCGCGCTCAAGCACGGGGTTGACCTTGTACTCCTCGCAGGGGGTGCCGAACATCATGCGCAGGAAATTGCCGGCGTAGGACAGGCTGTTCTGCGGGTACATGTAGGGCTGGCCGATGCCGTACTTGTAGGCCATGGCGACCAGCGTGGGCATCTTGGCGATCAGGCGGATGGCCGCGATGTTGCGGTGCTCCGGGTTGTTGATGTCCGTGCTGTCGTGATAGAAGGCCGACAAGGCGCCGACCAGACCGGTCAGCACGGCCATGGGGTGGGCGTCACGACGGAAACCGCGCAGGAAGAACTGCATCTGCTCGTTGACCATGGTGTGGTTGGTCACGAGCTTGTGGAAATCCTTCTGCTGGGTGGCGTTGGGCAGGTCGCCGTAGAGCAGCAGGTGGCAGGTGTCGAGGTAGTCGCACTGGGTGGCGAGCTGCTCGATGGGATAGCCGCGGTACAGCAGCTCGCCCTTGTCGCCGTCGATATAGGTGATGGACGACTGGCAAGAAGCCGTGGACAGGAAGCCCGGGTCGTAGGTGAACATGCCGGTCTGGCCGTACAGCTTGCGGATGTCGATGACATCCGGGCCGATATTGCCCTGGTAGACCGGCAGCTCGATGCTCGGGGCGCCGTTGCTGAACGACAGGGTGGCTTTGTTGTCGGCAAGTTTCATTTCTAGACCTTTCAGGAGGTGGTTCTCAACATCTTCAGTACTTCACGTACCTCTTCGCGATCCAGCCCGGGCTCCACCTCGGCCAGCGGTTTACGGCCGAGGTGCAGGTCGAGCAGATCGTTGTCGCTCAGGTCCATCAGGGCATTCAGGCCCTGGGCCTGGCGTACCGTCAGCGTGGACTCGAACTGGCGGAAAAAGCGCTCGATGAAGAGGTCGTTCTCGAGCAGGCCACGGCGGCAGCGCCACTTCAGCTTGCTCAGCGCTCTTTCATCGATCAGTGCATTGTCCACGGTCTGCCCTGGTGTCTCGCTCACACCGCGCGGGCGACCATCATTTCCTTGATCTTGCCGATGGCCTTGGTCGGGTTCAGACCCTTGGGGCAGACGTCGACGCAGTTCATGATGGTATGGCAGCGGAACAGGCGGTAGGGATCTTCCAGGTTGTCGAGGCGCTCGCCGGTGGCCTGGTCGCGGCTGTCGGCGATGAAGCGGTAGGCCTGCAGCAGGCCGGCCGGGCCGACGAACTTGTCCGGATTCCACCAGAAGCTCGGGCAGCTCGTGGAGCAGCTCGCGCACAGGATGCACTCGTACAGACCGTTGAGCTCTTCGCGCTCTTCAGGCGACTGCAGGCGCTCCTTCTCGGGCGGCACGTTCTCGTTGATCAGGTAGGGCTTGATCGAGTGGTATTGCTTGAAGAACTGCGTCATGTCCACGATCAGGTCGCGCACCACCGGCAGACCCGGCAGAGGCTTGAGCACCACGGTGCCCTTGAGCGTGTTCATGTTGGTCAGGCAGGCCAGACCGTTCTTGCCATTGATGTTCATCGCGTCCGAGCCGCAGACGCCTTCGCGGCAGGAGCGGCGGAAGGACAGGGTGGGGTCGACCGCCTTGAGCTTGACCAGGGCGTCGAGCAGCATGCGCTCATGACCGTCGAGTTCGACCTCGATGGTCTGCATATAGGGCTTGGCGTCCTTGTCCGGGTCGTAGCGATAGATCTGGAAGGTGCGTAGGGTCATGATGTCGCCTTTTCTAGTCGGTTGGGGTCAGAGCACATCGCCGCGCGCGTGGTCTGACCCACAAGGTTTCAGAAGGTACGAACCTTGGGCGGGACGGAATCGACCGTCAGCGGCTTGAGGTTGACAGGCTTGTAGCTCAGGCTGTTGTTCGCGCTGTGCCACAGGGTGTGCTTCATCCAGTTGGCATCGTCGCGGCCCAGCGGTGCCACCGGGTCGTCGGCCGGGCGCTCGTAGTCGCTCACGGTGTGGGCGCCGCGGCATTCCTTGCGCGCCGCCGCCGAGACCATGGTGGCCTGGGCGCACTCGATCAGGTTCTCGACTTCCAGTGCCTCGATGCGCGCGGTGTTGAAGACCTTGGAGTTGTCCTTCAGGCCGATGTGCTTGCTGCGCTCGCGCAGCGCGGCGATCTTCTTCACGCCTTCGTCCATGCTGGCCTGGGTGCGGAACACGCCGGCATGCTGCTGCATGGTCGAGCGGATGTCGTTGGCCACATTCTGGGCGTATTCGCCAGTCGTTGCCGAATCCAGGCGCGCCAGACGGGCCAGGGTGCGATCGGCCGCATCGGCGGGCATCGGCTTGTGCGATTTGGTCTTGCTGGCGAAGTCGACGATGTGGTTGCCCGCGGCACGGCCGAAGACCAGCAGGTCCAGCAGCGAGTTGGTGCCCAGGCGATTGGCGCCGTGCACCGAGACGCAGGAGCATTCGCCCACCGCGTACAGGCCGTTGACGACTTTGTTGCTGCTGCCGTCGTGCACCACGACCTGACCGTTGATATTGGTCGGGATGCCGCCCATCTGGTAGTGGATGGTGGGCACGACCGGGATCGGCTCCTTGGTGATGTCCACGTTGGCGAAGTTCACGCCGATCTCGTACACCGAGGGCAGGCGCTTGTGGATGGTCTCGGCGCCCAGGTGGTCCAGCTTGAGCAGCACGTAGTCCTTGTTGGGGCCACAGCCGCGGCCTTCCTTGATCTCCTGGTCCATGGAGCGCGAGACGAAATCGCGCGGTGCCAGGTCCTTGAGCGTGGGTGCGTAGCGCTCCATGAAGCGCTCGCCCTTGCTGTTGAGCAGGATGGCGCCTTCACCGCGGCAGCCTTCGGTCAGCAGCACGCCGGCACCGGCCACGCCGGTCGGGTGGAACTGCCAGAACTCCATGTCCTGCAGCGGAATGCCCGCGCGCGCGGCCATGCCCAGGCCATCGCCGGTGTTGATGAAGGCGTTGGTGGAAGCGGCAAAGATACGGCCCGCGCCCCCGGTGGCCAGCAGCACGGTCTTGGCGTGCAGCACGTGCAGGTCACCGGTTTCCATTTCCAGCGCGGTCACGCCGACCACATCGCCTTCGGCGTCGCGGACCAGGTCCAGGGCCATCCATTCGACGAAGAACTGGGTCTTGGCCGAGACGTTCTGCTGGTACAGGGTGTGCAGCATGGCGTGGCCGGTGCGGTCGGCTGCGGCGCAGGCGCGCTGCACGGGCTTCTCGCCGTAGTTGGCCGTGTGGCCGCCGAAGGGGCGCTGGTAGATGGTGCCGTCCGGGTTGCGGTCGAAGGGCATGCCCATGTGCTC
>DNQP01000082.1:3234-4132 GCA_003500955.1 Curvibacter sp. | reverse complement strand
AGTGTAAGGTTTCGCCCGCAAATAGGCACGGGCCCGGTATTGCGCTTACGGTGCGCAGGCCTATGCGGCCGATCCGCCGGCCGCCGGGTGCATTTCCTGGGGCTTGTCGAGGTGATAGCCCTGCACCATGTCCACACCGAAGTGCCGCAGCATCGCCAGCGTCTCCTCGTTCTCCACGAACTCGGCCACGGTGCGCTTGCCCAGGCCGCGGGCCACGTCGACGATGGACTTGACGAAGACCTGGTTGTCCCGGTCATTGGGCAGGTCGCGGATGAACAGGCCATCGATCTTCAGCAGGTCCGCCTTGAGGTGTTTGAGATAGGCGAACGAGGCGAAGCCGGTGCCGAAGTCATCCAGGCAGGTGCTGCAGCCGCTTCGGCGCAGCGCCTCGATGAAGCGCTCCGCATCCTGCAGGTCGGACACCGCCGAAGTCTCGGTCAGTTCCACCAGCAGGCGTGCCGGCGCAACCCCCTGGCGCTCCAGTTCGTCGGCGATGAAATGCGGCAGGGTCGGCTGGTCGAAGGATCGGCCCGAAATATTGACCGCCAGGGCCGGCATCCGGGGCCGCTGCGCCAGCAGGGTGATGCTCTGGCGCAGGACCCAGCGGTCGATGTCCAGGATCTTGCCGGTCTTCTCGGCGTAGGGAATGAAATGGCCTGGCATGATGAGGCGGCTGCTGTCAGTCTCGTCGACCAGGCGGATCAGCACCTCCAGATGCGAGAGCTCGCCGCTGCCCGCGTGGTAAACGCCCTGGAAATGCAGGCGCCAGAGGTCCTTCTCGAAGGCCCGCGCAATGCGGTCGTTCCAGCTCAGCCGGGTGATCATCTCGCGCGAGGCGTCACGCTCGGGCCGGTACACGCTCCAGGCATTCTTGCCGGCTTCCTTGGCCTGGTACATG
>DNQP01000082.1:0-2928 GCA_003500955.1 Curvibacter sp. | reverse complement strand
GCCGGCTTCCTTGGCCTGGTACATGGCTGCATCGGCATGGGCCACCAGTTCCTCGGCGTTGCCGGCATCCTTGGGGTAATGCGCAATGCCCAGGCTGGTCGTCAGGCGCAGGTTCTGACCCTCCAGACGCAGGGGAATCTGGGACACCGCGCGCACGATGCGCTCGGCCAGATGGATGGCATCTTCCTCCGAGGCGTCAGGCATCAGCACACCGAACTCGTCGCCCCCCAGCCGGCTGAACACCTCATTCTTGCGCGTCAGCGCCCCCACCTCCCCGGCCACGCGGATCAGCACCGAGTCACCCGCCCGGTGCCCGAAGGTGTCGTTGATGTACTTGAACTCGTCCAGGTCAAAGAACAGCAGCGCACCCTGGCGGCGATGCCGGTCCGAGTCCTTGAGGAAACGCGCCAGTTCGTCCTCGAAACGGCGCCGATTGAACAGGCCGGTCAGGGCATCGCGCTCTGCGAGGTAGATCAGCTGCTCGGCCGTCTGGCGCTCACGGGTCACGTCCTCGTAGATCCAGAGGCGGCCGATGAAGCGCGCGTCAGCGTCGCGTACCGGGTACGACAACTGGGTCACGACCCGCCCGTCGCTCAGCGCGATCTCGAAACTGCTGGACATCTCGTGTGTCTCCAGAACTTCGAGCAAATGGCGTGAGAAATGATCGGGGCGTGCGAGCTGGTTGCCGGAATAGGCCAGCACCTCGTTGGCCGACTTGCCGACCAGGTTGATCTCGTCGGAGATCATCCAGATGCGCAGGAAGGTCGGGTTGTAGTACTTGACCTGGTTGTCCGCGGTGACGAAGAGGATGCCCAGGTTCATCGCCCCCAGCAGGGCCAGCAGGCGCGCCCGCTCTTCCTCCAGGCTCGCGAGATGGTGGCGTCGGGACTCATCGGCCACCTTCAGGTCGACCAGCGCGACCTGCAGCGCCTGCTCGGCGGCACGCCGTTGCGTGATGTCGATCATGCTGGTGCGTACGCCCATCTTGTCCTGCCGGGGCCCGAAAATGATCTGGGAGTACATGGCCACCCAGACCAGCAGCCCGTTGCGGTGACGCACGCGGAACTCGAAGCGCTCGCCACGCCCCTGCAGCGCGTCCTGCAAGGCATGCTCCAGCGCGAGGCGATCCCCGGGTTCGGCCAGGCAGGTCGGAAAATCCGCCATCACCATGCACTCGGCCGGCGTGTAGCCGGTCACGTTGACCACGGAGGGGTTGACCCAGAGCAGCCGGCCCTGCTCGTCGAACCAGCTCTCCCAGGCATAGGTGTAATTGGCGATGGCATGAAAACGCGCTTCGCTCGCACTCAGCGCCGCAATGCGCTCTTGCACGGCCTCCGACATGCGGTTGAAGGCTCGCGTCAGCTGTCCGACCTCGTCACCCGCCTCCTGCGGCAGGCGCACACTGAAGTCGCCCTCGACCACCCGCTGGCTCGCAGCGCTGAGACGATCGAGATGACGCGTCAGGAAATAGGCCAGCACCGACAGCAAGAGCACGGACAGGGCCACGCCCGCCAGGCCGATGACCAGGCTCTGCTGCAGAAGATGGGTCCGGGCACGGCTCAGATGCTCGATGGACAGACCGTAGGCCAGCGTACCGTAGGGCATGCCATTGAGCCGCACGACCACGCTCTGGTCCAGCACGTCGCCGCGTGCATTGGCAAAGTCCAGGCCGGTCCGCGCGACGGGCAGGGCCTGCTCGGCAGACCAGCCAGCCGCCGCCACCCGCTGTCCGTTGCGCTCGCTGAGGACCAGATAGCTGACGCCGGCCGTCTGCTGAACCTCGGCCAGAATCTCGTTCAGGGTGGCGTAGTCGCGCTCGGCCAGGGGCGCGGCCAGAGCAGCGTTGAAGAGGATCAGCAGTTCGGCGTTATAAAGCTCCACGCGCTCCTGCAGGGCCTGACCGCTGATGCGCAGGCTGTTGGTGACGAGCAGCCCCAGCATCAGCACCTGGACCAGCAGACTGGCGAGCAAAAGCTTGGCACGCAGCGAACGTGAACGCCACCAGGTCATCGAGCAGCCTTGAGGACCTCGCGCAGGCGCGGCAGGTAACGATCCGTCACCGCCAGCTCGGCCGACTTCACTTCACGAACTCCCTGGTAACCCGTGGCTTCGAAAAACTCGACGACACCGGCTGCCGGCGTGTTCAGCCCCAGCAGAGCAGACTTCAGTACGTTCTGCCGTGCAGCCAGGCGTGGATGGGCCAGCCAGAGCAAACTGGGCAGTTCAGGAAGGTTGGCAAACACCATGATCTGCTCGCGCAGCGCCTCCGGGGTGTTCTTCATGCCCTGAGGCGAGCTGACGGCCAGCAGGCTCTGGCCATTAATCAGCGCCTGCGCCGCGCTGCTGGGAGTTGGTGTCTCCAGATAGGTGTAATCCACTCCGCCGCGCAAGCCACGGCCCTGCAGCCAGTCAAAGGCCTCCATTGCCGCCAGGGTCAGGGTGTCTGGTCCGGCCAGCGTCTGACCCCGGAGTTCTTCGAGCCGTGCCGGCGGGCCCGCCCGCCGCCCGATCAGCAGCGTACGATGGAGTGCGGTGTAACGCCCCAATGGCAGCCATCCAGCATCGATCTGCGCGGCCCTGCCCAGGTGTGTCGCCGTCACCACCAGGTCGTAACTGCCCTGCAGCGTGCCGCGATGGAAGGTCCGGAAGTCGGGCGCTGTGACCAGCTCCACCGGCTGGCCCAGGGTACGTTCCAGGTAGGCCTGCACAGGCGTGTAGTTACGCAGCAGCACACGGGTGCTACTGATAGGCAATACACCGAGTTGCAGGGGTTGGCCCGCAGTTGCCGGCTGGGCCGGCGAGGCCAGCGGCCAGGCCCCGAGGCCGAACGCGCACATTCCCTGCAACAGAATTCCCCGCCTGTGTATCTTTGACATTTGCCCGGCCCGGATCAGAGAGTTCGCTGGAAGTCTCTCACAGCACACCTCG
>DNQP01000271.1:1259-4968 GCA_003500955.1 Curvibacter sp. | reverse complement strand
CCGCGGTTCTGCAGGCTGATGCCGAAGCTGGGCTCCACGCAGCCCGAGCCGAAGCCCATGAAGTTGCTCTGGATGAAGCTGATCATCATGCCGTTCTCGTCGGCCGCCGTCAGGTAGATGGTGCCGCCCTTGACGGGGTTGCCGGCCTTGAAGTCCTGCGCCCGCTTCATGTCGATCAGCTTGGCGCGGCTGGCCAGGTAGGCGTCGTCCAGCATCTGCTCCGGCGTGACCTGCATGGCCGAGGGCTCGGCCACGTAGCGGTAGACGTCGGCAAAGGCCAGCTTCATGGCTTCGATCTGCAGGTGCTGCGAGTCGACACCGTCCACGGGCATCGAGGCCAGATCGAACTGGTCGAGGATGCCCAGCGCGATCTGGGCCGCAATGCCCTGGCCGTTGGGCGGGATCTCGTGCAGGGTGTAGCCGCGGTAGTTCTTGGCCAGGGGCTGCACCCACTCGGGCTGGTAGGCCGCGAGGTCGCTGGCCTTGAGCGCGCCGCCGCACTCGGTGGAGAACTTCTCGAGCGCCTGGGCGATCTCGCCGCGGTAGTAGGCCTCGCCCTTGGTCTGGGCGATCAGGCGCAACGCGCGCGCCGCCGCCTTGAACTGGAACAGCTCGCCCACCTGGGGTGCTCGGCCCCAGGGCAGGAAGCTCTGCGCGAAGCCGGGTACACCCTGCAACTCGGGCGTGGCTGCGGCCCACTTCTGCTGCACCACGACCGGAATCAGGTAGCCGCGTTCAGCGATCTCGATGGCCGGCTCCAGCAGGTCCGCGAAGGGCAGCCTGCCGAAGCGATCGCTCAGGGCCACCCAGCCGGAGACGGCGCCGGGTACGGCGACGGAATCGATGCCGCGCTTCGGCGGCGTCTTCGCATCCTTGCCGTACTTGCGGTGGAAATACTCGGGCGTCCAGGCCTGCGGCGCGCGGCCCGAGGCATTCAGGCCATGCAAGGCCTTGCCGTCCCAGAGGATGGCGAAGGCATCGCTGCCCAGGCCGTTGCTCACGGGTTCGGTCAGCGTGATGACGGCTGCCGCGGCGATGGCGGCATCCACCGCGTTACCGCCCTTGTGCAGCATGCGCAGGCCAGCCTGCGCGGCCAGCGGATGCGAGGTGGAAACGACGTTGCGCGCAAAGACGGGCAGGCGGGTGCTGGGATAGGGGTTGCTGTAGTTGAAATTCATAGGTGTTCTCTCACGGGGCACGCTGTGGAGCCGGCTTGGCCGGGCCGCGGGCGTTGTCCCCCTCCGGGGCTGAGGGCCGCGGCTCCAAGCCTGCCTGCGCAGGCTTGGACGGCCCGAAGAGCCTACGCCTTAGGCGCAGGCTCCGAGGCGCCCTCCGGGGCGACTCAGGGGGGTTTCCAATTAATCTGCGGTGATCTTTCTCTCGGTGATGACTTTCTTCCACTTCGCCGACTCGGCACGCACGACGGCCGCAAACTGCTGCGGTGTGCCGCCCGCGGGCTCGGCACCCAGACGGGCAAAGCGGTCCTTCAGATCGGCCTCGGCCAGGGACGCGTTCACCGCCTGGTTGACGCGCGCGACGATCTCCGGCGGCAGGCCGCGCGGGCCGTAGACACCGAACCAGGTGACCGACTCGAAGCCGGGCAGCAACTCGGAAACCGCTGGCAGCTCGGGCACCAGCGCGCTGCGCTTGGGGCTGGTCACGGCCAGGGCGCGCAGCTTGCCGTCACGCACATGGGGCATGCCCGAGACCACGGAGTCGAACAGCACATCGACCTTACCGCTCACGAGATCGGCAATCGACAAGCCGGTGCCGCGGTAGGGAATGTGAACCAGGAAGGTGCCGGACTGGGCCTTGAAGATCTCGGTCGACAGGTTGGAGATGGTGCCGTTGCCGCTGGAGGCGTAGTTGAGCCGGCCCGGGTTCTGGCGGGCGTAATCGATGAATTCCTTGAGGTTCTTCGCCGGCGAACTCAGCGGCACCAGGATGACCTGGGGCGAACTGGCGACGTAGGCGATGGGCGTGAAATCGGTCTCGGCGTTGTACGGAATCTTGGGGTTGATGGCCGGGCCGATGCTGTGCGTGCTGGAGGTGGTCAGCAGCAGGGTGTAGCCATCGGGCGCCGCCTGTGCGCCGGCCAGGGCGCCGATGGTGCCGCCGGCACCGGGCTTGTTGTCGACCACCACGGACTGGCCCAGCTTGCGCCCCAGCTCCTGCGACAGGGCACGCGCCAGGATGTCCGTGGCGCCGCCCGCCGGAAAGGGCACGACGAGGCGGATGGGTTTGGACGGCCAGGTCTGGGCGGCCAGCGGCAGCGCCAGGGACAGACCACAGATCAGCAGGGCACGGCGAAACATTGTTGTCATGGAAAAACTCCCGGTACAAGAGCGGAAACGGCACCCGCAGGTGCCGTCCCAGTGTAGCCAAAGGCCAGCGGCGGCGTTTACTCTTCGACGAAAGCCTCTTCGCGCTTGGACTTCACCGATGGCAGGGTCACGATGATCAGCAGCAGCAAGGCCATGGCCAGCAGCACCGCCGACAGCGGACGCGTGACCAGCACGCTCCAGTCACCACGCGACAGCAGCAGGGCGCGGCGCAAGTTCTCCTCCATCATAGGCCCGAGGATGAAGCCCAGCAGCAGCGGCGCGGGTTCGACGCCCAGCTTGATGAAGCCGTAGCCGATGACACCGAAGATGGCCACCATCCAGATGTCCCAGGTGTTGTTGTTGGTCGAGTACACGCCGACAGCACAGAACAGCACGATGGCCGGGAACAGCCAGCGGTAGGGCACGGTCAGCAGCTTGATCCAGATGCCGATCAGCGGCAGGTTCAGGATCACCAGCATCAGGTTGCCCAGCCACATCGATGCGATCAGGCCCCAGAACAGCTCGGGGTTGTTGGTCATCACCTGGGGACCGGGCTGGATGTTGTGGATGGTCATGGCACCGACCATCAGCGCCATCACGGGGTTGGGCGGAATGCCCAGCGTCAGCAGCGGGATGAAAGAGGTCTGCGAACCGGCATTGTTGGCCGACTCGGGGGCGGCCACACCGCGGATATTGCCCTGGCCGAAAGGGACCTCACCCGGCTTGAGTCTGGTCTTCTTCTCCATGGTGTAGGCCGCGAAGGACGACAGCAGCGCGCCGCCACCGGGCAGGATGCCCAGCGTCGAGCCCAGGGCGGTACCGCGCAGCACCGCCGGCACCATGCGCTTGAAGTCTTCCATCGAGGGGTAGATGTGAGTGACCTTGCCCGTGAAGACCTCGCGCTTGTCCTCGGGGTGGGAGAGGTTCTGGATGATCTCGCCGTAGCCAAACACGCCCATGGCGATCACGATGAAGCCGATGCCGTCGGTCAGCTCAGGGATGTCGAAGGAGTAGCGCGCCACGCCCGAGTTCACGTCAGTGCCGATCAGGCCCAGCAGCAGACCCAGCACGATCATGGCGATGGCCTTGAGCAGCGAGCCCGAGGCCAGCACCACGGCGCCGATCAGACCCAGCACCATCAGCGAGAAGTATTCGGCCGGGCCGAACTTGAAGGCTACTTCGGTCAGCGGCGCGGCAAAGGCAGCGAGGATCAGCGTGCCCACGCAGCCGGCGAAAAAGGAGCCCATGCCAGCGGCAGCAAGCGCCGGACCAGCGCGGCCCTTGCGGGCCATCTGGTAGCCGTCGATCACGGTCACCACCGAGGCCGATTCGCCCGGCAGGTTCACGAGAATGGCGGTCGTCGAGCCGCCGTACTGGGCGCCGTA
>DNQP01000271.1:0-951 GCA_003500955.1 Curvibacter sp. | reverse complement strand
GCCGCCGTACTGGGCGCCGTAGTAGATACCGGCCAGCATGATGAGCGCGGCCACGGGTGGCAACGCATAGGTGGCGGGCAGCAGCATGGCGATGGTGGCCACGGGGCCCACGCCCGGCAACACCCCGATCAGCGTACCCAGCACAACGCCGATGAAGCAGTAAATCAGGTTCTGGAAGGTGAACGCGACGCCGAAGCCCAGCGCAAGGTTGTCAAAGAGTTCCATGTTGTTCTAATCCTCAGCCGGTGATGAAAGCAGGCCACACCGGGAACTGCAGGTTGAGCAACTTGACGAAGGCGCCGTAACTGATGGCCGCCAGCACGGTGGCCAGGATCAGCACTTCCACGATCTTGAACTTGTCACTCGCGAGACTGGACACCACGGTCAGACCGTAGATGGCGGCGATCAGTCCCATCGCGGGCAAGCCGATGCTGGGCAGACCGCCGAGCAGGATGCCGAACAGCACGTTGGCACCGATGATGAAGCACAGTGGCTTCCAGGCAACCGAGCCCAGCTTATCGCCGGTCTCGGACTTGGACACGACACCCTGGAACATGATCAGAGCGCCAAGAATGGCCAGCAGGATGCCCAGCATCAGCGGGAAGTAGCCCGGACCCATGCGTGCACCGCTGCCGATGTTGTAGCTGGTGGCACCCACGGCGAAGGCAACGCCCACGACGCTGAACATCAGCCCGGAGTAGAAATCTTTCTGACTTTTGACGAATCTCACAAACAGTCTCCTGTGGACCCAAGGTCCGAAACACCGGGGATTCTGCCCCGGAATGACTGTCACGCCTGATGTGGATTACACCTACCTTTTCGCGATGGATCAGAGGAGAAATCAGGGATTTCCCCTAGTTCGCCGGGTTTCATGAACCGTCGCGGTGCGCGACGGTCAGCAGGCGGTCAGGCAGTGGTCCGGATTGGGTCAGAAACTTGTGAAGGAAGTCG
>DNQP01000153.1:4503-4835 GCA_003500955.1 Curvibacter sp. | reverse complement strand
GGCGAGCATGGTCTTCCGGGCCATCGGCCTTGAAGATGCCGCGAGAGGCGTCGAGTTCGTACTTTGTTGGGGGGAAGGGTGTGGGCTTCGTCATGTCGTGCAAAAGGGCCAATGCGCGTTGAAGTGCTTCGCGCTTGTAGCCGGTTCGCAGTGACTTTTTTACCTGCTGCCCGGCTATGCGGGTGTGCAGATAGTAGACGTTGCCAAGCTTGTAAATGGGCAGACCGAGCATGAAATGCTACCAGTTCTGCTACCACCTTTTTCCAAAAAATCACGTAAGCCGTTGATTCTAAAGGAAAAAAAGCAATTGGCGGAGAGGGCGGGATTCGAAC
>DNQP01000153.1:1811-4189 GCA_003500955.1 Curvibacter sp. | reverse complement strand
GCGGAGAGGGCGGGATTCGAACCCGCGGTGAGTTTTACCCCACGCACGCTTTCCAGGCGTGTGACTTAAACCGCTCATCCACCTCTCCGGAGCCCGCCATTGTAACCGAGCTCGCAGCGCTTTCGCGATCGACAGCAGCTGGCAAAAGAAAAAGCGCCCGCAGGCGCCTTTTCCAGGAGCGGGCTGTGATCAGCGGATCACGGCGAGCTGCTCGCGCGACTGGCCCTTGTAGGTGAACAGGGTCAGCGCGCCGTTCTTGATGTCGCCCTTCTCGTCGAAGGCGATCGGGCCGGTCACGCCCTTGTAGTCGGCGGTGGCAGCCAGCACCGGCAGGTACTTGGCGGGATCGGAGGAACCGGCCTTGACCATGGCGGCGACCATGACCTTGGTGGCGTCGTAGACGTAGGGCGCATAGAGCTGCACGTCGACGTTGAACTTGGCCTTGAAGTCGGCGCGGAACTTGTCCATGCCGGCCTTGGCCTCGCCCTCGACACCACCGGCCTCGGCGCAGAAGACCTGCTCGCTGCCGATTGCATCGCCGGCCAGCTTGCTGAGCTCGGCCGTGCAGATGCCGTCGCCGCCCATGAACTTGGCGTTGATGCCCAGGGACTTCATCTGCTTGAGCATGGGGCCGCCCACGGCGTCCATGCCGCCGAAGAAGACCACGTCCGGCTTCTTGCCCTTGATGCTGGTCAGGATGGCGTTGAAATCGGTGGCCTTGTCGGTCGTGAATTCCTTGGCCACGATCTTGGCGCCCGCAGCTTCGGCGGCCTTGGTGAACTCCTCGGCCACGCCCTGGCCGTAGGCCGTGCGGTCGTCGATCACGGCCACGTTCTTGGCCTTGAGGGTGTTGACGGCGTACTTGCCCAGGGTGCTGCCCAGGTGCACGTCGTCAGCCACCACGCGGAAGGCCGTCTTGTAACCCTGGCGGGTGTACTTGGGGTTGGTCGCCGAGGGCGAGATCTGGGGAATGCCGGCGTCGCTGTAGATCTTGGACGCCGGAATCGTGGTGCCGGAATTCAGGTGACCGATCACGCCGACGACCTTGGCGTCCGCCAGCTTCTGCGCCACGGCCGTGCCCTGCTTGGGATCGGCACCGTCGTCTTCCGCCAGAAGCTCCAGCTTGACCTGCTGACCACCGATGGTGACGCCGGCCGCGTTGAGTTCGTCGATGGCCATGCGCGCACCGAGCTCGTTGTCCTTGCCCAGGTGGGCGATGGGCCCGCTGACCGGACCCACGTGGCCGATCTTCACGACGGGCATGGGCGCAGCAGCGCCGGGGGCGGCGGCCTCCTCCTTCTTGCCGCAGGCGGCCAGCAGGGCCGCGGCGGCCACGATGGCCAGGACACGATTCACTTGTTTCAGACGCATGGTGAACTCCAGATTATTGAATTGAGCAGGTCAAAACTGCGACCGCAAGACTACCGCAAATTTCCCGCTGCGGCACATACCCCCAGACGCGCGAAAGGCAAATGCGGCGCGGGCGCGACGGTCCGTGTCAGCGCAGGGAAGGCGGCAGCTTGAGTTCGCCGGCCACCGCCTGGGTGACAGCCTTGCGCACCGCGGCATCCACCCGCTGGCGGATGCGCGGCGCCAGTTCCTTCATCTGCTCGTCGAGGACCGCCGTCACGACCTGGCGCACCTGCTCGTCCAGCGTCAGCTCCAGGCGCTGCAGCACGCGCTGCGTCAGGGCCTCCTCGTCCAGGGCGGGCCCGCCCGCGGAAGGCAGCGCTGCCGGCGCCTGGACTGGCACCACTTCGGTGAGGGTGGGCAGGCTGCGCATGATCTTCTTGGACAGGGCAGGCATGTCAGGCACCTTCTCAGGTCTTGAGGTTCAGGTCATGGCGCTGGATGGCGTAACCGCGCTCGGTGTAGTGCTTCCAGCGGCGGCGGGCCTGCTGGCGATCGTCCTCGTCCAGGCTCACCACCTCGATCACACGCTGGTACTGCTCGAAGCCACCGGGCAGTTCCGTTCCCAGATTGACCAGCACCTGGCGGTGGGGCAAGCCCGTGGCGGACGGCGTCTCGGTCAGCACCACCGGGGAGGCCGCGATCAGTTCGGCGTCACCGGGCGCGCGGGCATGGGCGATGAAATCGGTCTGCGAGAAGGTCCACAACAGGGTGTCGAGCGTCGCCAGCGTGTCCGCCGGCGCCGTGACCACCACCCGGGCGCCGCCCGCCACCGCCTTGCGCAAGAGCCGGCAGGCATAGGCCTGCTTGTCCGGCGCATTGAAATGGAAGGCGACTTCGGTCATGGTCCGGGCTCAGGCCTTGCGGGCGCGCGAACCACCCTCGCCCTGGGCCAGCAGGAATTCCAGCAGCAGGCCCACGGGCCGGCCCGTGGCGCCCTTGGCCGCCCCGCTCTTCCAGGCCGTGCC
>DNQP01000153.1:1128-1464 GCA_003500955.1 Curvibacter sp. | reverse complement strand
AACTGGGTCGTGAAGCGTTGCAGGAACTTGGCGGCCGTGATGGCGCCCCCGGCGCGGCCCGCCACATTGGCCACGTCCGCGAAGTTGCTCTTGAGCCCTTCGGCATAGTCCTCGTCCAGCGGCATGCGCCAGGCCAGATCCTGCGCGGTCTCGCCCGCCGCGAGCAGGCGCTGGGCCAGGGCGTCGTCGCTGCTGAACAGGCCGCTGCGCACCGCCCCGAGCGCGATCACGCAGGCCCCGGTCAGCGTGGCAATGTCCACCACGGCCGCGGGCTTGAAGCGCTCCGCATAGCTCAGCGCATCGCATAGGATCAGCCGGCCCTCGGCGTCGGTGTTG
>DNQP01000153.1:627-827 GCA_003500955.1 Curvibacter sp. | reverse complement strand
CGGCCCTCGGCGTCGGTGTTGAGGATCTCGATGGTCTGCCCGCTCATGCTGGTCACCACGTCGCCGGGCTTGACGGCCTTGCCGTCGGGCATGTTCTCGCAGCTCGGGATCAGGCCCACGACGTTGACCGCCGGCTTGAGCTCGGCCAGCGCGCGGAACACGCCCAGCACGCTGGCCGCGCCGCCCATGTCGAACTTCAT
>DNQP01000153.1:0-256 GCA_003500955.1 Curvibacter sp. | reverse complement strand
AAGGTGATGCCCTTGCCCACCAGCACCGTCGGCGCCTGGGTCTTGGCGGCCCCCTGGTACTGCAGCACGATGAAGCGCAGCGGCTGCTCCGAGCCCTGGGCCACGGCCATGAACGAACCCATCTTGAGCTTGGCCACCTCGCGCGGGCCCAGCACCTGGCAGCTGATCTTGGGAAACTTGGCCAGGCCGCGTGCCGCCTCGGCCAGGTGGCTGGGCGTGGCGTGGTTGGCCGGACGGTTGGCCCATTCCTTGGCCA
>DNQP01000121.1 GCA_003500955.1 Curvibacter sp. | reverse complement strand
GTAGATGGGCACGGGCAGGGGACTGAAATGGCCTTGCAGCACGGGCACGAGTTCGCCGCGCTCCACCATGGGTCGGGCCAGCAGGTCCATGAGGCGGGCGATGCCCGCGCCCTGCAGGGCCAGCGCCATGATGACCGAGGAGTTGTCGGTGCGCGTGTGGCCCTGGATCGGCAATTCCTGGCCTTTACCGCCCGCGAGCCGGGGCCAGCGGTTGAGCAAGGGGCTGGCACTGTTGCCGATCAGCCGGTGCTGCGCGAGCTCGTCCGGGTGCTGCGGCGTGCCGTGGGCGACCAGGTAGGCGGGCGCCGCATAGAGCGAACGGCCGGACTGGCCGATCTCGCGCGCCACCAGGGTGTCGCTGCTGGGCGAGCCCGAGCGGATGGCGATGTCGATGCCGTCGCGGGCCATGTCGGCCAGACGGTCGTCAGCGTTGATGTCGAGCTGCAGCTGCGGGTAGCGCTGGTACAGGCCGGCCAGGCCCGGCGCGATCACGACCTGGGCCACCAGCGGGCTGGCGCTGATGCGCACCCAGCCGCTGGGGCCGGCGAGCTTGCCGCTGAGTTCGCTGGCCAGTTCGTCGCGGGTCTCCAGCAGGCGGCGGGCGTGGGCGAGGAAGGTGTCGCCCTCGTCGGTCAGGCTCAGGCCGTGGGTGGTCCGGTGCAGCAGGCGCACGCCGCAATTGGCTTCCAGCCGCGCCAGCGCGCGCGTGACCTGGCTGACCGGCACATTGCGCTCGCGCGCCACGGCCGAGAGCGTGCCCAGCTCGGTGATGCGGGCGAACAAGGCGACGTCGTTGAGCTGCAGGTCCACGGCTGGAGTATCGCTATGTTTTGCGGCTATTGCAAAACCATCTTCGATTTTCTGCCGTTTCCGAGGCTTGCTCACATCACTAGAGTGCAAACCATGCCGGCTTTCATCCGGCAGACAGGAGCGAAGCATGAACCACCGTCACCACAGCCTCGAGCGTCTGTACAGCGCGGCCGACTGGAACGCCCTGCATGAGCAGGCCGTGCGCGAGGCCCAGGCCCTGCGCCGTGAGGCCTGGGCCGATTTCTGGCGCGGCACCGACAGCGTCTGCTCGGCCGGCATCGCCACGGCACAGCGCAGCGCCCGTCGCCTGGCCCAGAGCCTGAGCCGGCACGCGCAGCTGCGCGCTCAGCTGCCCAAGGCTTGAGCCATGCCGACGCTGCAACTCAAACTGGCTGCACCCGCGAGCGAAGCCGTGCAGGCGGCGCTGGCCGATGAACTGACCCAGCTCACCGCCCGCGTGCTGGGCAAACGCGAGGACCTGACCGCCGTGATGATCGAGGCCTTGCCGCCCGGGCGCTGGCACATCGGGGGGCAAGTGGCCACGCAAGCCACGGCCTGGCTGGAGATCAGCATCACCGCCGGCACCAACACCGAGGCGCAGAAGGCCGCCTTCATCGACGCGGCCCACACGGCGCTGCGGCAACACCTGGCGGCGGGGCTGGGCTGGGCCGAGGCCAGCTACGTGATCGAGCGTGAGCTGCCGGCCACCGACTGGGGTTACGGCGGACGCACCCAGCGCGCCCGTCAGCTGGCGCGCCCCGCCACCGCGGCGCTTTAGGCGAAGTGGTCGAAGGAACGGGCGGGCGTGGACAGTGGCCGGCCCTGCGCATCGACCACACGCAGGCCGGGCTCTGTCTCCAGCTGGCCGATGCGCGTAAGCGGCACGCCCACGGCGTGTCCGATGGCCTGCACCTCGGCGTGGCGTGCGGCCGGCGCTGAAAACAGCAGCTCGTAGTCGTCGCCCCCACCCAGCACCAGCGCAAGCCGCTCGGTTTCGTCCAGCACGCCTGCAGCCACGGCCGGCAGGCCGGCCAGCACCGACGCTTCGAGGCGCGCGCCGCAGCCCGAGGCCTGCAGCAGATGACCGAGGTCACCGGCCAGGCCGTCGCTCAGGTCCATGGCGGCGCTGGCGATGCCGCGCAAGGCCAGCCCCAGGCTCACACGCGGGCTGGGCCGTTCGAGCCGCTGGCGTGCGGCGTGCAGCAGCTCCGGGCTCAGCGTGCGTCGGCCTTGGAGCGCTTCGAGCGCCAGCCGCGCATCGCCCAGCGTGCCGCTGACCCAGAGCTCGTCACCCGGCCGCCCACCCGAGCGCAGCAGGGCCTGGCCCGTGGGCACTTCACCGAAGACCGTGAGGCAGAGGTTGAGCGGACCGCGTGTGGTGTCGCCGCCCATGAGCGTGCAGCCGTGGGCGTCGGCCAGCGCGAACAGGCCGCGCGCGAAAGCGGCCAGCCAGGCCTCGTTGGCTTGCGGCAGCGCCAGCGCCAGCGTGCAGGCCAGCGGGCGCGCGCCGCTGGCGGCCAGGTCGCTGAGGTTCACCGCCAGGGCCTTGTGGCCCAAGGCCTCGGGGTCCACATCGGCAAAGAAGTGTCGGCCTTCGACCAGCATGTCGCAGGAGATGGCGAGCTGCGTGCCGGGTGCGGGCTGCAGCAGGGCGCAGTCGTCGCCGATGCCCAGGGCCACGGCCGGGTTGTCCGTGCCGCCGCTGCGCTGGAAGTAGCGCCGGATCAGGTCGAACTCACCCATGCCGTGCGGCTTCCGTGGTGACCCTCTCACGCGGTGGCCAGAAGAAACTCAGCGGCGTCTGACGCAGGCGTGCGCGGATGGCGCGGTAGAGGCGGGCGCGGTCCACGCCGGTGACGTTGTGCGCGCGCAGCGCCAGCCGGAAGGCGAAGAAGAAGCTCACGGCGACGTTGAGCACGCCCACAAGCAGGACCGAGACCACGCACCACCAGAACAGCGGCAGCTTGAACACCTCCGGTCCCAGGGTGACGGCGGCAGCGGTCACCTGGCCGGCCGAGAGCGTGACGTGCCGCACGTCCAGCCCCAGGCCGAAGAAGGCCGCGAAGGCCGGCACCAGCCCCAGCATGAAGCCCAGCGAGATATTGGCGGCCAGGCCCGAGATGTTCTGACGCAGCCAGCTGGCCCAGCGGTCCGCGCGGTCCGCGCCGAGCAGGGCCGTGACGCGCGGGTGGTAACGCAGGGCCGAGTCCATGCGTTGCAGCACGAACCAGTTCTCGGTCCAGCCCGCGATGATGCTGGAGGTGAACAGCAGCACGCCGGTGAAAGCAGCGAAGAAAACGGTGGGGCCGAACAGCGTGAGCGAGTGCAGCACGGACTGGGCCTTCTCCACGCCCAGCGGCGGCTGGCCGGCGATCAGCCCGTAGCCGCCGCAGAGCAACAGCACGCAGGGCACGACGAGCGCCAGGTTGCCGATCACGGCCGCCACCTGCGAGCGCACGAGGTGGCTGACTTCGTCGACGAAGTCCTCGACCGCATTGGCGGCCTGCAGGTCCTTGAGCTTGGCCGCCATGGCCGGCGCGGTCATGGCCGGCTGCTTGGTGGCGACCGTCCAGTGCAGCAGTTGCACGAGCACGAAGCACAGCGCGTAGTTCACCCCGGCGGCAAAGCCGTTCCAGAAGGCCGACAGGCCCAGGCCCAGCAGCGCGAATTTCATCAGCGTGGTCACCGAGATCAGGGCGCCACCGCCCGCGGCCTTGCGCACCATGTCAAAGTAATCGCTGCGGTTGCGCGTGATGTAGTGCTCGCCGGTCTCGGCGTTGCGCTCGGCCATCTTGGCCGCGAGCAGGGAGGAGTTGCTGGCGATCAGCTCGCGCAGGCTGCGGTTGTTCTGGCCGGCCTGCAGCAACTGGGCCAGCAGCTTGCCGGTGCCCACGGCGTCGGGGGCCAGCAGGGCGTCGAGCAGCAGGCGGCAGCGCAGCACGCGGGCGCGCAGCTGGCGCAGGCGGAAC
>DNQP01000062.1 GCA_003500955.1 Curvibacter sp. | reverse complement strand
CTGGAAGGCGATGCCATCGATCACGTTGATGATCTCGGCTATCTTTCTGCTCGAGTCACTGATGCCCTGCATGGTCTGGACCACCTGCTGCACGACCTCACCGCCCTCGACAGCGACCGACGATGCGCTCTGCGCCAGCTGGTTCGCCTGCCGCGCGTTGTCGGCGTTTTGCTTCACCGTCGAACTGAGCTCCTCCATCGAGGCCGCTGTCTGCTCCAACGCGCTGGCCTGGCTCTCGGTGCGCGCGCTCAGATCCTGATTGCCCTGCGCAATCTCAGCCGACGCAGTGGACACCGAATCAGAACCCTGTCGTACCTTGGCCACCACTTCCGACAGACTGCTCTGCATCGTCCGCAGTTCGCCCAGAAGCTCGGCGATCTCATCGCGCCCCCGCACCGTGATCGCATGGGTCAGGTCCCCCCCGGCAACCGCGCGGGCGGCGTCGATCGCCTCGTGCATGCCCTGGCCGATCTTGCGTCCGAGGGTGTAACCGAAGAAATTGGCCGCGATGGCGGCGAGGATGATCATGACGATCAGCGTGTTGCGCATGCTGGCGTAGCGGGCCACGGCAGCCTCGTATTCCTGCTTGGCCACCTCGCTCTGGATCTTGATGAGCTGGTCCAGGGCCGTCGCGGTGGGGGTGTTCAGGGTCCGTACTTTGTTGAGCAACAGATCTTTTGCGGCGTCGTAATTACGTTGCTTGAGCGCCTCCATCGCCGGTTTCAGACCCTCGTTGAGCAAGAGTGCGTAGGTCCGCTCGAACTCGCGCGCGATCTTCTCCTCTTCGGCCGTCATGGCGGCGGCGGCGTAGCTCTTCCAGCGCCGATCCAGCTCCGCGAGGTTGCCCTCCATCTGCTTCAAGGCCGCATCGGTGCCGGCATCCTTGGCCTCGAAGATTGCGTAGGACAAGGCGATGCGGTTGCGCAGGTTCTGGCGATTCACCGCCGCAAGATCAGCTGTTGGAACGGTACGGTCCAGATACACCGTACGCAAGGCATCGTTCGATTGGGTGGTGCTCCACAATCCAACCAGGCCGATCAGGAGCAGCATCGCCGTCAAGGAGCCGATAAGAATCAGAAGGCGCGTGGAAATTTTGATGTTATTCATGAGGTTCTCCAGTTGGCGTCACATCGACGCGGACGACGACAACCAGATGGCGTGGCACTGGAACCTCGGCAATTGTCGGCGTGCGCGCAAGGGATGATGGTGAACGGGTTCGAACTTGTCAATCGCAGAAAGAACACCAGATCGCCCGGCCTGAAGCCGGCTTCGTGAAAAGCACGCGGCTCCGCTCCAAGTCCGCGAGGCCCATCTGGCGTCGAGGAGGATACGGAATGTGCCTGCGCGCTCGTGACGGATAGCGCGACGATCTCCCACACGCCGGCCTGAACGCGCAGCCGGCAGCGCCACAGGTCCAGTCCTGGCCACTCCACCTGCAGCCTGTGGTCATCAGCATGGACCGGAGGCAAACCATAGCCCAGCCACCTCGGGTCATCTTCATCATCGCGGGTGGCAATCGCGGTCCCGGGTTTCCACTTCACCCTCTCGGGGGGCTAGCCCGCGCCGCCATATTGCCCCAGAATTCCCTGCTCAAGATGTATTCGTCGACAGTTGGCTTCCACCATCCCTTCCCCCGGTTCCACAAGAAAGATCCTGATCCATGGAACGACTTCTTCTCGCTGCATTCTTGGCGCTCAGCCTGGCCGGCTGCGCCTCCGTCAACATGGGTGATCCCAAACAGGACGCTGCGGCCAAGACCTTCAAGGCGCCTCAGGGCCATGCGGGTGTCTATATCTACCGCAACGAGAGCATGGGTGCGGCCGTGAAGATGGACGTGGCAATAGACGGTCAACCACTGGGCCAGACCGTGGCCAAGACCTTCCTCTACAAGGAAGTCACTCCCGGCAAGCACACGATCACGTCCAAGGCCGAAAACACCGACACACTGGAAATCGATGCCCAACCCGCTGTGCTTTACTTCATCTGGCAGGAAGTGAAGATGGGCGTGCTGTATGCACGCAACAAGCTGCAGCTCGTTGACGACGCCACGGGCAAGAAAGGCGTGCTGGAAACCAGTCTGGCGGAGACCAAGTAAGGTCGGTGATGCCCCCCAAAAGGCACACGCTGCCGCAAACAAGAAACCCGGCCTCGCCGGGTTTCTTGTTTGCCACGACGGTCTACTGCAGCGGCCCCTTGAGCCCCTCCGGCAAAGGCAGGGGCAGCACCGCAATGCCCTCCTCCAGCAGCGCCTCGGTCTCCTCGCGCGAGGCCTGGCCGCGGATGCCGCGTTCCTCGCTCTCGCCGTAGTGGATCTTGCGCGCTTCTTCGGCAAAGCGCGGGCCCACGTCTTCGGTCTGGCTCACGATCTGACGCGCCATCTGCAGCCAGGCGGCCTGCAGGGCCTGGGCTGCATCACCAGCCACGAGGGCTTGTTGACCATCCGACTTGGGAGCAGCAACTGGCGCCTCGCTGGCTCCGAGGTTGATGCGCGGCGCGCTGGGCAGTTTCTGCACGGTCTTGTCTGCGCAGAGCGGGCATTCGAGCAGGCCGTGCTCGACCTGGCTGGCGTAGTCTTCCTCGGACGCGAACCAGCCTTCGAAGCGATGCAAGGCGCTGCACTGGAGGTTGAAGACTTTCATGGGCCGTATCTTGGCAGGCGGCGGCTCAGGCTGCCGGCCTCCAGTCCAGAGACCACGCGCCCGAGAGGACGTTCTGCAGCCAGAGCAGGCCGGTGAGGGTCTTGGCATCGGTCAGCCTGCCGTCACGGCTCCACTGCAGCAGTTCGGCCGGGGTGGCGGTAGCGACGTCGAGAAACTCACCAGCATCGAGCTGGCGCTCGCCGGCCGTCAGGCCGCGCGCAAACCAGACCTCGATGAACTCGGTGGAGTAGGAGATGACCGGATGCAGCACACCGGCGCGCGCCCACTCGGCGGCGCGGTAGCCAGTCTCTTCGTGCAGTTCGCGCTGCGCGCAGGCCAGCACGTCCTCGCCCGGGTCGAGCTTGCCCGCGGGGAACTCGATCATGACCTGCTGCACGGGGTAGCGGTACTGGCGCTCGATCACCACGCGCACACTGCCATCGGGCTGCGGCAGCAGCGGGATGATCATGACCGCGCCCGGGTGTTTGACGTATTCACGCACGGTAAGGCTGCCGTCGGGCAGGCGCACGGTGTCGCGAAAGGCGTGGAGAAATTTGCCCTGGAACAGCTCGGTGCTGCTCTCGCGCACTTCAATCAGGTGACGATCGTCAGCCACGCCAGCCCTTCAGGCGTTGCGCTTGAACAGATAGCGCCAGACGAAGCCGGGAAAGGCCAGGGTGAGGAAGAGTGCACCCGTGATGGCGTAGAACTCCCAGCCCTGGGGCGCGATGCGGCCCTGGCGCTGCTCCAGCAGCAGGCCGATGCCGCCGACCACGAAGTAGAGCGCCACGAGTTCCAGCAGGCGGATGGCCAGGTTCTTGGAGAACTTCAGCGGCACGACCGCCAGCAGGCGGTCGTTGAGGAAAGGCAGATTGGCCGCCAGCAGGGCCAGGACGATGAGCACCGTGACGGCGGCAGATGGCGTCATGGGCTCAGGTCGTGATCATGGCCGCCACGGCCTGGGCGCACAGGGCCATCAGACCGCCGGGAAGGATGCCCAGGCCCAGCACCAGCAGGCCGTTGATGGACAGCACCGCACGCACGTCCAGCGGGGCCGACACGGTGGTGGCGGTGATGGGCTCGTCGAAGTACATGACCTTGACCACGCGCAGATAGTAGAAGGCGCCGATCAGCGACATGATGACGGCGTAGACCGCGAGGCCAATGTAGAGCCCCTGGCCGGTGCCGATCAGGGCCTGCAGCACGGAGAGCTTGGCGTAGAAGCCCACCATGGGCGGGATGCCGGCCAGCGAGAACAGGCAGATGCCCATGATGGCGGCATACAGCGGGCTGCGCTGGTTCAGGCCGGCGAAGTCGGCGATCTCCTCGCTCTCGAAGCCTTCGCGCGCCAGCAGCAGGATGACGCCGAAGGTGGCCAGCGTGGTCAGCACATAGGTGACCACGTAGAACATGGTGGCGCTGTAGGCGTCGACGGTGGACAGGGCATTGCCGTTGACCACGCCCGAGATCAGGCCCAGCAGCACGAAGCCCATCTGCGCGATGGTGGAGAAGGCCAGCATGCGCTTGAGGTTGGTCTGCATGATGGCGGCCAGGTTGCCGACCAGCAGCGAGGCGATGGCCAGCAGCATGAGCATCTGTTGCCAGTCGAACCACAGCGGCAGCATGCCCTCGACCAGCAGGCGCATGACGATGGCGAAGGCCGCGAGCTTGGGGGCGCCGCCGATCATCAGGGTGATGGCGGTGGGGGCGCCCTGGTAGACGTCGGGGATCCACATGTGGAAGGGCACGACGCCGAGCTTGAAGGCCAGGCCGGCGACGACGAAGACCAGGCCGAAGACCAGCACCTGCTGGTTGATCTGGCCGGAGTAGATGGCGTCGAAGACCTTGTTGATGTCCAGCGTGCCGGTGGCGCCGTACATCATGGACAGGCCGTAGAGCAGGAAGCCCGAGGCCAGCGCGCCCAGCACGAAGTACTTCATGGCGGCTTCGGTGGAAGCGGCGTGGTCACGACGCAGGGCCACCAGGGCGTAGCTGGACAGCGTGAGCAGTTCCAGGCCCAGGTAGATCAGCAGGAAGTTGTTGCCCGAGATCATGATGAACATGCCCAGCAGCGCGAACAGGCTCAGGCTGAACAGTTCGCCGCCGCGCAGCATGTCGCGGTCACCCGCGTAGGGGCGGCTGTAGACCAGGGTCACCATGACGGCGATGGTGGCGAAGCACTTGAGCCAGTTGCCCATGGGGTCGCTGACCACCATATTGTTCAGGCCATAGAGCGTGCCGCCGGTGCTGGCGTAGATGCCCTGCAGCAAGGCGACCACGGCCAGCGTGGCCAGGGTCAGCACATAGGTGCCGGTGCGCAGGCGGCTCTTGACCAGCAGGTCCAGCAGCGTCACGGCGCAGGCCATGATGAGGAGGATGACCTCGGGAAAGACCGCGATCCAGCTGAGTAGGTCTGTCATCTTGCTTCTCTTTGATTCAATTCAGCTTCGACTGCGCCACGTGCTTGAGCAGCTCGGCCACCGAGCTGTCCATCACGTCGGTGAAGGGCTTGGGATGGATGCCCATCCACAGCACGGCGATGGCCAGCAACGTGAGCATGAGGAATTCGCGGCTGTTGATGTCGCTCAGGCCCTTGACGTCGTCGTTGGCCACCGGGCCCAGGTAGACACGCTTGAACATCCACAGGGTGTAGGCGGCACCGAAGATCAGCGCGGTGGCCGCGGCCAGGCCGAGCCAGAAGTTGGCCTTGACGGCGCCCAGGATGACCATCCATTCGCCCACGAAACCGGCGGTGGCCGGCAGGCCGCAGTTGGCCATGGCGAAGAGCAGCGCGAAGGCCGTGAACTTGGGCATGGTGTTGATCACGCCGCCGTAGCTGGCGATCTCACGCGAGTGCACGCGGTCATAGAGCACGCCGATGCACAGGAACATGGCGCCCGAGACGAAGCCATGGGCGATCATCTGCACCAGGCCGCCGGCCACGCCGAGGTCGTTGAAGATGAAGAAGCCCAGCGTCACGAAGCCCATGTGGGCCACGGACGAGTAGGCCACGAGCTTTTTCATGTCCTGCTGCACCATGGCGACCAAGCCCACGTAGATCACGGCGATCAGCGAGAGCGCGATCATGAGCCAGGCCCACTCATGCGCAGCATCGGGCGCGATGGGCATGGAGAAACGCAGGAAGCCGTAGGCGCCCAGCTTGAGCATGATGGCCGCCAGCACGGCGGAACCACCCGTGGGCGCTTCCACGTGCACGTCGGGCAGCCAGGTGTGGACCGGCCACATCGGCACCTTGACGGCAAAGGCCGCGAAGAAGGCGAAGAAGATCAGCGTCTGCGTGGGGCCGTCCAGCGGCAGTGCATGCCAGGTCTGGATGTCGAAGCTGCCGCCCGACTTGACGTAGAGGAAGATCAGCGCCACCAACAGCAGCAACGAACCGAGCAGCGTGTAGAGGAAGAACT
>DNQP01000225.1 GCA_003500955.1 Curvibacter sp. | reverse complement strand
CGCCGAGGTCGCCTGGTGTCAGGGGCTGCGCGCGTCCCGCGCCGGCATAACCATGGCGGCGCGCGACCAGTACGGCCTGGGTGCGTGTGGTGACACCGAAGCAGCGCAGGATGCTGCTCACATGGTTCTTCACCGTCTCCTCGGAGAGGAAAAGCATGCGCCCGATCTCCTTGTTGGTGTAGCCATCGAGCAGCAGTCGCAGCACCTCTTCCTGGCGCGGCGTGAGCACCTGGAGGGCGTCGGCTGCGCCATCCTCCGGGGAGCGTGGCGCCAGCGCAGGCATGTGCACGCCACCGGCCAGGACCAGGCGCGTCACCGACAGCAGTTCGTCGCTCATGCCCGATTTGGTGAGAAAAGCCGCAGCCCCCTTGTTCATGACCTGCTGCATGATGCGCGGGTTGACCGAGCCCGAGATCACGATGATGGGCAGGGCCGGGTGCTGGCGCGCGAAGATGTCCAGGGCCTCCAGGCCGCTCATGTCCGGCAGGTGATAGTCGAGCAGCACCAGGTCGAGCTCCGGTTCCTGCAAGGCGAGTTCGAAGGCCCGGCCGCAGGAGCCGGCCTCGAACACTTCCACATCCTCTTCCAGCCCGCGCAAGACCTGACGCAGGCCTTCGCGGATCAGGGCGTGGTCATCAACGACGAGTATCTTCAAGCAGGTGTCCGTACAGGGCTGGGCTGCTGCATGGTAGCGCATGCAAAAACGCCCCCGGTCGGGGGCGTGTCACCGACGTGCGGCCATCTAGCGCAGCGGCGACGGCACGGTCGGGATGTGATCCTGCTCGTCGTGCACCTGATCCTGGGTGGACGGCGGCAGGTCGAACTTGCTCGCGCTGGAGGACACGCGCCAGTAGGCCGGCCCCGGCATGCGCGTGTGGGGAAAGCCGCAGTTGGGCGCGAATACCCAGCCCATGACGTGGTTGCTGTGGTTGTTGGCCGGATCGAAATGCTGCAGGCCCTGAAGAACCTGCTGCTTGAGCAGGGGCGCATAACGCAGCAGCCCCTCGTGCCAAGTGTGAACGATGAGGTTGATCTGGAGGGTTTGGACCTGGCCGGTGTACGGGCGTGGTATCACCTCGCAGCTCACCCAGTCGATCGGAATGCCATTGAGCCGCAGCGTGTCGCGCAGCAACATGCGCACGAGGTCGCGGTAGTTGACGGGGTTCTGCGACTGGATGGACGAGCCCGTGGTCGACGGGGCGTCGGCTTGCGTGTTGCGGCCAGAGGCGCTACGCGAGGAACGGAACATCTCAAACATGGACGAGCACTCCCTGAAGGGATAGGTCAATCAATCTATGCCCGTTGTAGCCCGGGTTCTCTCCACCGTCGACCAATTCATTATAGGGACTGCACTTACAAATAGACAAATATGTCGTAAAAAGAAACAAAACGCACTGTATTGGTGCTTTGACGTGGGATAAGAGCCTCAAGCCTCGGCCAAGGGCGCGGACAGAAAAAAGCCCGCCGGGCGGCGGGCTTCGGTCCGGGGTGTGTGGGGGTCAGCTGTGGAAGCGCACCACCAGCGGCACGATGAGCAGCGCGACGATGTTGATGATCTTGATCAGCGGGTTGATGGCCGGGCCTGCCGTGTCCTTGTAGGGATCGCCCACGGTGTCGCCCGTGACAGCTGCCTTGTGGGCCTCGCTGCCTTTGCCGCCATGGTGGCCGTCCTCGATGTACTTCTTGGCGTTGTCCCAGGCACCGCCGCCCGTGCACATGGAGATGGCGACAAAGAGGCCCGTGACGATGGTGCCCATGAGCAGGCCGCCCAGCGCGGCCGGGCCGAGCAGCAGGCCGACCAGGACCGGCACCACGACCGGCAGCAGCGAGGGGATCATCATTTCCTTGATGGCGGCGGTCGTCAGCATGTCCACAGCCGTGTCGTACTCAGGCTTGCCCGAGCCGTCCATGATGCCCTTGATCTCGCGGAACTGGCGGCGTACTTCCACCACCACCGAGCCGGCGGCGCGGCCCACGGCCTCCATCGCCATGGCGCCGAAGAGGTAGGGGATCAGGCCACCGATGATCAGGCCGATGATGACCATGGGGTCGCTGAGGTCGAAGCGGATCGACTGGCCGAGGGTGTCGAGCTTGTGGGTGTAGTCGGCAAACAGCACCAGCGAGGCCAGGCCGGCCGAGCCGATGGCGTAGCCCTTGGTCACGGCTTTGGTGGTGTTGCCCACGGCGTCCAGCGGGTCGGTGATGTCGCGCACGCTGGAAGGCAGCTCGGCCATCTCGGCGATGCCGCCGGCGTTGTCCGTGATGGGACCGTAGGCGTCCAGGGCCACCACGATGCCGGCCATGCTCAGCATGGAGGTGGCGGCGACGGCCACGCCGTACAGGCCGGCCAGCTGGTAGGACACCCAGATCGCGATGCAGACGAAGATCACAGGCCAGGCGGTCGAGCGCATGGACACGCCCAGGCCGGCAATGATGTTGGTGCCGTGGCCGGTGGTCGAGGCCTGGGCGATGTGCTGCACGGGCTTGTACTGCGTGCCGGTGTAGTACTCGGTGATCCAGACCAGGGCCGCGGTCAGCACCAGGCCCACGGTGCAGGCGCCGAAGAGACGCAGCTGGCTGCCGCTGGCGCTGATGGCGTTGTCAGGCATCAGCCACATCGTCACGAAGAAGAAGGCGACCAGGGAGAGCACGCCCGACACGGCCAGGCCCTTGTAGAGCGCGGGCATCACGTTCTTCATGCCGGGTGTCGCCTTGACGAAGAAGCAGCCGATGATGGAAGCGATGATGGAGACCGCGCCCAGAGCCAGCGGGTAGATCACGGCGGCCGTGCCGGCGCCGGCGACGAGCAGGGCGCCCAGCACCATGGTGGCGATCAGCGTCACCGCGTAGGTCTCGAACAGGTCGGCGGCCATGCCGGCGCAGTCGCCCACGTTGTCGCCCACGTTGTCGGCGATCACGGCGGGGTTGCGAGGGTCATCCTCGGGGATGCCGGCCTCGACCTTGCCCACCAGATCGGCGCCCACGTCGGCGCCCTTGGTGAAGATGCCGCCGCCCAGGCGGGCGAAGATGGAGATCAGCGAGGAGCCGAAGGCAAAACCGATCAGCGGGTTGAGCAGCTTGGCCAAGTTGCTGCTGGCGTTCAGATTGCCGTTGCCGACCAGGAACCAGTAGAAGGCGGTCACGCCGAGCAGCCCCAGGCCTACGACCAGCATGCCGGTGATGGCGCCGCCGCGGAAGGCCACGTCCAGCGCCGGGCCGATGCCCTGCGTTGCGGCCTGGGCCGTGCGTACATTGGCGCGTACCGAGATGTTCATGCCGATGAAACCGCAGGCGCCCGAGAGCACCGCGCCGACGACGAAGCCGACGGCGGTCTGCATGTCGAGGAAGAGGCCGATCAGCACGGCCAGCACCACGCCCACGATGGCGATGGTCTTGTACTGGCGGGCGAGGTAGGCCGCGGCGCCGGTCTGGATGGCGGCCGCGATTTCCTGCATGCGGGCATTGCCCGCGTCTTTCGAGAGGATCCAGTTGCGGGCCCAGATGCCGTAGGCCACGGCGATCAGTCCGCACACGAGCGCCAGAATCAGCGCTGCATTGCCTGTCATATCAATCTCCTGTGTTGTTATGTCGCTTAGAGGTGGCAACGCAAGGGGCGGAGCCACCGATGCGTTGCTTCCTCGCCGCGTCCGACCTTCAGATGTCGCACAGGGACGATTGGCCAACGCGCCGACTCTAGCCTGAAAATGTGAGCAGGCAAGGGGTCGTCAGGGGCCAGCAAGTAAAATCAGGGTTAATCCCGATCACTTTTTGACTATTCGCAACAAAGGAAGCTGATGTCTCTCGACAACGTCACCCCTGGCAAGAACGCCCCCGAAGCCTTCAACGTGATCATCGAAATCCCGATGAACGCCGACCCCATCAAGTACGAGGTGGACAAGGAAACCGGCGCCATCTTCGTGGACCGTTTCATGAGCACGGCCATGCACTACCCCACGAACTACGGTTACGTGCCCAAGACCATTTCGGGCGACGGCGATCCGGTCGACGTGCTGGTCATCACCCCGGTGCCGCTGATCCCTGGTGTCGTCGTACCCTGCCGTCCGATCGGCATCCTCAAGATGACGGACGAGGCGGGTGAGGACGGCAAGGTGCTGGCGGTTCCCACCGACAAGATCCTTTCGCTCTACACCCAGTGGCAGAAGCCCGAGGATCTGAACCCCATGCGCCTCAAGACCATCGAGCATTTCTTCGAGCACTACAAGGACCTTGAGAAGGGCAAGTGGGTCAAGGTGCAGGGCTGGGAAGGCCCGGACTCGGCCAAGAAAGAAATCATGGACGGCATCGCCAACTACGCCAAGCAGTCCCGTAGCTGACACGTTGTTGTCTGAGCAGACGCCGGCAGGGCCTTCACGCCTGCCGGCGTTTTTTTTGGGCGCGATGAATCGCAGGGTTTTCACCGCCCTGTTCGCGCTATCCCTGTACAGGGTCCGTGTGTATGATGGGTCGGAGAACCAACCGGTGCGTGGCGCCGCAAGGAGCAAACATGATGCAGACCCCCAGCCCTGGCGAAACCCGTGCCGCCTCGGTCGCCGCCAGCGAGTCCGGGCAGTACCTCACCCTGCGTCTGGGCCGGGAGGAGTACGCCATCGATATCCTGCGGGTGCAGGAAATTCGCTCGTATGAAGAGCCGACCCGCATGGTCAATGCGCCGGCCTTCATCAAGGGCGTGGTCAATCTGCGCGGC
>DNQP01000244.1 GCA_003500955.1 Curvibacter sp. | reverse complement strand
TCCTGATCAGCGCCTTTCGCGCCGGCCAGCAGCGCGCCCGCGCCATGGCCGTGATGGGCGCGGCCTACGCCGCGTGCTTCCTGCTCGTCATGGGTGCCTCGGCCCTGGTGGACGGCGGCCAGTTCGCGCGCATCTACCTCGTCGGTGGCCAGCTCACGCCCGAACTCGTGCGCTCGGCCGATTTCCAGAACGCCATGTGGCTGGCCATGGCGCTCTACCTGCCTCTGGCCATGCTGTTCTGGCACGCGCCTGCGCTGGTGCACTGGCACGGTGTCACGCCGCTCAAGGGCCTGTTCTTCAGCGCCGTGGCCTGCATGCGCAATTTCGGTGCGCTGGCCGTCTATGTGCTGTCCTGGGCCGGGCTCTTCTTCGGCGTGGGCCTCGTCGTCATGATCCTCACGGTCACCCTGGGCGCGCCAGAGCTCATCAACACGCTGATGTTCCCCGCCGCCATGCTGATGGCCGCCATGTTCTTCAGCTCCATCTGGTTCACCTTCCGCGACAGCTTCGTGGACGACGAGCCCGCAGCAGAACCCGCGCCCGAGTCCGCGCAGGATTGATCTGCATCAAGGAAGGACGCGATCCTTCCCGCCTGCCGCGTGCGCACCGCTGCCCCTGCGCTAGGATGATTTCCGCTGGCACCGCGCCCTGATGTCGCGGCCCCGCCGGCGCGGGAGAGCATGCATGACATTCCAGTGGAAACCCGCCGCTGCTGCGGTCGCCGCCATGGCCGTCGCAGCCGCCGTCCTCATGACCTGGGCCCCCTGGGCCGACGAAGCCGTGGGCGAGGGCTTCGTCAGCGGCAACGGCCGCATCGAGGCTACTGAAATCTCCATCGCCACCAAGACCGGCGGCCGCGTGGCCGAGATCCGCGTCAACGAGGGCGACTTCGTGCAGGCCGGCCAGGTGCTGGCGCGCATGGAGCTCGACAGCCTGCGCGCCCAGCGCGAAGAGGCCGTGGCCCGGCTGCAGCAGGCGCAGGAGGCCGTGGCCAATGCACGCGCGGCCGTGGCCCTGCGCGAGAGCGACCACGCTTCGGCCCTGGCCGTGGTGGCCCAGCGCGAAAGCGAACTCGAGGCCGCCCAGCGCCGCCTGCCGCGCTCGGAAAAACTTGCGCAGGACGGCTTCTATTCCAGCCAGGTGCTCGACGACGACCGCGCCCGCGTGCGCACCCTGGAGGCCGCGCTCAAGGCTGCACGCTCGCAGGCCGAAGCCGCGAAGACCGCCATTGCCGCCGCGCAGACGCAGGTGGGCGGCGCGCAGGCCAATGTGCGCGCCCTGGAAGCCACGCTGCAGCGCCTGGACGTGGAGCTGGCCGAAGGCGAGCTCAAGGCCCCGCGCGACGGCCGCGTGCAGTTTCGCGTGGCCCAGCCAGGCGAGGTCATCGGCGCCGGCGCCCGCGTGCTCAACCTGCTCGACCTCTCCGACGTCTACATGACCTTCTTCCTGCCCGAGACCGTGGCCGGGCGCGTGGCGATCGGCAGCGAGGTGCGCATCGTGCTCGACGCCGCGCCCGACCATGTGGTGCCCGCCAAGATCAGCTTCGTGGCCAGCAGCGCGCAGTTCACGCCCAAGACGGTGGAGACCGAGAGCGAGCGCCAGAAGCTCATGTTCCGGGTGCGCGCGCAGATCCCGCGCGAGCTGCTGCTCAAGTACCAGACCCAGGTCAAGACCGGCCTGCCCGGCGTGGCCTGGGTCAAGCTGGACGCGCAGGCCCCCTGGCCGGATCGGCTCAACCGCCAGCTGGTGCAGTAGGCGCACACCATGGACAGCGACGCCGCCCCCGGACCGGTGGTGCGCCTGCAGGACGTGGCCCTGCGCTACCGCAAGGCCACGGCGCTCGATGGCGTCACGCTGGAGCTGCCGGCCGGCCGCATGGTCGGGCTCATCGGCCCCGACGGCGTGGGCAAGTCCAGCCTGCTGGCCCTGATCGCCGGCGCGCGCCGCCTCCAGAGCGGCACGGTGCAGACCCTGGGCGGCGACATGGCCCGGGCGCGCCACCGCCGCCGCGTGTGCCCGCGCATCGCCTACCTGCCCCAGGGCCTGGGCAAGAACCTCTACGCCACGCTCTCGGTCGAGGAGAACCTGCAGTTCTTCGCCCGACTCTTCGGCCACGGCGCCGCCGAACGCCGCCAGCGCATCGATGCGCTCACACGCAGCACCGGGCTCTACCCCTTCCTGGACCGGCCGGTCGGCAAGCTCTCGGGCGGCATGAAGCAGAAGCTGGGCCTGTGCTGCGCGCTCATCCACGACCCCGAGTTGCTGATCCTCGACGAGCCCACCACCGGCGTGGACCCGCTGGCGCGCGCCCAGTTCTGGGCCCTGATCACGCAGATCCGCGCCGGGCACCCGGGCATGAGCGTCATCGTCGCCACGGCCTATATGGAGGAAGCCCAGGGCTTCGACTGGCTGGTGGCCATGAACGCGGGCCGTGTGCTGGCCGCGGGCACCCCCGTCGAGCTGCTGGCGCAGACCGGGCGCGACTCGCTCGAAGCCGCCTTCATCGCCCTGCTGCCCGAGGCGCAGCGCAGGCTGCACCGCCCGGTGCAGATCCAGCCGTTGCAGGACAGCGCCGAGGCCGAGACCGCCATCGAGGCACGCGAGCTCACCATGCGCTTCGGCGACTTCACGGCCGTGGACCGCGTGAGCTTTCGCATCCGCCGCGGCGAGATCTTCGGCTTCCTCGGCTCCAACGGCTGCGGCAAGTCCACCACCATGAAGATGCTCACCGGCCTGCTGCCCGCCAGTGCCGGCCAGGCCTGGCTCTTCGGCCAGGCCGTGGACCCGCACGACCTGGCCACGCGCCGGCGCGTGGGCTATATGTCGCAGTCCTTCTCGCTCTACGGCGAGCTGACGGTGCGGCAGAACCTGGTGCTGCACGCGCGCCTTTTCGAAGTACCGCGCGCCGAGATCCCCGCGCGCGTGGACGAGATGGTAGAACGCTTCGGCCTGCGCAGCGCGCTGGACATGCTGCCCGAGCAGCTGCCCTTGGGCCTGCGCCAGCGCCTCTCGCTGGCCGTGGCCATGGTGCACCGGCCCG
This sequence comes from Curvibacter sp., assembly GCA_003500955.1. Lineage (GTDB taxonomy): Bacteria > Pseudomonadota > Gammaproteobacteria > Burkholderiales > Burkholderiaceae_C > Hylemonella. Next base: position 2,407 of record DNQP01000244.1, on the reverse strand, counting down.
AGCTGCTGATCCTGGACGAGCCCACCTCGGGTGTCGATCCCGTGGCGCGCGACGTGCTGTGGCAGATCCTGGTCGAGCTGTCGCGGCGTGACGGCGTGACGATCTTCATCTCTACCCACTTCATGAACGAAGCAGAACGCTGCGACCGCATGTCGTTGATGCACGCCGGCAAGGTCCTCGTCAGCGGCGCGCCGCAGGCGCTGCGCCAGCAGCGCGGCAAAGCCACGCTGGAAGAGGCGTTCATCGACTGTCTGCGTGAGGCCAGCGGCCCGGATGACAGTGCGCCCGAGGTGGACACAGCCCCCGCGCCCACAACCACCGCAAACGCACCCGTCAAGGTGCCACGCTTCAGCCTGCGCCGTTTGCTGAGCTACACCCGACGCGAAACCATGGAGCTGCGCCGTGACCCGGTGCGCGGTTTGCTCGCGCTGGTCGGCACGGTGTTCCTGATGCTGATCATGGGGTACGGCATCAACATGGATGTCGAGAACCTGACCTTTGCGGTGCTGGATCGCGACCAGACAACCTACAGCCAAAACTATGCGCTGGAGCTGTCAGGCTCGCGCTACTTTATCGAAAAGCCGCCACTGTACAGCCATGCTGAACTCGATGAACGCATGCGCGCCGGTGACATCAGCCTGGCACTGGAAATCCCGCCCGGATTCGGCCGCGACCTGCTGCGCGGCGACGCTCCCCAGGTGGCCTATTGGGTCGATGGCGCCATGCCCATGCGCGCAGATACGCTGCGCGGTTATGCCCAGGGCATTCACCTGAACTACCTGCTGACCCTGGCCGCCCATCAGCCCACCACCTATACAACCAGCCTGGTAAACGTGGAAACGCGCTACCGCTACAACCCCGACGTTAAAAGCCTGCCAGCCATGGTACCGGCCGTGATCCCGATTCTGCTGATGATGATCCCGGCCATGCTCACGGCGCTGGCGGTGGTCAGGGAAAAGGAGCTGGGCTCAATTACCAACTTCTACGTCACGCCGGTCAGCAAGCTGGAGTTTCTGCTCGGCAAGCAGCTGCCGTATGTCGCGCTGGGCTTCATCAACCTGCTCGCGCTGCTGGTGTTGGCGGTGTTTGTCTTTGATGTGCCAATCAAGGGTAGCTTGCCCACCCTGCTGCTTGGCGGGCTGCTCTATCTGATTTGCGCGACCGGGCTCGGGCTACTGGTGTCGTCGCTGCTGAAAAGCCAGATTGCGGCGATTTTTGGCACCGCTATCGCCACGCTGATTCCCGCAATCCAGTTTTCCGGGATGATGCACCCGGTCTCTGCCATGGAAGGGGCCGGCGCGTTCATCGGTCAGCTCTACCCCACCACCCACTTTCTGATCATTACCCGTGGGGTGTTCTCCAAGGCGCTCGACTTTGCTGAGCTGCAAGGCTATTTCCTGCCGCTGCTGCTGGCGGTTCCGCTGCTCACACTCGCCAGCGTGCTTGGCCTGAGCAAGCAGGAGAAATGACATGACACGCGCACTCGGCAATATTCTCCAACTCGGCATCAAAGAGCTACGCAGCCTGGCCCGTGACCCGGCCCTGGTTGTGCTGATCATCTATGCCTTCAGCCTGAGCATCTATTCTTCTGCCACCGCGATGCCGGAAACACCTCACCGCGCGACCATCGCTGTGGTCGATGAAGATCGCTCGCAGGTATCAGCCAGGTTGATCGACGCTTTTCAGCTACCTTACTTTCTGCCGCCCACTCGCATCGATCATCAGCAAATGGATCGGGGCATGGACAGTGGCCTGTACACCTTTACGCTGAACATCCCGCCGGACTTTCAGCGCGACCTGCTGGCCGGCGAGCAGCCGGCCATTCAACTGAACGTTGATGCCACCCAGGTCAGCCAGGCCTTCAGCGGTGCCGGCCATATCCAGCAAATCATCCAGAGCGAAACAGCCGCATTTGTGCAGCGGTATCAAGGCAGCGCAAACCAGCCGGTCGAGGCGGTCGTGCGCATTGCCTATAACCCCAACCTGGATGCCAGCTGGTTTGGCGCCATCACCGAGGTGATCAACCAGATCACCATGCTGTCGATCATCCTGACCGGCGCAGCGCTGATTCGCGAGCGCGAGCACGGCACCATCGAGCACCTGCTGGTCATGCCGGTGACGCCGCTGGAAATCATGCTGGCCAAGGTCTGGGCCATGGGGCTGGTGGTGCTGGTTGCGTCTGGCTTTGCCCTGCGCTTTATCGTCGAAGGCTGGCTGCAGGTACCGATTCAAGGGACGATGGCGCTATTTTTGGCGGGTACGGCATTGCACCTGTTTGCCACCACCTCAATGGGAATATTTCTTGGCACGGTGGCCCGCTCAATGCCGCAGCTGGGCCTATTGATCATGCTGGTGCTGATCCCGCTGCAGATTCTGTCCGGCGCGGTAACGCCGCGCGAGAGCATGC
>DNQP01000037.1:3658-3856 GCA_003500955.1 Curvibacter sp. | reverse complement strand
AGGCCGCCGGCGCCAAGCTGAACCTGGCCGTGGGTTACTCCCACCCGGTGAACATCGAGATGCCCGCCGGCATCACGGTGGCCACCCCGGCCCCGACCGAAATCGTGATCAAGGGTGCCGACCGTCAGCGTGTCGGCCAGATCGCCGCGGAAATCCGCGCCGTCCGTCCCCCCGAGCCCTACAAGGGCAAGGGCATCC
>DNQP01000037.1:0-3512 GCA_003500955.1 Curvibacter sp. | reverse complement strand
AAGCTTCAGCTCGGCTATTCGCACGATGTCGATCTCGATGTGCCCGAAGGCCTGACGGTGGAAACGCCCGATCAGACCACGATCATCATCAGCGGGATCGACAGGCAGTCCGTCGGCCAGTTCGCCGCAGAGATCCGCCGCTGGCGCAAGCCGGAGCCCTACAAGGGCAAGGGCATCCGTTATTCGGATGAGACGGTCGTGATCAAAGAGACCAAGAAGAAGTAAGGAGCTGCACCATGATGACCAAGAAAGAGCAGCGTCTTCGCCGTGCACGTCAGACCCGTGTGCGTATCGCCCAGCAGGGCGTGGCCCGTCTGACCGTGAACCGCACCAATCTGCACATCTATGCCAGCGTGATCTCGGGCGACGGCGCCCAGGTCCTGGCCAGTGCTTCCACGGCCGAGGCCGAAGTGCGCAAGTCGCTGGGCGGCTCGGGCAAGGGTGGCAATGCCGCCGCGGCCCAGCTGATCGGCAAGCGCATCGCCGAGAAGGCCAAGGCTGCCGGCGTCGAGAAGGTCGCCTTCGACCGCGCGGGCTTTGCATACCACGGCCGTGTCAAGGCGCTGGCCGATGCCGCCCGTGAAGCGGGCTTGCAGTTCTAAGCAGATCGGAATCCAAAATGGCTAAAGTTCAAGCAAAGATGCAGGGCAAAGGGGCCGAGGGTCCTGAGGACGGCCTGCGCGAGAAGATGATTGCGGTCAACCGCGTGACCAAGGTGGTCAAGGGTGGCCGTATCCTGGGTTTCGCTGCGCTGACCGTGGTGGGCGATGGCGACGGCCGCGTCGGCATGGGCAAGGGCAAGTCCAAGGAAGTGCCGGCTGCCGTGCAGAAGGCCATGGAAGAAGCTCGCCGCAACATGCTCAAGGTGTCGCTCAAGAACGGCACGCTGCATCACAAGGTGATGGGTCGCCACGGCGCCTCGTCCGTGATGATGGCTCCCGCTCCCAAGGGTACCGGCATCATCGCCGGCGGCCCGATGCGCGCCATATTCGAAGTGATGGGCATCACCGACATCGTGGCCAAGAGCCACGGTTCGACCAATCCCTACAACATGGTTCGTGCCACCCTGGACGCCCTGAACAACTGCAGCACGCCTGCAGAAGTGGCGGCCAAGCGCGGCAAGAGCGTTGAAGAACTCTTCGCTTAAACGGGAGTTACAGACATGGCTAACCAACAAACTGTCAAGGTCCAGCTGGTTCGCAGCCCCATCGGCTGCAAGGAATCGCACCGTGCCACCGTGCGCGGTCTGGGCCTGCGCAAGCTGAACAGCGTCAGCGAACTGCAGGACACGCCTGCCGTGCGCGGCATGATCAACAAGATCGCCTATCTGGTGAAGGTTCTCTGAGAGGCCGACGATGCAACTGAATACCATCAAGCCCGCTGCGGGCGCCAAGCACGCCAAGCGTCGCGTCGGTCGCGGCATCGGCTCCGGCCTGGGCAAGACCGCTGGTCGCGGCCACAAGGGTCAGAAGTCCCGCTCGGGCGGCTATCACAAGGTCGGCTTCGAAGGCGGCCAGATGCCCATGCATCGCCGTCTGCCCAAGCGCGGCTTCAAGTCGCACCTGCTGAAGTACAACGCCGAGATCACGCTGAGCACGCTGGAGCTGCTGGGCGCTGACACGGTCGACCTCCTGACGCTCAAGCAGGCCGGCCTGGTCGGCGAGCTGGCCAAGGTGGTCAAGGTCATCAAGTCGGGCGAGATCAAGAAGGCCGTCAAGCTGAACGGCATCGGCGCGACCGCGGGTGCCAAGGCTGCCATCGAGGCAGCTGGCGGCAGCGTGGCCTGAGACAACCGGACCTGAGAGTAGAACGAAGTGGCAACGAACGCGGCTCAGATTGCTAAGACCGGCAAGTTCGGCGACCTGCGTCGCCGGCTGGTCTTCCTGCTGCTCGCCCTGGTGGTGTACCGCATTGGTGCGCACATCCCGGTGCCGGGCATCAATCCGGACCAGCTGGCCCAGCTCTTCCAGGGTCAGCAGGGCGGCATCCTGAGCCTGTTCAACATGTTCTCGGGTGGCGCACTGTCGCGCTTCACGGTGTTCGCGCTGGGCATCATGCCCTACATCTCCGCGTCGATCATCATGCAGCTGCTGACCTATGTGCTGCCCGCCTTCGAACAGATCAAGAAGGAAGGCGAAGCCGGCCGTCGCAAGATCACGCAGTACACGCGTTACGCCACCCTCGGGCTGGCGCTGTTCCAGTCGCTCGGCATTGCCGTGGCGCTGGAAAGCTCGCCCGGTCTGGTGATCGCTCCCGGTTTCGGCTTCCGCTTCACCGCCGTCGTGACGCTGACGGCCGGCACCATGTTCCTGATGTGGCTGGGTGAGCAGATCACCGAGCGTGGTCTGGGCAATGGCATCTCGATCCTGATCTTCGGCGGCATCGCGGCGGGCCTGCCGAGCGCCATCGGCGGTCTGCTGGAGCTGGTGCGCACCGGTGCCATGAGCATCATCGCCGCCATGTTCATCGTGGCCCTGGTGTTCCTCGTGACCTGGTTTGTGGTCTTCGTCGAGCGTGGCCAGCGCAAGATCCTCGTGAACTATGCGCGCCGCCAGGTGGGCAACAAGGTCTACGGTGGCCAGTCCTCGCATCTGCCGCTCAAGCTGAACATGGCTGGTGTGATTCCGCCCATCTTCGCTTCGTCGATCATTCTGCTGCCGGCCACCGTGGTGAGCTGGTTCAGCAGCGGCGATTCGATGCTGTGGCTCAAGGACATCGCGGCCAGCCTGACGCCGGGCCAGCCGATCTATGTGCTGCTGTACGCTTCGGCCATCGTGTTCTTCTGCTTCTTCTACACGGCGCTGGTGTTCAACAGCCGTGAGACGGCGGACAACCTGAAGAAGGGCGGCGCCTTCATCCCGGGCATCCGTCCGGGGGACCAGACCGCGAGGCATATCGACCGCATCCTGCTGCGCCTGACGCTGGCTGGTGCGATCTACATCACCTTCGTCTGTCTGCTGCCGGAATTTCTGATCCTGAAGTACAACGTGCCGTTCTACTTTGGGGGAACCTCGCTGCTGATCATCGTGGTGGTGACCATGGACTTCATGGCCCAGGTGCAGAACTACATGATGTCGCAGCAGTACGAATCGCTGCTGAAGAAGGCCAATTTCAAGCCGACGCTGGGGGCCTGAGAGGGATGGCGAAAGATGATGTGATTCAGATGCAGGGCGAGGTGGTGGAAAACCTGCCGAACGCGACCTTCCGCGTGAAGCTGGAAAACGGCCACGTTGTTCTGGGGCATATCTCGGGCAAGATGCGCATGCACTACATCCGCATCCTTCCCGGTGACAAGGTGACGGTTGAATTGACGCCTTACGATCTGAGCCGTGCGCGGATTGTTTTCCGCGCCAAGTGAGTCGCAAGGCAAGACAGTTTTAGGAGAGAACCATGAGAGTTTCGGCTTCGGTCAAGAAAATTTGCCGCAACTGCAAAATCATCCGCCGCAAGGGCGTGGTGCGTGTGATCTGCACGGATCCCCGCCACAAGCAGCGCCAGGGCTGATTGCAAGA
>DNQP01000041.1 GCA_003500955.1 Curvibacter sp. | reverse complement strand
TGGCTGCTGGCGCTGGTGTTCTACGACTTCTGCTACTACTGGCTGCACCGCATGGGCCACGAGTCGGCCGTGCTGTGGGCCGCGCACGTGGTGCACCACCAGAGCCAGGACTACAACCTGTCCACCGCGCTGCGGCAGACGTCCAGCGGCGCGCTGCTGGGCTGGCTCTTCTACCTGCCCATGGCCCTGGCCGGCGTGCCACCGCTGGTCTTCGGCATCGTGGCACTGATCGACCTGCTCTACCAGTTCTGGGTCCACACCGAACAGGTGGGCAAGCTGGGCTGGTTCGACCGCTGGTTCTGCAGCCCGTCCAACCACCGCGTGCACCACGCCGTCAACGACCGTTACCTGGACCGCAACTACGGCGGCGTGCTCATCGTCTGGGACCGGCTCTTCGGCAGCTTCAAGGAAGAGGACGAGAAGTGCGTCTATGGCACGCGCAGCCCCCTCAACAGCTGGGACCCGCTCTGGGCCAATGCCGAGGTCTACTGGGGCTTGCTGCACGACAGCTGGCACGCGCGGCGCTGGCGCGACAAGCTGCGCGTCTGGTTCAAGCCCCCGGGCTGGCGCCCGGCCGATGTGGCGGCGCGCTTTCCCAAGCCGGCCTTCGACATCACGCGCGTGCGGCGCTACGACCCGCCGGCCAGCCGCAGCGTGCAGGCCTTCGGCGCGCTGCAGTTTGTGCTGATGCTCGCGGGCGCGGTGCTCTTCCTCTGGACCTCGGAGGGCCTGCCGCTGGCCCAGGCCGTGGTCTGGCTGCTGGCGCTGGCCACCGGCCTGTGGTGCACGGGGGCCGTGCTGCAGGGGCGGCTCTCGCTCACCGAGGTGCTCTTCATCGAGGCCGCGGCGCTCTCCACGGCCTGCGCAGCCACGGGCTACGTCGAGCTGCACCGTATGTTCAAGCCGCTGGCGATGGCCATAGCTATCATTTTGGTAGCCAAGAGCCTGCCCATCAAGAAAGCCCTGCCTTTGCAGCTGGCCCTGGTCGGCTCGCTGGCCGGTGACGTCTTCCTCATGCTGCCCGGCTACTTCATCCCCGGCCTGCTGTGCTTTCTCTGCGCCCATCTGGCCTATATCGCGGTGTTCAAGAAGGACCTGGCCTGGTTTCCGAACCGGCGCGCGCTCGCGCTCACGCTGGGCTTCGGGGCGGTGATGTACGGCGTGCTCTGGGTCGGCGGCCTGCCGGCGGGGTTGCGCGCTCCGGTGGCGGCCTATGTGACCGTGATCGCCCTCATGGCCGCGCAAGCCATGGGCCGCGCCACGGTGCTGCAGACGCCGGGATCGGTCTGGGTGGCCGTGGGCGCAGGTTTCTTCATGCTCAGCGACACGCTGCTGGCGCTCAACAAGTTCGTCTCGCCGCTGCCGCTGTCGCAGCTCTGGGTGCTGTCGACCTATTACCTCGCGCAGGTGCTGATCGTGCGCGGCCTGCTGGCCGATGCCGGCACACGGGCCGTGGATCAGTCGTCGCTGACCTCGACCATCTTTTCCGACCTGGCGAACACCCAGGCGATGGCGAAACCCACCGAGTAGTTCTCGCGCTTCTGCACCAGCGGGCTGTCGGTGAAGACGGCGCTGCGCAGGTCATCGTACTTGGCGAAGGCGCCCATCCAGACATCGCCGCGCCGCCGGCTCATGCCGATGGTGAACTGCCGCCCCGAAGCGCCGCCGGTGGCGCTGTAGGCAGGGCGCGTGGCCGTGGCGTATTGCGGCGCCACGTCATAGAAATAGGCGTGGTAGCCGCGGTCGCCGCGCAGCCAGCCCAGCTGCAGGCCCAGATCCCAGCCGCTACGGCCCGCGTTCTTGAGGTCCAGGTTGAGCAGGGGGTGATGGATCCAGCCCACATGGTCGAAGCGGCCGAAGTTCACGGCGTAGACGGCGCGCACGGGCAGGCGCAGGTCCAGATTGGTGTGCCTGCGCTCGTCGTAATAGAGGTGCACCTGCAGCTCGGGGCCGAGCTCCAGCGTCGGGTCCAGGTCGGGCATGCCCTGGCGCGCACGGCTGTCCTTGCTCTTCACGGGCACCGAGCCGTTGACGCTGATGTCCAGCTCCACCCGGTCATGGCGGAACAGCAGGCCGCGCACGCGCTCGCGCTCCACGCGCAGGAACTTGCCGCGGTACTGCACATAGGGCGTGGGCAGCACATAGGTGCGCCGCTCCTCGGCACCGCGGTAAAGCGGGAAATCCACCGCGCCCACGCCCATGCCGAACTCCCACTCGGGCTTGAGTTCGGCCTGCGCGCCCAGCGCCAGACCGGCCAGCAGCCACAGCATGTTCTTCTTCATGGCTCCACTTTCTGATCACGGGCGATGCGCCCATCCACCAACTCAACGATGCGGTCACAGCGCGCGGCCAGCCGCGGATCGTGCGTGACCACCACAAAGGACGTGCCGCGCTGGGCGTGCATGCGGCGCAGCAGGGCAAAGACCTCGTCGGAGGAGGCCGTGTCCAGGTTGCCGGTGGGCTCGTCCGCCAGCACCAGCGCGGGGTTCATCACCAGCGCGCGCGCGATGGCCACGCGCTGCTGCATGCCGCCGGACAGCTCGGCCGGGCGCTTGTCGAAGGCGCGCGACAGGCCCACCGCGGCCAGCAGCTCGCGCGCCTGCTGCTCGTGGCGCGCGGCGACGCGGCCTTCGGCCATCAGCACGGGCAGCGTCACATTCTCCACGGCGCTGAAGGCCGGCAACAGGTGATGAAACTGGAACACAAAGCCCAGCGTGCTGCGCCGGCGCAGCGTGAGCGCGGTGTCGTCCAGGGCCTGCACCTCTTCACCCTGCAGCAGATAGCGCCCGCTGCTCATGCGCTCGAGCAGGCCCACGATGTTGAGCAAGGTGCTCTTGCCCGAGCCCGAAGGCCCGATCAACGCCATGAACTCGCCGCGCGTCACGTTCAGGTCCACGCCATGCAGCACCTCGGCCTCATTGGGCTGGCCCACGTTGTAGGCCTTGCGGACATTGTCCAGCTCGATGAGGAGGTCGCCGCGGCTCATATCCGGATCGCCTGGGCCGGATCCATGGCGGCCGCACGGCGCGCGGGCGCAATGGCCGCGAGCACACCGCAGAGCGTGGCAATGCCCGCCACCTGCAGCGCCGTGGCCAGCGGCAGGGTGATGGAGAACAGGGGCAGCCCGTCCGAGCCGCGTACGAAATGGGTAAAGGCCCAGATCAGCGCCACCGCCAGCAGCATGCCCAAGGCCGAACCCAGCGCGCCCACCACCGCCCCCTGGACCAGGAAGACGCGCAGCACCTGGCCGCGCGTGGCGCCCATGGCGCGCAGGATGCCGATCTCGCGGCGCTTCTGCACCACGGACACCACCAGCACGCTGGCAATGCCCAGCACCACCACGATCATGACCACGCCGCGGATCAGCGCGGTGCTGACCGACTGCGCGTTGAGCGCAGAGACGAGCTGCGCATTGTTCTCCTGCCAGCTCTCGACCTTGTACGGGTAGCGCTCGCGCAGCTCGGCCGCGAGCTCGTTGGCCGTCCAGACATCCTTGAGCGTCATGTCGAGCACGGTGGCGCCCCCGGGCAGGCCCAAGAGGCTTTGCGCCGCGCGCAGCGGCACGATGACGGTGCGACGGTTCAGGTCCCTGACGCCCAGATCGACCAGCGCGGTCACACGCACGGCGTCACTGACGTTGCGGCCACCCACCGTGGTCTGCAGGGTCACGCGGTCACCCACGCGCACACCGAGGTCGGCCGCGAGTTCACGGCCCAGGATGGCCTCGCCCGGGTCCAGCCGCGCGCTGCCGCTGACCACCTTGCTGCGCAGGCCGACGATGCGCTCGTAGCGCTCCAGCTCCACGCCCACCAGGGCGATGGCCTGCGCCGCCTCGCCACGCAAGGCCAGACCCGAGCCCGAGACCATGGGCGAGACGGCGGCGATCGGCGCCATCTGCTCCAGCAGCGGCACCAGGGCCTGCCAGTTGGCAACCGAGCGCAGGCGCTGCACGCGCGGCTGGGTCTCGGTCAGGGCCTGGGTGCCGTCGGCAAGGCGGGCCGGCGTCACCAGATCGTCGGGCGCCCGCAGCACCAGATGCGCCTGCGCGCCCAGGGTCTTGTCCAGCGTGCTGCCCTGCAGACCGGAGATGAGTGCGGAGATGTAGGCCACCACGGCCACGCCCGCGGCCACACCGACGATGATGAGCAGCGTCTGCATGCGCCCTTCGCGCAGAAAGCGCAGGGCCACCCGCAGTTCAAAGCCCAGCCAGCCCTGCATGGCGTTGCGCCTCAACGCCCCATGGCATTGCTCAGCGCCGAGCCGGCGCTGCCGCCCTGGGGCGTGGCGCCCGCGACCGCCGACCAGGCTTGCTGCGGCACCGGACGCACGCGCTCGCCCGGCGTGTGAGTCTTGCCCCCGAGCACCACGTCACCAGACTGCAAGCCCTCGAGCACCTCGACCGCCACCAGGGTGCGCAGGCCCAGGCGCAGGGTGCGCGCCTGCACCCGTCCGTCCACGACCACCTGCACTTCGGCCGTATCGCCACGGGCCTCCTGCAGCAGGACCAGGGGCAGCGTGAGCGCACGCTCGCGCCGCCCTGTTTCCACCTCGACCGAGAGCGTCATGTCCTCGCGCAGAAAGCCGGGGGCTTCCTTGTCCAGCGCAAACTTGATCTCGACAGCGCCGCGCTGCGCGTCCACCAGTGGGGCAATGCTCAGCACCCTGGCCTGGAAGCGCACGCTGGCAAAGGCATCGGACACCACCGTGGCGGGCTGCCCGACCTGAAGCTGGTCGAGGAAGCGCTCATCCACCTGGGCCACCAGCTGCGTGGGCCCGGCCAGGGCCAGGCTCATCAGGGCCTTGCCCGGCTGCACGATCTGCCCGGGCTCGACCATGCGCGCAAGCACGCGTGCATCGGCCGGCGCCTCGATGCGGGCCTGCTCCAGGCGTGCGCGGGCGGCCACCACGGCGGCGCGGGCCGCACCCTGCTGGGCCTGGGCCACGTCCACGGCGCGCCGTGCCTCGTCGAGCTGGGCGGCGCTGTAGAAATTCTGTTTCACGAGCTGCTCGGCGCGCGCCAGCGTGGCGCGGGCGGCTTGCAAGGTGGCCTCGGCCTGGCGCTCGCTGGCCACGGCCTGCGCCTCGGCCGCGCGAAGTTCATCGGTCTCCAGACGGATCAGCACCGCGCCGCGCCGTACCTGCGCCCCCTCGCGCACCTGCACCTGGGCCACACGGCCGGTGACAGTGCTGCCGATCTCCACGCGCGAGAGCGTGGCCACGCGGGCCGAGAACTGCAGGGTGCGCACCAGGGGGGCAGCCTGCACCACGTAAGCCGGCGCCTGCGGCGCACGCAAGCCCAGGGCGAAAACGGCCGCCAGCCCCGCCACCAGCACCAGGGTCAGCACCACCCAGCGTGTCTTGCCTGCGGGGAGCTTGAACATGGTGTCGCGGCCTGGTCCCCGGGCTCAGGCCTCGAACAGGCTGCCGTCGGTCTTGGGCGGGGCCACGCCCAGGTGGCGGTAGGCCGCCAGGGTGGCGATGCGCCCGCGCGGCGTGCGCTGCAGAAAGCCCTGCTGGATCAGATAGGGCTCGATCACGTCCTCGATGGTGCCAGCCTCTTCGCCGATGCTGGCGGCGATGTTGTCCAGGCCCACCGGGCCGCCGTCGAAACGGTGGATCACGGCCTCCAGCAGCTTGCGGTCCATCAGGTCGAAGCCCTGCGGGTCCACGTCCAGCATGGCCAGGGCTTTGCGCGCGATCTCCTGCGTGATGCGGCCGCTGCCCTTCACGTCTGCATAGTCGCGCACGCGGCGCAGCAGACGGTTGGCGATGCGCGGCGTGCCGCGCGAACGGCGCGCGATCTCGAAGCCGCCCTCGGCGTCCATGGGCGCGTTGAGCAGGCCGGCGCTGCGCGTGACGATGCGCGCCAGTTCCTCGGCGTTGTAGAACTCCAGCCGGGCCACGATGCCGAAGCGGTCGCGCAGCGGGTTGGTCAGCATGCCGGCGCGCGTGGTCGCACCCACCAGGGTGAAAGGCTGCAGATCGAGCTTGATGCTGCGCGCGGCCGGACCTTCGCCGATCATGATGTCGATCTGGTAGTCCTCGAGCGCGGGGTAGAGGATTTCCTCGACCACGGGCGAGAGGCGGTGGATCTCGTCGATGAAAAGCACGTCGTTCTTCTCGAGATTGGTCAGCAGCGCGGCCAGGTCCTTGGGCTTTTCGAGCACCGGGCCGCTGGTCTGGCGCAGGTTCACGCCGAGCTCGGCCGCGATGATGTGGCTCAGCGTGGTCTTGCCCAGGCCCGGCGGGCCGAACAGCAGCACATGGTCCAGCGCCTCTTCGCGCTTGCGCGCCGCGCCGATGAAGATCTCCAGCTGCTCGCGCACCTTGGCCTGACCCACGTATTCGTCGAGCAGCTTGGGCCGCAGCGCACGCTCGATGGCCTCCTCGCCGGGTGAAACGGGCGCGGCCGAGACCACGCGCGGGCCGCTGGGCATGTCGAAATCGTCGGTCTGGATGCTCACGGCGGGGTGTTTTCGAGGGACATCAATGTCTTTGCCGACTATAGCCGACCTCAAGTGCTGGCCTCTTCCTGCCGATAGCATAGGAACGATGGCCCGCACCCTGCCCATGACAAAAAGCTCCCGCCCTCCCCTGCCCACGGCCCGCCTGGCCTTGCTGACCTTCCTGCTGGCCAGCGGCGTGCATGCGCAGGAGCCGGCTCCTGCGACACCCTTGCCCGTCCCGGAGCCTGCTGCCACGCCTGCGCCCGCGGCAACGCCGCCGGCACGCGTGGAGGGCACGCGCATCGACATCGAGTCCCAGCTGCGCGATGCCATGAACAGCGGCGACCCGACGAAGAAAAAGCTCAACCTGCTGATCGACCGCAAGAGCGCCGCCGGCGGGCTGGCGCCGGGTTCCGCGCCACCGCTGAATCCGGTCGACCATCTGCAGCGCGAACCGGGGTTGGTGATCCGCCAGCAACGCAACGCACCGGCCGCCACGGCCAAGCCAGCGGCCCCGGTCTCCAAGAACACACCCTGGGGCTATGAAGGCGAAGGCGGCCCGGGCCAGTGGGCCCGGCTCAAGCCCGAGTTCTCCACCTGCGCCAAGGGGCAGCGCCAGTCGCCCATCGCCATCGACGACGCCGACACGCTCAAAGGCCCGGCCGAGGCCATCGCCTTCAACTACACGCCCAGCTCGGGCACGGTGGTGAACAACGGCCACACCATCGAGGTGCAGCTCAGCGGCGACAACAGCCTCACGGTGCGCGGGCAGACCTACCGCCTGCAGCAGTTCCACTTCCACCACCCGGCGGAGGAGCGCATCAACAGCCGTGTCTACCCCATGGTGGCGCACTTCGTGCACCGCAGCGACACGGGGCAGCTGGCGGTGCTGGCCGTGCTGCTGGAAGAAGGCCCGTCCAACCCGCTGATCCAGAAGGTGTGGACGCACATGCCACTCGACGTGAAAGACCATGTGCCGCTGCCGGCGGACCTGATCCACGTGGGCGAGATCCTGCCGCGCGACCAGCGCTACTACCAGTACATGGGCTCCTTGACCACGCCGCCCTGCACCGAAGGCGTGCTCTGGCTCATCCTCAAGCAACCCGCGAGCATCAGCGCCGAACAGCTGCGTCTCTTCAGCCAGCTCTATCCCAACAACGCGCGCCCGGTGCAGTCGCTCAACGGCCGGCCTGTGCGTGACGCCTTGCTCATCGCGCCCGGTGGGCGGCCCTGAGGCTCAGCCCCAGAGACGCCAGGCCCACCAGAGGCCGAGTGCGGCCAGCGCCAGCCAGATCGCGACGATCACAGCACCCGCCGCGCGGCTGACCAGCTTGCGGCGCTCCTGCGCACGCGCCCGGCATTCGGACAGCACGGCCGCCGGCACCAGGCGGAGGGCACACCAGATGCCCAGGGGTATCAGCACCAGATCATCGAGCAGCCCCAGCACCGGGATGAAATCTGGAATCAGGTCGATGGGGCTGAAGGCGTAGGCCACGATGCCGGCCACGAGCAGCTTGGCGTACCAGGGCGTGCCGGGATGGCGCGCCGCGAGGTAGAGCACATAGGTCTCGGCTTTGAGCGCGCGTGCGCGCTGCTTCAAACCATCGAGCCAGCCCATGGCTGTTCTTATTTCGCCAGCGCCTTGAGCGCGAGCTTGATGCCCTCGCTCACGCCCACGTCCTTGGGCAGGGTCTTGAGCGTCAGGGCGGCCTCCTTGTCGCTGTAGCCCAGGGCCAGCAGAGCCTGCAGGATGTCGGCCTGAGCGTCGCTGCCCGGCTGCACGTGGGGCGCGCCGATATCCGCGCCCAGCTTGCCCTTGAGTTCGAGCAGCAGGCGCTCGGCCGTCTTCTTGCCGATGCCCGGTACCTTGACCAGGCGCCCGCCCTCCTGCAGGCTCACCGCCTGGGCCAGTTCGGCCACGCTCATGCCCGAGAGCACGGCCAGCGCGGTGCGCGGGCCGACGCCCGAGATCTTGATCAGCTCACGGAAACCCTCGCGCTCGGCCGCGGTGCCGAAGCCGTAGAGCAGCTGCGCATCTTCACGCACCACGAAGTGCGTGAGCAGCGTGACCTTCTCGCCCAGGTTGGGCAGGTTGTAGAAGGTGCTCATGGAGACCTGGACTTCGTAGCCCACACCGTTGCAATCCACCAGGACCTGGGGCGGGTTCTTTTCGAGGAGCGTGCCGGAGAGTCTGCCGATCATGGGGGCCTATCATTAGGGGAATCGTTACAGGAATTATCAGCTTGATTCTGCGTCACCTCTTCTCCCCGCCCAACAACTCCCGCCTGGCCCACCTCTGCGGCCCGGCCGACGAACACCTGCGCATCATCGAGACCGCGCTCAACGTCCGAATAGCCCACCGCCACGAGCAGTTCAAGGTGGACGGCGCCAAGAAGCAGGCCCAGCGCGCCATGGAAGTGCTGCAGGCGCTGTACGAGATCGCCCAGCGCCCCATCGAAGAGGCCCATGTGCAGCTCATGCTGGCCGGCGACAGCAGCATGCCGCTGGAAGAAGGCGCGGACGGCAGCACCGTGCTGCAGACGCGCCGCCACGATTTGCGCGCCCGTACGCCCAACCAGGCCCATTACCTGGAGAGCATTGCCAACCACGACATCACCTTCGGCATCGGCCCCGCAGGCACCGGCAAGACCTATCTGGCCGTGGCCGCCGCCGTGGACGCACTGGAGCGCAGCACCGTGCAGCGCATCGTGCTGACCCGCCCCGCCGTCGAAGCCGGCGAGCGCCTGGGTTTCCTGCCCGGCGACCTGACGCAGAAGGTAGACCCGTATCTGCGCCCGCTGTACGACGCGCTCTATGACCTCATGGGTTTCGAGAAGGTCACCAAGGCCTTCGAGCGCAACGCGCTGGAAATCGCGCCCCTGGCCTTCATGCGCGGGCGCACGCTGAACAACGCCTTCGTCATCCTGGACGAAGCGCAGAACACCACGCCCGAACAGATGAAGATGTTCCTCACGCGCATCGGCTTCGGCTCGCGCGGCGTGGTCACGGGTGACGTGAGTCAGATCGACCTGCCCAAGACCCAGCTCAGCGGCCTGATCGACGCCGAGCGCGTGCTCAAGCGCGTCAAGGGCATCGCCATCTGCCGTTTCACCAGCGCCGACGTGGTGCGCCACCCGCTGGTGGCGCGCATCGTCGACGCCTATGACAAGCAGCGCAAACCGGGAGAGTCGGCATGAGCGTCAAACGACCCGTTCGCGTTGAGCCTGTCGAAACGCCTCTGCCGACGCTGGACCTGTCCCTGCAATTCGGTGCCGCCGTGCCGGATAGCCACAAGCGGCTGCTCCGCAAAGCCCGCGTCACACGCTGGATGCGCATGGCCCTGCTGCGCAACGCCGAGATCACCGTGCGCATCGTCGGCACGGCTGAAGGCCGCACGCTGAACCGCGAATACCGCCGCAAGGACTACGCCACCAATGTGCTGACCTTCGACTACACGCAGGAGCCCGTGGTCAGCGCTGACCTGGTGCTGTGCGCACCGGTCGTCGCGATGGAAGCCCAGGAACAGAACAAGACCCTCGAAGAACACTACGCCCACCTGCTGGTGCACGGCACCCTGCACGCCCAGGGCTACGAGCACGAAACCAACGAGGTCGATGCGCTGGAAATGGAGGCGCTGGAGGTCTTGCTGTTGGAGGGGATGGGGTACGGGAATCCGTACGAGTAGTCCGCGGTTCACGTGGCGATGCGCATCGGTATCGTCACCGGCCCATCATTGACCAGCGAGACCTGCATGTCGGCCGCGAACTGACCGGTCTGCACCACGGGGTGTGAAGCCCGGGCCTGCGCCACGAAGTAGTCATACAGCCGCCGCCCGTCTTCGGGCGACGCCGCGTTGGTGAAGCTGGGGCGGTTGCCGCCCGTGGTGTCGGCGGCCAATGTGAACTGGCTCACGATGAGCAGGCCACCGCCCACGTCCTGCACGCTGCGGTTCATCTTGCCGGCCTCGTCGGCAAAGATGCGCAGCTTGAGGATCTTGGCGAGCAGCTTGTCGCCGGTGGCTTCGGTGTCGCCGCGTTCGGCGCAGACCAGCACGAGCAGGCCCGTCTGAATGGCGCCGACGACATCGCCCGCGATCTCGACGCGGGCTTCTTTCACACGTTGGAGTAGAGCGAGCATGCGGTGTTTATACCGCGTGCCCTGGCCTGCTCAGCGCAGCCCGGCGCGCGCCTGCTCCAGGCGCTGCTCGAGGTAGGCGCCGTAGAAATCGGGGATGGAGCCGCCGACCAGACGCTCGGCCAGCTCCTCGCCTTTGGGGCCGAGGAAAAGCACGGTGGGCGCAACGGTGACGCGGCGCCCACGCACGAACTCGTCGTGGACGATGGGGCGGCCGTCCACGTTCTTGAGCGCGCGGCGGCTGCGCATGTCGATCTGCACCACCGGCAGGCCGTGCTGCTGATGCATCGGTGCCAGGTGGTGGTCGCGCACGAGGTGGCAGTAGGCACAACCGTCGAGGCTGACCATCACGACCAGCGGCTGATGCTGCGCCAGCGCAGCGGTCAGTTCGCGCTGCAGGTCCAGCGCACGCGGCAGTGTGGCCGCGTGGCTGGCCAGCGGCAAGGACGCGGCGGCGATCAGCAGAGCGCGGCGCGTGGTGCTCACTTGCCGGCCTCCTGTTCCATCAGCAGGTAGGTGTTGTAGGCGTTCATGCGGTTGGCCACGCGAAACAGGGGCAGGTGCTCGAAGGCGCTCCAGTCGGTGGCCTGGTAGGCCTCGTCGAAAGGCTCCAGCTGGGCCGCCGCCTGGCCCATGCTCTGGCGCAGGTAGACCAGGTAGTCACGGGTGACCTGCATGTCCTGGCGCGCCTGCTGCGAGAGCGGGCCGTGGCCGGGTACGACGACGCGGGCGTTGAAGGCCAGCAGGCGATCGAGCGCGACGATCCAGTGCCGGCTGTCGGCCTGGCCCACATAGGGTATGCGGCTGCGGAACACCAGATCGCCGGCGTACAGCACCTTTTCCGAGGGCAGGTAGACCACGAGGTCTTCAGGCGTGTGCGCCGGGCCGACGGCGCGGATCTCGAAGCGCACGCCGCCCACGGTGAGGTCATGGTCGCCGCTCAGCCATTGGTCGGCCTGGACCAGACGCGTGTCCTCGTCGATCCAGGGTGCGAGCTCGGTACGCGAGGCCTGCAGGCGCAGCCGCGCCGTGTCGGAGTTGAGGTAGAGCCGCGCGGCCTGGTGTGCCAGCACGCGCACGCCGCGCGCGCGGAAAGTCTGCAGACCGTAGATGTGGTCGGCGTGGTAGTGCGTGACGATGAGGTGGGTGACGGGCAGGGGCGTGATGCGCGCGATCTGCGCCAGCAGGCGCTCGGCCAGCGCGGGTGAACCGAGTGCATCGATCACCACCACGCCCGCGGGCGTGAGCACGAAGCCCGCGTTGGAGATGAAGTTCTGGTTGGCCGGCGATCCCAGGGCCGAGACGCCCTCGACATACCAGGCGCTGGGCGCGACCCGCTGCGCCACCATGGGCGGCTCCTGCGCCTGCGCACGCCAAGCCAGGCCCAGCAGAACGAACACGCACCAGAGCGCGCGCAGACATGGGGTGCGAGCGTGGTGCAGCGAGGCGTGGGGCATGACGGGGGGCTGAAAACTTGATTCTCAGTATATAAGCAATGAACGAATAATGGCATGTCGAGGGCAAGATTGGGCGCACCGATGCGCAGGCCTGCGGGGCCCTGCTATCCTGCGGGCTCACGCCCTTTGCCTGGGCCGACAACGATCCGCCAGATGCCTGGCGCCCCTGAAGGAGACTCACAATGCGCCTCAACAACCGACTGGCCTTGCTGCTGCTGGGCAGCCTGGCTGCTGCCCCCGTGCTCGCGCAGGACGCCGCCCGCCTGCACCAGCGCGCGCTGGCCGCCACCTGTGCCAACTGCCACGGCACCGATGGTCGCACCGCACCGGGCTCGGCCGTGCCCTCGCTGGCCGGCATGCCCAAGGAGTACATGATCCAGCAGATGAAAGCCTTCCAGAACGGCACGCGCCCCGCCACGGTGATGCACCAGCTGGCCAAGGGCCTGACGGACGAGCAGATCGAGTCGACCGCCGCCTATTTCGCCACCCTCAAGCGCTGAAGGAGACCTGACCATGAAACGCCGCAATTTTGTCCAGGCCTCGCTCGCGCTCGGCTCGCTCTCTTCGCTCTCGCTCGTGGGCTGCGCCACCACGGCGCCGATTCCTGCCAAGGCCAAGGTCGTCGTGATCGGCGGCGGCTACGGCGGTGCCACAGCCGCCAAGTACGTGCGCATGCTCTCCGACTACCAGATCGACGTGGTGCTGGTCGAGCCCAATGACGCCTTCATCTCCTGCCCGATCTCCAACCTCGTGATCGGCGGCAGCAAGACCATGGGCGACATCACCACGCCCTACGACAAGCTGCGCAGCAACCACGGCGTGATCCATGCACGCGATCTGGCCAGCCGGATCGATGCGGCCAAGAAGACCGTCACGCTGGCTGGCGGCGCCACCATCGCCTACGACAAGCTCATCCTCTCGCCGGGCGTGGACATGATGTGGAACAGCATTGAGGGACTCAAGGAAGCCAGCGCCGCGGGCCAGATCCTGCAGGCCTGGAAGGCCGGCCCCGAGACGCTGGCGCTGCGCAAGCAGCTCGAAGCCATGCCCGATGGCGGCGTCTACGCCATTGCCGTGCCGCTGGCGCCCTACCGCTGCCCGCCCGGCCCCTACGAGCGCGCCAGCCAGGTGGCGAGCTACTTCAAGAAAGCCAAGCCCAAGTCCAAGGTGCTGATCCTCGACGCCAACCCGGACGTGACCTCCAAGGGCCCGCTGTTCAAGAAGTTCTGGGCCGAGAACTACGCCGGCATGCTGGAGTTCCGCGGCAACCACAAGGCCATTGCGGTCGACGCACGCACGAAGACCGTGAAGTTCGAGACCGCGGACGACGTCAAGGCCGATGTGCTCAACGTGCTGCCCAATATGAGCGCGGGCACCATCGCCATGCAGACCGGCCTGGCCAATGCCAACGCGCGCTGGTGCAATGTGGACTACCAGACCTTCGAGTCGACCGCGGCCAAGGACATCCACGTGATCGGCGACTCGGTGCTGGCCGCGCCGCTGATGCCCAAGTCCGGCCACATGGCCAACTCGCACGGCAAGGTGGTGGCCGCGGCCGTGGTGGCCCAGCTCTCGGGCCTGCCGGTCAACCCGCAGCCACTGCTGACCAATACCTGCTACAGCTTCGTCAACGACAAGCTCGTGGTGCACGTGGCCTCGGTCCACCAGTACGTGGCGGCCGAGAAGACCTACAAGACCGTGCCCGGTTCGGGCGGTGTCTCGACCGCGCCGAACGAGCTCGAAGGCGTCTACGCCATGAACTGGGCGCAGAACATCTGGGCCGATTCGCTGCTCTGACCCCGCGGGCCGGCGCACGCGCCGGCCCCTCCCCTTGCTTCAGGAACACCGCGTATGTACAAGATCCTGGCCACCCTGGCCCTCACCCTTTTCTCGCTGATGGGCACCCCCGCCCACGCCCAGACCGCGCCGCAGACCAAGGCGGTCTACCACGTCAACACCGACGTCAACACGGTGTCGGCCATCCTCAACAACATCCGCAACCACATCGCCGCAGCCCCCAAGGACAAGATCGTGGTGGTCACGCACGGCCCCGGCATCAACTTCCTGCTGCAGGACGCCAAGGACAGCCAGGGCCGCGAGTTCAGCGGCACGGTGTCCGATCTCAGCAGCAAGGGCGTGGACTTCCGCGTCTGCAACAACACGCTGACGGTGCGCAACATCAGCCCCGACAAGCTGCTGATGGAAGCCAAGATCGTGCCCTCGGGTGTGGCCGAGGTGGCCCGCCTGCAGGCCCAGGAGGGGTTTGTCTACCTCAAGCCCTGAACGGATACGTCGCACCATGCACAAGGGGCCTCGCGAGGCCCCTCGTCTTTTGCGCGCTGCGCTCCGCGCTTCAGGCGGCGCGGTGCGAGGCAGCGGGGCCGTCGTCTTGCGCAGGCTGGTAGCTGGCGTCGGTAGCGATCTGGGTGCAGACGGCGCGGCACAGTGCGGCCACGCGGTCATCGACGATGCGGTAGTAGATCTGCACGCCTTCGCGGCGCTTGCCCAGCACGCCGGCCTGGTACAGCGTCGTGAGGTGCTGCGACATATTGGGCTGGGTGGTGTCGATCTTGCTCAGCAGATAGCTGACGTTGCGCTCGCCATCGCAGAGATGGCTGATGATCTTCAGGCGCATGGGCGCGGACATGACGCGAAACACTTCCGCTGCCAGCTCGAACACCTGGTCCGGCTCGGTGACAGCCGCGACCGGGGTCGTCTGCATGGAACGTTTGCTCATGGCAGGGCCTTGATATCAGTACATGCGCATTCTACATAGCGGCAAGCCTGGGGCTCAGCTGCCTTTGCTGCGCAAGGTGCGGCTGAGCAACAGCACGGGGATCAAACCCACCAGCACCAGGGCCAGCGCCGGCAGGGCCGCCTCACCCAGGCGCTCGTCGCGCGCCAGCTGGTAGGCCACCACGGCCAGGGTGTCGCTGTCGAAGGGGCGCAGCACCAGGGTGGCGGGCAGCTCCTTCATCACGTCCACGAAGACCAGCAGGGTGGCCGCCATGACGGGGCGACGCAGCAGCGGCCAGTGCACACGGCTCAGCACGCCCCAGCCGCCGCTGCCCAGCAGGCGCGCGCTGTCGTCGAGATTGGCGGGGATGCGCGCGTAGCCGCTCTGCACCGACTGCAGGGCCACGGCCACGAAGCGCACGAGATAGGCCCAGACCAGACCCAGCGAGGTGGCGGTGACCCAGTAGGCCGGCCCGGCCTCGGGCCAGCGCGCCTGCACCCAGCCCACGGGCAGCAAGAGGACCACGACGACGACCG
>DNQP01000191.1 GCA_003500955.1 Curvibacter sp. | reverse complement strand
GTTCTGAGGCGTGGGCTGGAGCTTTGATCCGCCTCGGCCGTCCCTTCATAATGGGCGGTACTTCCCACAGGAATGGAGCGCATGGGCAAGGTTTATGTCGCTGACGATCCGCAGCTAGGCCGCGTGCAGTACCGCGACCGCAAGCGCGTCTGGTGGCTGCTGTCGGTGTTCTACCCGCTGCTGCCTTTTCTGGGCATGGCCCTGCACGCCTGGACCGGCGCACAGATCGCGCTGGGTGTGCCGCTGCTGATCAGCTACGGGCTCATGCCCCTGCTGGATTACTTCATCGGCGAGGACCGCAACAACCCACCCGAAGCCGTGGTGCCGCAGCTGGAGGAAGACCGCTACTACCGTTGGTTGACCTGGATCACCGTGCCGCTGCACTTTGTGGCTCTGATCGGCTGCGCCTGGTGGGTCGGTACGCAGGACCTGAGCTGGTGGGCCGTGCTGATCATGGCCTATCTCGCCGGTACCGATTCGGGGCTGGGGATCAACACCGGCCATGAGCTGGGCCACAAGTACACGCGCATCGAGCAGTGGCTGGCGCGCCTCGTGCTGGCCGTGCCGGCCTATGGCCATTTCACTGTCGAGCACGGGCGTGGTCACCACCGCTGGGTTTCCACGCCCGAAGACCATGCAAGTTCGCGCATGGGTGAGAATATCTACCGTTTCGCGTTGCGTGAACTGCCCGGCGGCATACGGCGCGCCTGGCAGCTGGAGAGCGACCGCCTGCAGAAGGAAGGCCGCAGCGTCTGGAGCGTGCACAACACCATGCTGCAGTCCTATGCCGTCACCGCCGTGCTGCAGCTGGGGCTGATCGCGGCCTTCGGATGGATCATGCTGCCCTTCCTGGCCATCCACAATGTCGTCGCCTGGTGGCAGCTCACCTCGGCCAACTACGTCGAGCACTACGGGTTGCTGCGGGCACGCCTGCCCAGCGGCGCCTACGAGGCGCCGCAACCGCATCACTCCTGGAACACCAATCACCTCGTGACCAATCTCGCGCTGTTCCACCTGCAGCGCCACTCGGACCACCACGCCCATCCTTCGCGGCGCTACCAGTCGCTGCGGCACTTCCCGGATCTGCCCCAGCTGCCCAGTGGCTACACCGGCATGTTCCCGCTGGCCTACATCCCACCGCTGTGGTTCAGGGTCATGGACCCGCGCCTGCTGGCCTTGCCGCACGTACAGGGCGACCTGAACAAGGTCAACATCGATCCCGCGCGGCGTGCTGAGATCACGGCACGGTATGGCGAGCCCCAACGCTGATGTGGAAGCCCGCGCGGTGCCCATGAAACTCGTCCCCTGCGACGATGCGCAGCGTGCCCAGCCCATCCTCGATATCGTGACCGAGGCCGTCGCCAACTCCACGCGCTGTGCGACGACAGGCCCCGTAACCTGGAAAGCAGGGCCGGGTCGTTCAATGCCAAGGGGGCTGGCAGCTACCCGGTGCTGGGCCTGGGTGCAAGGAGTGCATGTGCTGGTGCGCGGTATCGATGCGGTGAACCAAGGCAGCACTGCGCTGCACACCAGGCTGGGCTTCGAACACGACAGCACCATCCGGCAAGCTGGCTTCAAGCTCACGCGTGGGCTGTGCTTGGCTTTCTGTCAGCGCATCCTGGACACGTCGGCGCAGCCGGTGGACGGCTGAAAGGGCAAGCCCATGATCGCGCTGCAGACCACCACCCACGTGCTGGGCCTGCGCGGCCAGGAGATCTACGATTTCCTCACCCACCCGGACGACCGTAGTTACCAGCGCTGGTGGCTGGGCACCCACCTGCAGCTGCACCTGGTCGGCGGTGGGGATGGAGGGGTCGGCAGCGAAATCCACATGGACGAATACATCGGTCGCCACCGGGTACGGATGAACGCCGTAGTGACCGAGGCGGTGCCGGGGCGCCGGCTTGTCATGCGCATGAAGAAGCTGGTGCGCCTGCCCGCCACACTGACCCTGGAGTTCGACGACGAAGCGGGTGGCGTGCGCATCGTGCATACCCTGCGCGCCGGCTATGCGGGACCGGGCTGCGTGCTGGACCCGTTGCTGCGCTTGTATTTCACGCCGGCGTTCGAGCGGGCGATGGACGCGCACGTACACACCGAGTTTGCAAAGCTGCGTGTGCTGCTGCGCGGTGGCGCGAATGGCCCGGCCTGAACCCGACCGAGCGTGCCCAGTCCCTCCGATTTCCAGCGCGACGCGCTCGACTTCGAGCGTGTCATGGCCGACGTGCGCGCCGCCGGCGGCTGAGCGCCGCCGAGGTAAGGCGTTCTGCCGACCTGCTGCTGCTCGTGCCACGCGCGATCGTCGTCAGCGATGGACAGCCGGATGCTACGCCGCAGTCTCTTGTCCCCAACCTGCTCTCGGCCTCAGGCCTTCAGCAAACCCCGCTTCTCGATGAATTTCACCACCTCGTCCACGCCCGCCAGCGTCTTGAGGTTGGTCATCACAAAAGGCTTGGCGCCACGCATGCGCTCGGTGTCGGCCTTCATCACGTCCAGATTGGCGCCCACATGCGGGGCCAGGTCTGTCTTGTTGATGACGAAGAGGTCGCTCTTGGTGATGCCAGGGCCACCCTTGCGCGGGATCTTCTCGCCGGCGGCGACGTCGATCACGTAGATCGTCAGGTCGCTGAGCTCGGGGCTGAAGGTGGCGGCCAGGTTGTCGCCGCCGCTCTCGACAAACACCACGTCGGCGTTGGGAAACGCCTGGAGCATGCGGTCGATGGCTTCGAGGTTGATCGAGCAGTCCTCGCGGATGGCGGTGTGCGGGCAGCCGCCAGTTTCCACGCCCATGATGCGCTCGGCTGGCAGCGCGCCGCTGACGGTCAGTAGGCGCTGGTCTTCCTTGGTGTAGATGTCGTTCGTGATGGCGACCAGGTCGTACTGCTCGCGCATGGTCTTGCAGAGCATCTCCAGCAGCGTGGTCTTGCCCGAACCGACGGGACCACCCACGCCCACGCGCAAGGGGGGCAGGGGTTTGCTGCGGTTCGGGATGTGGTGCAGGGCAGGTGCGTTCATGACGGATTCCTAGGAGCGGAAGAGGCGTGAGTACTGGGTTTCGTGCCGGCTGCTGAGGATGGCCAGCATGGGGCTGTAGGCCTGGCGTACGCTGTCGGGCAGGGCCAGCGCGTACTCGACCGCGGTGGGGATTTCGGCTGCGAGGCGCGAGAGGATGGTCTGGCCCGCGGTCTGGCCCAGGGGCACGGCCTTGAGGGCGGCCTGCATGAGGTTCTCGGCCCAGCCGAAGGCGTAGGCCAGCAGCACGTCGCGTTCGGGGGCACCGCTGCCTGAAGCGGCCAGCGCAAACATGACGGGGTAGCTCGGGTCCAGGTCCGCAGCGTAGGCCAGTACCGTGGCGTCTGCCTGCGGCAGCTTGCGTAGCCATTCGCGCAGGGAGCGTCCCATCTGCTCGGTCTGCAGGCGCAGCTCGGCGCTCTCGCGCGTCTGCAGCAGCCAGTCGTTGAGGGCGTGCACACGTGCCGCGTCGCCGGCACGCCAGGCGCGCAGGGCCTGGGCGATCACGGCGAGGTCGGAACGCGCCAGCGTGAGGTGCAGCTGCTGCGTGAGCCAGTGGGCCGCGCTGTCGGCATCGCGCACATGGCCCGCATCCACCGCGGCTTCCAGCCCTTCGGAATAGGAGAAGCCGCCCACCGGCAAGGCGGGCGAGGCCAGCCAGAGCAGTTGCAGCAGGCTAGAGGGCTGCAGTGCCGCGGGCGGGTCGACCGCCTCAGTGGGAAGGTTTGTGCGCATGTCCATGGTCATGCCCATGGTCGTGATCGTGGCCGCAGCCCGGGCCGTGGACATGGTTGTCCCCGTGGTCGTGCGCGTGGCCGTGCTCATGCGTGTGGGCATGGCCGTGGTCTTCATGAGCGTGCCCATGGTCATGGCCGTGGTGGTGCCCGCCGGCGCTGTAGGCTCCGCCCTCGGGCTCGAAGCTGTCCTGCTGCGCCACCACGGTCAGGTGCATGGCGCGCAGCATGTCGGCCAGCACGTGGTCAGGCTCGATCTTCAGGTGGTCGGACTGGAGCTCGATGGGCACGTGGCGGTTGCCCAGGTGGTAGGCGGCGCGCATCAAGTCAAAATTTTTGTCGATGGGCCTATGGCCGTGCTCGGCGCAGGCCGTGATGCGCAGCACCGGCTGCGCTGCGGCGATGACGCGGACCAGCGAACCATCTTCGGCCACCAGCACATCACCGCCGCGCACCACGGTGCCGCGTGGCAGGAAGATGCCCAGTTCACGGCCCTGGCTGTCGGTGGCGGCGAAGCGGCTTTTCTGGCGCAGGTCCCAGTCGAGCTCGACGGTGGCAGCGCGTTTGATCAGCACAGGGGCCAGGCCCTGGCCCTGGGGCAAAAGTTTGGAAACGGTCAGCATGGGCCGAGGATACGCCGGTTTGAGCGCCTGAATCAGAACAGGAAGTAGCGCTGCGCCATGGGCAGGCTCTGCGCCGGCTCGCAGGTCAGCAGCACGCCATCGGCCCGCACCTGGTAGGTCTGGGCGTCCACCTCCATCTTGGGCACGTAGTGGTTGTGCACCATGTGGCGCTTGGTGACGCTGCGGATGTTCTTCACGGCTGAAAGACGCTTGACCAGGCCGTAGCGCGAGCCGATGTCGGCGGCCAGTCCGGCCTGCGAGACAAAGGTCAGCGATGTGCGTGCGATGGCGCCGCCGAAGGCACCGAACATGGGGCGGTAGTGCACGGGCTGCGGTGTGGGGATGCTGGCATTGGGGTCGCCCATGGCCGCGTAGGCAATGCTGCCGCCCTTGAGGATAAGCGCGGGCTTGACGCCGAAGAAGGCCGGCTTCCAGATCACCAGGTCGGCCCATTTGCCTGGGGCGATGCTGCCCACCTCATGGCTGATGCCGTGGGCGATGGCTGGGTTGATGGTGTACTTGGCGATGTAGCGCTTGACGCGGAAGTTGTCGTTGCGGCTGCCATCTTCCTCCAGCCGGCCGCGCTGGCGCTTCATCTTGTCGGCGGTCTGCCAGGTGCGGATGATGACCTCGCCCACGCGACCCATGGCCTGGCTGTCGCTGCTCATCATGCTGATGGCGCCCAGGTCGTGCAGGATGTCCTCAGCCGCGATGGTCTCCTTGCGGATGCGGCTCTCGGCGAAGGCCAGGTCCTCGACAATCGCCGGGTCCAGGTGGTGGCAGACCATGAGCATGTCCACGTGCTCGTCCAGCGTGTTCACCGTGTAGGGCATGGTGGGGTTGGTCGAGCTGGGCAGGAAGTTGGCCTCGCCCACCACCTTGAGGATGTCGGGCGCATGGCCGCCCCCCGCGCCCTCGGTGTGGAAGGCGCAGATGCCGCGGCCCTTGACGGCTGCGATGGTGTTCTCGACGAAACCCGATTCGTTGAGCGTGTCCGAGTGGATGGCCACCTGGGTGTCAGTGGCGTCGGCCACGTCCAGGCAGTTGCTGATGGCCGCCGGTGTGCTGCCCCAGTCCTCGTGCAGCTTGAGGCCGATCACACCGGCGCTGATCTGCTCGTGCAGCGCGGCCGGCAGGCTGGCGTTGCCCTTGCCCAGAAAACCGAGGTTCATGGGAAAAGCATCGGCCGCCTGCAGCATGCGCTCGATGTGCCAGGGGCCGGGCGTGCAGGTGGTGGCCAGCGTGCCCGTGGCCGGGCCCGTGCCGCCGCCGAGCATGGTGGTCACGCCCGAGCACAGGGCCTCTTCGATCTGCTGCGGCGCGATGAAGTGGATATGGCTGTCGATGCCGCCGGCCGTGACGATGTTGCCTTCGCAGGAAATGACCTCCGTGCCCGGGCCGATGATGATGTCCACGCCCGGCTGCGTGTCCGGATTGCCAGCCTTGCCGATGGCCGCGATGCGCCCGTCCTTGAGGCCGATGTCGGCCTTGACGATGCCCCAGTGGTCGATGATCAGCGCATTGGTCAGCACCGTGTCCACCGCACCCCCGGTGCTGTCGCCTGGCCCTGCCTTCAGTGCGTTGGTACGCTGGCTCTGGGCCATGCCGTCGCGGATGGTCTTGCCGCCGCCGAACTTCACTTCCTCGCCGTAGCCGCCGGCGCGCAGGGTGTGGTCCTGCTCGACCTCGATGACCAGATCGGTGTCGGCCAGGCGCACGCGGTCACCCGTGGTGGGGCCGAACATCTCGGCATAGGCGCGTTTGGTGACAAAGGCCATGGTCAGAGTTTCCCTTGCACGAGACCGCGAAAGCCGTAGACCTTGCGATCACCCGCAAAGTCCACCAGCTCCACGGTGCGTTGCTGGCCCGGCTCGAAACGCACGGCCGTGCCGCTGGCGATGTTCAGGCGCATGCCTTGCGCGGCCTGGCGGTCGAAGTCCAGCGCGCCATTGGTTTCGGCGAAGTGGTAGTGCGAGCCGACCTGGATGGGCCGGTCCGCCGTGTTCCTGACCACCAGCGTGAGCGTGCGGCGCTCGGGGTTGAGCGGATGCGCACCGTCGTCGATCAGCAGTTCGCCTGGAATCATGCGGGCTGCTCCGGCTTACTTGCGCAGTGTCCAGATCGCCACGCCCACGAGCACGGCCACGACGATGAAGCCCAGCACGTCCGTGGCGTGCCAGTGCGCACCCAGCAGGCCATGGCCCTCGTGGGCCTGCGCCAGCAGGGGCAGCAGGGCGGCGCAGGCCGCGAGGTGTGACAGCAGTCGTTTCATGTGGAAGTCTCCGTTTGGAATGGGGGTCACTTGCGCAGATGCCAGTACAGCATGCCGCCCAGCGCACCGAAGGAGGCCAGGCCCACGAGTTCGCGCAGGGGCAGGCGCGGCAGGGCACCCAGACCGGCCCAGGCGGCGCTGGCGGTCAGCAGCAGGACGAGACAGAAAAGGACGGTACGCATGGCGGGGTCGGGCAAATGTTCAGGCGATCGGCTGGTGCACGGTGACGAGCTTGGTGCCGTCGGGGAAGGTGGCTTCGACCTGGATGTCGGGGATCATCTCGGGCACGCCCTCCATCACGTCGCTGCGCTTCAGCACGGTGCGGCCCTCGCTCATCAGCTGGGCCACGCTCTTGCCATCACGCGCACCTTCCATCACCGCGGCACTCAGATAGGCCACGGTCTCAGGGTAGTTGAGCTTGAGCCCGCGCGCCATACGCCGTTCGGCTAACAGGGCGGCGGTGAAGATCAGCAGCTTGTCCTTCTCACGGGGTGTCAGTTCCATATCGCTTCCAAATCAGCCCGTGCGGCCGCCAGGGCGGGCCGAGCACGGGGTGTCAGTTCCAGCACGATCTACGGGCATGACCCGGTTCAGCAAGAACGGTGCCAATGCACCGTCGCGAGGCGTGGGTGGCACGCTTTCTGCACACGGTCCGGGCATGAACGCCCCGGAATCCCCCGCCGCTGAACTGGCCGCGCCGCCCCACACGCCGGCCGTGCAGTCCATCGTCAAGATCCGGCGCGACTACAACAGCTGGGTGGCGCGCGAGACCATGGAGGATTACGCGCTGCGCTACACGCCGCAGCGTTTCCGCCGCTGGAGCGAATGGCGGGTGGCCAACACGGCGTTTGGCGCGGCCTCCTTCCTGATCCTGGAAGCGGTGGGCGCCACGCTGCTGGTGCAGTACGGCTGGGCCAATGCCTTCTGGGCCATCCTGGCCACCGGGCTGATCATCTTCCTCGCGGGCTGGCCCATCAGCGTCTACGCGGCGCGCTACGGCGTGGACATGGACCTGCTCACGCGCGGCGCCGGTTTCGGCTACATCGGCTCCACCATCACCTCGCTGATCTACGCCAGCTTCACCTTCATCTTCTTTGCGCTGGAGGCCGCGGTCATGGCCTACGCGCTGGAACTGGCCCTGGGCATCCCGCCGAGCTGGGGCTACCTGGTCTGCGCGCTGGTCGTCATCCCGCTCGTCACGCATGGGGTC
>DNQP01000014.1:2883-6483 GCA_003500955.1 Curvibacter sp. | reverse complement strand
TCCAGACCAACATCCTGGCGCTCAATGCGGCGGTCGAAGCGGCGCGCGCCGGTGAGCAGGGCCGCGGCTTTGCCGTGGTGGCTGGCGAGGTGCGCACCCTGGCCAGCCGCAGCGCCGAGGCGGCCAAGGAGATCAAGCAGCTCATCACCGACAGCGTGGGCCGGGTGGAGCAAGGCAGCGCCCAGGTGGAGCAGGCCGGCCAGACCATGAAGGAGGTGGTGGCCAGCATCCGCCGTGTGACCGACATCATGGGCGAGATCAGCGCCGCCAGCACCGAGCAGAGCCAGGGTGTGGCGCAGATCGGCGAGGCCGTGACGCAGATGGACCAGGTCACGCAGCAGAACGCCGCGCTGGTGGAAGAGATGGCTGCGGCGGCCAGCAGCCTGCGCAGCCAGGCGCAGGAACTGGTGCAGGTGGTCTCGGTGTTCCGCGTGGCCGATGGTCAGGGCGCGGCACCACGCCCCAGCGTGGCCCCGGTATCCCATGCCACAGCGCCATCCAAGCCTGCCGCGGCGACCAGCGCGCCGGCCCGCCTGCCCGCGCGACCGGCACCCCAGGCCGTGCGCGCAGTGCCACCGCCCCCGAAGCCCAGTGCCCCGGCCACGGCCAAGGGCGCGGACGAGGACTGGGAAACCTTCTGAGAGGTCTCAGCGTCTGAGCAGCCGCAAACCGCCGCTCAACAACCAGGGCACCGTGCACAGCAGGCCGCGCAGCAGGCGCAGCAAGGCGCGCGCTGCCAGGCGGGCCGCCTGCCAGAACTCGGACCAGGCCTGTGCAAGCGGCACCGCCCGCGGCGTCACCGGCAAGGGCTCGCTGGCCGGTGCGGGCACCCATTCGAACCACAGGGGTGCCGGGTCCAGCGACTCGAACACCAGATGGCGCCCTGTGCCCACCCGCAGCTGCTCGCCGGCGCACAGGCAGTGGTCGCCCGCCGCGTCCCGGTGCCCGCCAGGCCCCAGGTCCAGCGTGACCCAGGCCCGGCCACGGGTGATGCGCAGCAGACCTTCAGCGCGCGGGTACAGACTGAGCGCGCGGCCCGGGCTGAGCTGCCAGCTGCCGGCGACGGCGCCAGCCTCCTGTGATTGATGCAATTTTGTATCTCTTGAAGACGCCATTGCAGACTCCGGATGGGTAATTCGGCACTTGATCTTCAGGGATTCCCCCTTCCGCGTCTAATGAAATCGGGGTAGGCTACTGATTCCTTTTGCGCATCAATCAGACCCTGCCCGGTATGCCCATATCCAGCCCCGACGCCCTGCTCCGCACCCGCCCCATCGGCGTGGGACAGCTGCGCGCCTTCGGCGCCGTGGCACGCCATCTGAACTTCCGCGCCGCGGCCGAGGAGCTGGCACTGACGCAGAGCGCGGTGACGCGCCAGATCCAGGCGCTGGAAGAGGAAGTGGGCGTCATGCTCTTCCTGCGCCACACACGTGCCGTGGAGCTCACCGCCGCGGGCGCGCAGCTGCTGCAGGCCGTGCTGCCCTCGCTGGAGCGCATTGACGGGGCGGTGCAGCAGATCCGGCGCAGCGCAGGGCGCAAGAGCGTGGCCATCAGCACCTGGGCCTCTTTCGCCTCCATGTGGCTGATCCCGCGGCTCGAGGCCTTCCAGAGCGCCCACCCGGACATCGACATCCGTATCGACGCCTCCGACGCCCTGGTGGACCTGGAAACCTCGGACGTGGATCTGGTGCTGCGCTACACCTATGCCAACCAGGTGCCGCCCCATGCCGTGCCGCTGTTCGGCGAGCAGCTCACCCCCGTGGCCAGTCCCTGGCTGCTCAAGAACGGCCGACCGCTGCAGCGCGCCGAAGACCTGGCGCACTACACGCTGATCGAGGCCTACGAGCCCCAGGTCAGCCAGCCCATGACCTGGTTGACCTGGCGGCACTGGCTGGGCGTGCATCAGCACAAGAAGCTCGAACCCAAGCGCTGGCTCTACTTCGGCTACGCCTACCAGATCGCCCAGGCCGCGCTGGCGGGCCAGGGCGTGGCGCTCACGCGCATGCCGCTGGTGGCCGACAGCCTGGCGTCGGGGGATCTGGTCGAGGTCTTGCCCGGCATGCGCCTGGGCTCACCGATGTCCTACTGGCTCATCGTGGCGGCACGCAGCAGTGCACGGCCCGAGGTCCAGGCCTTCTGCGCTTGGCTCACGGCCCAGGCCGCGCTCACACGCGCGGCCATCGGCGAGAAGGCCTGAGCCTCCGGCGCTCAGGCCGCGGCACCCACGAGCACGGAGAGCTCGCGCACCAGCAGCGCCGGGTCCTGGGAATTGCGCTCGATCAGCTGGCGCAGGTGCGTCATGCTGTCCAGATCGATGTGCAGACACTGCAGGCCCAGCTGGCTGCCCCGCACGCGCGTCACGCCCACGTCCATGGCGATGAAGGTGGTGGGCGACAGCAGCAGGCGCAGACGACCGCGCGTACCCACGGGACAGGGCAGGGCCACCCCCATGTCGACCAGCGCGCCCTTGAGCGACACGTCCAGCACCTGGACTTCGCGCATATAGCCGGCCAGCGTGAGCCGGGCGGGCGCCTGGAAGACCGAGCGCAGGAAGCGACGGTAGGCCAGTGAACGGTCCAGCACCGGCACCACGTCGATCACGTCGACAGGTTCGGGGCGGGCGGCGAATTTCTTCCAGGTCTTGAACATGGTGTGTCGCCTTTCTCTGTTGTACTGGCTGTGTCGCGCTATCGCAGTTGCTGACGCTGATTGTCCGGGCCACAGGCGTGAAGACAACAGAAAACGCGCGCACAAAACACAGAAAAATCAGACACTTGCAGGCGCCTCACGCCATGCCGTGCGCTTAGGGCCGACACTTGAGAAAGTGCTTGAAGTGTGGCGTGTGTTGAGCACAACACTCGCGGCACGGGGACTTGCCTCAGGACCGTGAACCGCCTAGGCGGTGCGCTCGAACGCGTGCGACCACCGTGCAGGCTAAAGCGCTCTCTGGACCGCAGCCCCTTGTACCGTTGATGTCCAAGACAGGGCCGACGCATCCTCTCGTGGACGCCTTTTGCCGCGACGTGATCAGCTCCCGCCCGCCGGCAGAAAGTCACACGAAATACAACGCATCCCACCCGCCGCACAGACATTCGTATTAGACTGAATTTGGGAGAGTCAGGCTGGAGAGCGGTCGGCGACAAGAGCCGCTGCCATGGACCTCGCCGGAGGATGGATCGAAGCGGGCAGGCGCTGTCGCCTGCGGACGCTCGCACACCATACCCGTCGCACCATGCGCACGCATCCAGCGAATTCGAGCTGCGCATGAGAGCTGCATTTCCCGCGTCGGATGCTCCGACCCCCAGAGGAACGGGGCTGGTCTATCTGGCCCTGATCGGCGCCGGGCTGGCGGGCAACTACTTCAAGTTCCCGATCTTCCTGAACGTCGAGTTCCTGTTCGGCAGCATATTCGTGCTGCTCGCGCTGCAACTGTTCGGCCCTGTGCGGGCCGTGCTGGCCGCCCTGCTGATCACCAGTATCACCTGGTGGATCTGGAGCCATCCCTACGCGATCGTCATCGTGACCGCCGAGGTGGGGGTTGCGGCGCTGCTGATGCGGCGGCTGCGCATCAGCCTGGTGCTCGCGGTATCGGCTTACTGG
>DNQP01000014.1:0-2571 GCA_003500955.1 Curvibacter sp. | reverse complement strand
GCGGTATCGGCTTACTGGCTGCTGCTCGGCATGCCGCTGGTCTACCTTTTCTACCACCAGGTGATGCACCTGTCTGCGGACATTGCCCTGGTCACCATGATCAAGCAGGCAGTCAACGGCATCACCAACGCCCTGCTGGCCCGGCTGATCTACATCGGCTATTCGCTCTACAGCCGGCAGGCGCTGGTCACGCTGCGGGAGATGCTGCACAACGCTTTCGTGCTCGCTGTACTGGCGCCCATGCTCTTTCTGCTGGCCTACGACAGCGGCAAGGATCTGAAGAACGCGCAGGAACTGGCGCGTGTCAACCTGGGCCAGGAGAGCGAGCGTCTGGGCGCGCAACTCGACATCTGGGTACGCAGCCGTGCGGCCGTGGTCAGCGCGCTGGCCGACACGGCCGCCAGGACCTCCGCCGCGGCGATGCAGCCCAGGCTCGACCAGGCGCGCGCCTCCGATCCCAACTTCCTGCGCATGGGACTGCTGGACGCCAACGCGCGCACGGCGGCCTACTCACCGCTGCGCGACGACAGCGGCAAAAGCAACTTGGGCGTGGACTTTTCCGACCGCCCCTACCTGCCGCGGCTCCAGCAGAACCTGCGCCCCATGCTGTCCGAGGTGGTTCCCTCCCGGCTCGACCGCAGCGCCGCCCCGATCACCGTCATGCTTGCGCCTGTGCTGTCCGGCGGGCGCTACCAGGGCGCCATCGCGGGCGTCCTCAATCTGGCGCAGCTGTCGGAGATCATCCGCACCGATGTGGCGCCGGACGACATCCTGCACACGCTGATCGACCGCAATGGCAACGTCATCCTCAGCAGCCGCTCCGGCCAGACCGTGGGTCGACCGTATGTGCGCGGCCCGGGTGAGCTGACGCCCCTGGACGACAAGGTGAGCCAGTGGATGCCCGAGCTGCCTTACACCCGCCATCTCTATGACCGCTGGCGCCAGTCCACCTATATCAGCGAAACCGCGGTAGGCGATCTGGCGGAATGGCGTCTCGTGCTGGAGCAGCCGATTGCGCCGATCCAGCGCATGCTCAGCCAGTCCGCCACCCAGCGTCTGGCCATGCTGCTCGGCATGCTGATGCTCGCCGTCCTGGTGGCCGAGCTGTTCAGCCGCCGTATCGCCGCCAACATCGAGGCGCTGCGCGAGATCACCCGGGACCTGCCGTCCCGGCTGGCCGCGGGCAGCAGCGTGAGCTGGCCCCGCAGCAGCGTGATCGAGACCGATATGCTGGTGGCCCATCTGCGCGCGATGGCCGGGTCACTGACCGAGGAGTTCGAGCGGACGCGGCGTCTGAACGCCTCGCTGGAGGAACGGGTGCAGGAGCGCACCCGTGCGCTGGAAAAACTCAACCGCGACTTCGGCACCCTGCTGGACAACACCACGGAGGTGCTCTTTTTCAAGGACGCCGACATGCGCATGCTGTTCTGCAGCCAGTCCATGGCGCGCAGCGTCGGCCGCCAGAGCTGGCGCGATCTGATCGGCAAGAGCACGCCGGAAATCTTCGACGCCGACGAGGCGCGCACCATCGACGCCGAGGACCAGCGCCTGCTGGCCACCGGGCAACCGCTGCTGGACCAGGTCCGCCAGCGCATCAACGGTCAGGGCGAGGCGCGCTGGATCAGCTCGAGCAAATGGCCCATCCTGGACAGCCAGGGGCAGGTGGTCGGCCTGTTCGGCATCCACCGCGACATCACCCAAAGCAAACAGGCCCA
The DNA here is from genome assembly GCA_003500955.1 of Curvibacter sp. Lineage (GTDB taxonomy): Bacteria > Pseudomonadota > Gammaproteobacteria > Burkholderiales > Burkholderiaceae_C > Hylemonella. The sequence goes on along the minus strand of DNQP01000014.1, from coordinate 856 downwards.
GGACGAGTTGCTGATCGCCGCCACCGCCTTCGAGTCGCAGGAGGGCATCTTCGTGACCGATGCGCGGCAGGTCATCCTGCGGGTCAACCGGGCCTTCAGCGAGATCACGGGCTACAGCGCCGCCGAGGCGATCGGCACCCGACCCGACACCCTGCTCGCTTCCGGCCAGCAGAACGATGCGTTCACGCAGGAGGTGTGGCGATCCGCAACCCTGTCGGGCTCCTGGCATGGCGAGCTGTGGGTGCGTCGCAAGGATGGGGAGACCCATCCCCAGTGGCTGACCCTGACCCCGGTCAAGAACGCGGAGGGCGTGGTGGTCAACCACGTCGGCACCCTCGTCGACATCACCGAGCGCAAGGCCGCCGAGGACGAGATCAAGAGCCTGGCCTTCTACGACCCGCTGACCCAGCTGCCCAACCGCCGCCTGCTGCTGGACCGCCTGCAGCAGGCCGTCGCGGCGCGGGCGCGCAGCGGAATCGAGGGCGCGTTGCTCTTCATCGACCTCGACCACTTCAAGAACATCAACGACGCCCGCGGCCATGCTGTGGGCGACCGGCTGCTGCAACTGGTGGCACAGCGCCTGCAAGCCCTGTTCCGGGCCGAGGACACCGTCGCCCGCATCGGGGGCGACGAGTTCGTGGTGCTGATTCCCGAGCTCGCGCTGCAGGCCGGCGACGGCGCCCGGCTGGCCATGCGTGTCGCGGAGAAAGTGCGCGACGAGCTGCGCCGCTCGATCGAGATCGAGGGCAGGAGCTACCGCTGCGGCGCCAGCATCGGCGTGACCCTGATCGACAAGACCGGTCAGACGACCAGCGATCTGCTGCGCGAGGCCGACACGGCCATGTACCGCGCCAAG
>DNQP01000299.1:2477-7449 GCA_003500955.1 Curvibacter sp. | reverse complement strand
CGGCCGCCTGCGCCGATCGTCCGCTCGGACTCAGGGCAGTGGCTTTCTCGCTGGTCGCCGGCGGCTTGTCCGAGAACGTCGCCCGCCCGTCGGGGCCGACGATGCGATAAATGGCCTGGGCGGGCGCCAGGGCCGGCAGCAAGGCCAGGGCGACGGCGGCGGCCAGCAAGGCCGTGCGGTGCGGACGGTGTGCGTTCTTCATGGTGCCGATGTTTCCCTACGCTCTGTGTTCTATGAGTGGGCCATGCCCTGGTGCCGCAGCAGGGCGTCCAGGCTGGGCTCGCGCCCGCGGAACGCCTTGAAGGACTCGAGGGCCGGGCGGCTGCCGCCCGCTTCCAGGATGGCCTGTCGGTATTTTCGCCCGGTTTCCACGTTCGGCAAGCCCTTGTTACCCGCGGTTTCCTCGAAAGCGGCATAGGCGTCGGCGCTCAGCACCTCGGCCCATTTGTAGCTGTAGTAGCCGGCCGCGTAGCCACCCGCAAAGATGTGGCTGAAGGTGTGCGGGGTGCGGCTCCAGGCCGGTGGCTTGAGCACGGCCACCTCGTCACGCACGCGGTCCAGCAGAGGAAGGAAGTCCTGGGCCGGGTCGTGTTCGGTGTGCAGCAGCATGTCATAGAGGGAGAACTCGATCTGGCGCAGGGTCTGCATGCCGCTCTGGAAGTTCTTGGCGGCGATCATCTTGTCGTAGAGCGCGCGCGGCAGGGGCTCACCGGTCTCGACGTGGGCCGTCATGTGCCTGAGCACATCCCATTCCCAGCAGAAGTTCTCCATGAACTGGCTGGGCAGTTCGACGGCATCCCATTCCACGCCGCTGATGCCCGAGACGTCGCGCTCGTTGACCTGGGTCAGCAAGTGATGCAGGCCGTGGCCAAACTCGTGAAAAAGGGTGATGACATCGTCATGCGTCAGCAGCGGGGGCTTGTCGCCCACGCCCTCGGCAAAGTTGCAGACCATATGGGCGACCGGGGTTTGCAGCTGACCGTTGTCGGGGCGCAGCCAGCGGGCGCGCACGTCGTCCATCCAGGCGCCGCCGCGCTTGCCGGCCCGGGCCGGCTGGTCCAGGTAGAACTGGCCGACCAGTCGGCCGTCACGCTCGATGCGGTAGAACTCCACCGCGGGGTGCCAGACTGGTGCCGTGTCCCGACGGATGGCGACCTCGAACAAGGTTTCGACGATCTTGAACAGGCCGGCGATCACGCGCGGAGCGGTGAAGTATTCCTTGAGCTCCTGCTCGCTGAAGGCATAGCGTGCTTCCTTGAGCCGCTCGGAGACATAGGGCCAGTCCCAGGGCTGCGGGTCGGCCATGCCCAGCGCATCCCGGGCATAGGCGCGCAGGTCGGCCACGTCCCGCTCCGCGTAAGGACGCGCCTTGACGGCCAGATCACGCAGGAACTGGATCACCTGTTCGGGGGAGTCGGCCATCTTGGGCACCACCGAGACCTCGCCGAAATTGCGGTAGCCCAGCAGCCGCGCCTCTTCCTGGCGCAGGGCCAGGATCTCGCGGATCAGCGCGCCGTTGTCGAACTTCTGGCCCTCACCTTCGGCCTGGTCGGAGGCGCGGGTGACGTAGGCGCGGTAGAGCTTGTGGCGCAGCTCGCTGCTCTTGGCGAACTGCATCACCGGCAGGTAGCAGGGCATCTTGAGCGTGAGCTTGTGACCTGCTTTACCCTCGGCCTCGGCCTCGGCGGCAGCACGCGTGGCCTGCTGCACGTCAGCCGGGACGCCCTCGAGTTCCTCGGTGCTGGCGTAGTAGGCCCAGGCATCCGTGGCGTCCAGGGTGTGCTCGCTGAACTTCTGGCTCAGCTCGGCCTGGCGCTCCTGGATGGCCGCGTAGCGCGCCTTGGCCGCACCCGTGAGTTCGGCACCACCGAGCACGAAATTGCGCAGGGCATTGCTGTGGGCCTGGCGCTGTTCGGCGTTCAGCGCGGCGGGGGAGATGGCCTTGTACTTGGCGTATAGGCGCTCATCGGCACCGAGGCGGGTCCAGAACTCGGTCACCCGGGGCAGGGCCTCGTTGTAGGCGGCGCGCAACTCAGGGGTGTCGGCCACGCTGTTGAGGTGGCTGACCGCCCCCCAGGCCCGGCCCAGCCGTTCGGTCGCCACGTCAAGTTCGCGGGCGATGGCGATCCAGTCGGCGGGAAAATCTGCCCCGGTCACGCGTTCCAGCGCCGCCTCCGAGGCCTGCAAAAGCGTATCGATGGCCGGTGCCACATGTTCGGGGCGGATGCGGTCAAAGGCCGGCAGGTCGGCAAAGTCGAGCAGGGGATTGTTCATGGTCATGATTGTGCGGCCTTTGGGCGCCGATTCAAGCGCTGTCCCCATAGCTTGTGCCGATGATCCTGATCAGCCCGCGGCGCGCTCGGCGGCTTTCAGGGTGTTGACCAGCAGCATGGTGATGGTCATGGGGCCGACGCCGCCCGGGACGGGGGTGATCCAGCCGGCGACCTGCTTCACGCTCTCGAAATCCACGTCGCCGCAGAGCTTGCCTTCGTCGTTGCGGTTCATGCCCACGTCGATGACCACGGCACCGGGCTTGACCATGTCGGCGGTCAGCACCTTTTGCTTGCCCACGGCGGCCACGACCACATCGGCCTGCAGGGTCATGGCCTTGAGATCCTGGGTGCCGCTGTGGCAGATGGTGACGGTCGCGTTCTGCTGCAGCAGCATCAGGGCCATGGGCTTGCCCACGATGTTCGAGCGGCCGATGACCACGGCATGCTTGCCCTTGAGCTCGTAGCCGATGCTCTCGAGCATCTTCATGCAGCCATAGGGCGTGCAGGGCCAGAAGCCGGGCTGGCCGACCATCAGCGCGCCGGCGCTGGCCACGTGGAAGCCGTCCACGTCCTTGGCGGGCGAGATGGACTCGATCACCTTGTGCGCGTCGATGTGGGCGGGCAGGGGCAGCTGCACCAGAATGCCGTGGATGGACGGATCGTTGTTGAGCGCTTCGATGCGCGCCAGCAGTTGCGCCTCGGTCATCGAGGCCTCGTACTTCTCCAGCACGGAGTGCAGTCCGCTGTCCTCGCAGGCCTTGACCTTGTTGCGCACATAGACCTGGGAGGCCGGGTTGTCACCCACCAGCACCACGGCCAGCCCCGGGGTGATGCCCCGTGCCTTGAGGGCCGCAGAGCGTTGAGCGACGTCGCTGCGCAGCTGTTTGGACAAGGCTAGACCATCGATCAGTTTTGCAGTCATATCTCGGTTCGTCTTCGTTCAAGTAAAAACGCCCGCAGGGGCGGGCGTCTGGTTCATCGCGGCGGGACTCAGGCCTTGGCAGCCGCCTGGCCCAGGGCGATCTTGAGCAGATCGGCCACGGTGTTGGCGTTGAGTTTTTCCATGATGTTGGCGCGGTGCGCCTCCACCGTCTTGATGCTGATGCCCAGGTCGTCGGCGATCTGCTTGTTCAGGCGGCCGGCGACGATGCGTTCCAGCACTTGGCTCTCGCGCAGCGTCAGCTTGGCCAGCAGGGCCTCGCGGCTGGCGGCCTGCTGGTGCACGCTGAAGGTCTCACGGGCGCGCTCGAGCATGCGCTCGACCAGATCGACCAGCTGGTCTTCCTTGAAGGGCTTCTGGATGAAGTCCATCGCGCCCTTTTTCATGGTGTCCACGGCCATGGGCACGTCGCCGTGGCCGGTGATGAAGACCACGGGCAGGGGCGAGTGGCTCTCGAGCAGGCGGTTCTGCAACTCCAGGCCCGTCATGCCCTCCATGCGGATGTCGACGATCAGGCAGGCGACTTCGCGCGGGTCGTAGCGGCTCAGGAAGGATTCAGCGGAATCGAAACAGCGGACCCGGTAGTCCTTGCCTTCGAGCAGCCATTGCAGGGAATCTCGCACGGCCTCGTCGTCATCGACGACGTACACGGTGCCTTTTTTCGGGATCAGACTCATGTTCAACCTGAGATTTTTTCTGTGGGCGCCTGCGCCGCCGTCGCCTCGGTTGGCTTACCGTCCATCGGAAGCCAGAAGGAGAAGCGGCAGCCCGTCACTTCGGACCCATTGTAGAGGTTCTCGGCCTTCATCCGGCCCTGGTGCGACTCGACGATGGAGCGGCACAGCGACAGGCCGATGCCCATGCCCTCGGCCTTGGTGGTGTGGAAGGCCTCGTAGAGCCTCTCCATCACCTCGGGGGGGATGCCGCGGCCGGTGTCGGTCACGGTGAACTCGACCACGGAGCGGCCCTCCACCGTGGCCGGTAGCACCTGCAGCTCCACCCGGCGTTGCTGTGGCGGGCGCTGAGCCTGCACGATGGCTTCGGCCGCGTTCTTGAGCAGGTTGACCAGCACCTGTTCGATCAGGATGGGATCGACCACCAGCGGGGGCAGCGCGGCCGTGTAATGGCTCAGGCGCACGTTGTAGCGGCGCAATTCGATCTCGGCCAGTTCCACGGCCTCGCTGACCATGACCGCCACCTCGGACGGGGTGCGGTTGGGCTCGCTGCGCTTCACGAAGGCGCGGATGCGCTGGATGATCTGTCCCGCGCGCTGGGCCTGCTTGGCGGTCTTCTCCAGCGCGCCCAGCAGGTCCTCTTCCGAGATCTGGCGGGACTTGATGCGCGAGACCATGCCGTTGCAGTAGTTGTTGATGGCCGTCAGCGGCTGGTTGAGCTCGTGCGCCACGCTCGAAGCCATCTCGCCCATGGTGATCAGGCGGCTGGCGGTCTGGGCCCGCTCGGCCTGGGCGGCGGCCTGGGCTTCGGCCAGGCGGCGCGGCGTGATGTCGGTGGCGATCACCATCTGGGCCAGGCGCCCGTCCACCCAGGTCAGGTAGCGCGTTCGAACTTCCAGCCATTTGCCCAGCTCCTCGACATAGAGCTCGGCGTTCTCCGCCTCGGCGTCGGGCAGGCTGCTGGTCGGCATGCCGACCAGGCCGTCCACGGGGTCGTGGCTGTCCTCGGTGTTGACGCGCGGCGGGGCGCCCGCCTGGCTGGAGAGCAGGGCGTGGCCGTGGCTCTGGTCGCTGAACCAGAGCCG
>DNQP01000299.1:0-2174 GCA_003500955.1 Curvibacter sp. | reverse complement strand
GTCGCTGAACCAGAGCCGGTACATCTTGTTGGCAAACAGCAGCTCGTCACTGCCCAGCGGCGCCACCGAGACCGAGGCGTCCAGCGCCTCCAGCACGGTGGTGAAGCGTTCGTACGAGGCGTAGAGCTGTTCGCGCACGCGGTTGGGCTCGGTGATGTCGGTCATCGACGTCATCCAGCCGGTCTGCAGGCCGCGTGCGTCGATCAGGGGTGAGACGTAGATGCGCGCGTCGAAGAGCGTGCCGTCCTTGCGCTTGACGCGCACCTGGAAGCCGCCGGGGGTGACGCGGCCGGTCAGCTCGTCTTCCAGCCGCGCCGCGAGCATCTCGCGGTCTTCCTCGGGCCAGTAGGGGAAGGGGGCGGTACAGCCCACGAGCTCGCGTTCGCTCCAGCCGGTCATTTGGCAGAAGGCGGTGTTGACGTAGGTGATGCGCCCCTGCAGGTCCAGCGCGCGCATGCCTGTGGGCATGGAGTTTTCCATTGCGCGGCGGAAGTTGGTCTCCAGCACCAGCGCCTGCTGGGCCTGCATGCGCCGGCGCGTATGGCGCCAGTTGGCGATCAGCATCCAGGCCGTCATCACGCTCAGGGTGCCCACCAGCCAGAACAGGCCGCTGCCAATCACGCCCAGCGAGGCGCGGTAGGCCTGGGCGTGCAGCACCAGGCCATTGCCCACGGGAGACACGGGCACCTCGTATTCGTTGGCGTGGGTGGCCCAGCCCATCCACGGGCCGGCGCGGTTGCGCCGCGGGGCGCTACTGCCGGCCAGGATTTCGCCGCGCGAGTCGCGCAGGGACACGGCGTAGCGCGCCGAGACCTCGGAGGGCACGCCGTAGCGGTAGAGCGTGTCCAGCGAGTATTCCGCGAGTACCACACCGGCGAAGCTGGTGCGGGTGTGCAGGGGCAGGTGCAGCTCCAGCAGGGCCGTGCCGTCGGGAGATGCGGCGCGTTGGACGTAGATGGGCTGACGCAGCTCGCGGGCCAGAGCGTAGGCGTTTTCCGTCTCGGTGGGTTTGGCCGGTCGTATGCCGTTGCGTGTGGCACCCTGGGCGAGGCCCAGCGCCAGTGTCGGATTGCCTTGGCTGGCGCGCAGGCGCAGCCGCTCGTCGATCCAGCTCAGCCCTTGCAGTTCGGGGTACTGGTTGAGCAGCACGTTGGCGCGGTTGCGGAACTGTTCCGCATCGAGCTCCTGGTTGGAGACCTGCTGCGCCAGTCGCACCAGTTCCTCCTGCCGCTCCAGCAGCCGCAGGCGCACGCGCTGCTGGGCGTATTCGACATCGCGCCGCACGGCTTCCTGCTCCCGCTCCATCTCCTCCAGACGCAGGTAGCCGAAGGCGGCCACGATGGCGGCAAAGAAGAACAGCACGGCGACCAGCGGCGCCAGCATGGCGTAGCGGTCCTGGCGGTGCGGTGACTGCTGGCGCCACCAGGAGCGCAGGCGCTGCGCGGCGGGGAGTTCGCGCAGGCGTGGGAGCAGGCGAGTCAGGGCTTGGCGCATGGGTGGTGCAAGTGTATTCGGGCCCGCCTCGCTATGACCGGTTGTAATTCATATCATGAAATCAGAAAGCACAGCTTAAAATTTCGTGGAAATTATGAGAAACTCTCGTATCGTTTTAAATTGGCCACGAGCCTGAAACCGAGGAGCAAGCATGTCAGCCCTACCCCAGAACCTGTCGGGACTCAATGCCGAGGATCTCGACAGCCAGGAAACCCTGGAATGGAAACACGCCCTGGAGGCCGTGATCGCGCAAGAGGGCCCGGAACGTGCCCACTTCCTGCTGGAGCAACTGCTGGAGCATGCGCGTGAGCACAGCATCGACATGCCCTTCTCGGCCACCACGGGCTATGTCAACACCATCGAACCCGATCAGGAAGCCCACAGCCCTGGCAATCTGGACCTCGAAGGCCGTCTGCGCGCCTACATGCGCTGGAACGCCATGGCCATGGTGGTCAAGGCCAACCGCCTCGATCCCCAGGATGGCGGCGATCTCGGCGGCCACATCAGCTCCTTCCAGTCGCTGGCCCATATGTTTGCAGCCGGCTTCAACCACTTCTGGCATGCCGACAACACCGACGAGGGTGGCACCCACGGGGGTGACCTGCTCTACATCCAGGGGCACTCGTCGCCCGGCATCTACGCCCGAGCCTTCCTCGAGGGCCGCATCAGCGAAGAGCAGA
>DNQP01000154.1 GCA_003500955.1 Curvibacter sp. | reverse complement strand
AGCTCAACGCCACGTCGGACCATCTGGTGGTCAAACCGGCCCTGCGCAAGACGAGGTTGTCGTGAGGAGGGTGCGATGACTCGTCTGATCGTCGGCCCCTTCAACCGGGTCGAGGGGGATCTGGAGGTTGAACTCACTCTTGGAGAAGGGCAGGTCGTGTCAGCGCGCGTCACCGCGCCGATGTACCGCGGTTTCGAACAAATCCTGCGTGGCAAGCACCCCCTAGACGCCTTGGTCTATGTGCCGCGCATCTGCGGCATCTGCTCGGTCTCGCAGTCAGTGGCCGCTGCGCGGGCACTGTCTCAACTGGCGGGTGTGGCGCCCGCGCGCAATGGCGTGTTGGCGAGCAACCTGATCCTTGCAGTCGAAAACCTGGCCGACCATCTGTCGCACTTCTACCTGTTCTTCATGCCGGATTTCTGCCGGGACGTCTACCGGGAGCAGGATTGGTACGCACGGGCGCGCGAGAGATTTATGCCCGAAACGGGCGAATCGGTCCGTCTCGCCTTGCAGGCGCGTCAGCGGTGGATGACGATGCTGGGTACCTTGGCTGGCAAGTGGCCCCATACGCAGTCCATCGATCCTGGCGGCTCGTCGCGCGCGCTGGATGCGTCCGAGCGGATGAAGCTGCAGTTGCGCGTGCGCGAGTTTCGCCGCTTTCTCGAAACGCGGCTGTTTGCCGCTCCCTTGGAGGAAGTCAGCGCACAGACCACCCAGTCCGCGTTGTGGTCTCGATGGTGTCGACCTGATGACGCGGGCGATTTCGGTCTCTTTCTGCACATGGCGCAGGACCTGGGGCTGCAGCAACTCGGGCGTGGTCCGGGGCGTTATTTGAGCTATGGCGCCTATCCGCAACCCGATGGTGGGTTTCTGGTGCCCGCCGGACTGTGGCGCGAGGAAGGTCACCGTCTCGACGCGCTGGACCTGAACGCGATCACCGAGGATGCTACACATGCCTGGCTGCATCAACTCGGCGCGGCCTTGCACCCCTACGATGGCGTTACGCTGCCCGACCCCGACAAGCTGAACGCTTATACCTGGAACAAGGCGCCCCGTCTGGCTGACGAGGTGGTGGAGACCGGCGCACTGGCGCGCCAACTCGTGGCGGGTCAGCCGCTGGTGCGCGAAGCAGTGGCGGCTACCGGCGGAACCGTCTACACCCGTGTGCTGGCACGACTGATTGAGTTGGCTACAGTTGTCCAATCCATGGAATTTTGGCTGACAGAACTGGAGCCGGAAGCGCCGTATTGCCAGCCTTTCACGTTGCCGGCCAATGGCCAAGCTGTCGGTTTGAACGAGGCCGCGCGGGGCAGCCTGGGGCACTGGCTGCGCATCGAGGATGGGCGTATCGCGAACTACCAGATAGTGGCACCCACGAGCTGGAATTTCTCGCCGCGCGACGCGCGTGGCCAGCCCGGCGCGCTGGAGCAGGCGCTGGCGGGAGCACCCGTTCGACCGGGAGAAACCACCCCGGTTTCGGTGCAGCACATCGTTCGTTCGTTCGATCCCTGCATGGTCTGCACCGTGCACTGAGCGCGTGAGTCTGTCCATGAAACACGCACGTTCCCCACTGCTAGACGGACTGAACGAACACTTGGACCAGCACCCCGAGGGAGTGGATGACGCAGCGTGGATGGATGTCATCAATAAGATGGACGAGGTGTACTCCCGCCTGATTGACGACGAAGTCGAACTGGAGCGCAAGAACACCGAGCTCGAACAGTCGCAGCAATTCATCGTCAGCATCATCAGCTCGATGACCGATGTGCTCATCGTCTGCGATGCAGCTGGCCGCATCGAGCGGGCTAACGCGGCCTTGTGCGATCTAGTGGGATTGGCGGAGGGGCAGATTCTGGGCCGGCCCCTCGAGGACCTTCTTGCCGACAATGAAAGCCGCAGCAACGCGACGGATGCCATCAAGGCGGCATTTCAGGGGCAACAGGCCCAGGATGTGGAACTCCATCTGATCGACCGGCAGAACCAGGCTGTGCCGGTCGATGCCCGGTGCTCTCCGCGCACCGGCAACAATGGTCGACGCGCCGGCACGGTATGGGTCGTCCGGCCCACGGGGGAAATCAAGCGCGCCTATCGGGAACTCCAGCAGGCACACGACGCGCTCAAGCGCACGCAGCAGCAGCTCATTCACTCTGAAAAGATGGCTTCACTGGGCCAGCTTGTGGCCGGCGTGGCCCACGAGCTCAACAATCCCATCAGCTTCGTGCTGGGCAACGTACACGCCTTGCAGCGTTATTGCGAACGATTGAGAACGTATATCGACGCGTTGGACGATGCCCCCCGGAATGCAGGTGCGCAGCAAGGTCTGCGCGAGCGCCTGCGGATCGACCATGTGCTGCAGGATCTTCCATCGCTGATCGATGGTACGCTCGAAGGCGCCAGTCGGACCGCTGACATCGTCCATGGTCTCAAGCGGTTTTCAGCGATGGACAAGGAGGACAAGCAGCCGGTGGATTTGTCCGAAGTCATCGATCGCACCATCACCTGGATGCGTCGCGTTCAGCCGCAATCTGTGCAGATCCACTGGACCCCGGTTGCGGACTGTCGAGTCCTGGGCTCCGAGGGGCAATTGCAGCAGGTACTGACCAACCTGTTGCAAAACGCGTTTGATGCGATCGTCGCGGCCGGCGTTGGCCAAGGACAAGTTTGGATCACGCTGCAGTCTGCCGGGGCGCGCGTGTACGTACGCGTCGCCGACAACGGTACGGGCATCCCTTCCGATGCCCTGAGCCGCGTCTTCGATCCGTTCTACACGAGCAAACCCGTGGGCAAGGGAACGGGGTTGGGTCTGTCGATCAGCTACGGCTTGATCGAGGAACACCAAGGCGTCCTGTCCGCGCGCAACCGGCAAGAGGGCGGCGCCGAGTTCATGGTGAATCTGCCGCAGCTGCCAGCCCCCCCCGTCCCTTGAAAAGCAGGAGCGGAAGCCGCGTGGGATGCTGGATTCGCAACTGGGTCATTGGCTTGGCAATATGCGCGTTGCAGTTGCCGGCACAGGCGCACCGCGAGCATGACCCTCAGGAGCCGGGCGCGATGCCCGTCGTGGAGGTGCGCGCTGATCCGGAGCATGAATCCGCCCTCGGGCTGAGCGATGCGGCGTCTCAGGGTTCGATCAGTGCGCCTCAGATCGAGCGCAGGGCTCTGGCACGACCGGCCGATGTGCTGGAACTCGTGCCGGGGCTGGTCGTCACGCAGCACTCGGGCCAGGCCAAGGCCAACCAATATTTCCTGCGTGGTTTCAATCTGGACCACGGCACCGATTTCGCCACAACCGTCAACGGTGTTCCGGTCAACATGCCTACGCACGCACATGGCCAGGGTTACAGCGACCTGAACTTCCTTATCCCCGAACTGATCGAGCGCATAGACTTCCGCAAGGGGCCCTATTTTGTCGACCAGGGAGACTTCGCCTCTGCCGGTTCGGCGAACTTCCACTACCGTCAGCAGTTGGATGCGCCATTCGTGGACCTGACCCTGGGCAGCTACGGCTACAGGCGCGGTCTGGTCGCAGATTCGGGCGCCTGGTCCAGCGGTCAACGGTGGCTGGCGGCGTTTGAAGCCATGGGTGATGACGGTCCTTGGTCCAACCCCGATGCATTGCAAAAACGCAACCTGTACCTGGGCCTGGCCAATGGCAGTGCAAGAGAAGGCTGGAGCGCGAGTCTGGTGGCCTATCGCGCGCGCTGGAACAGCACCGATCAGGTCCCGCAGAGGCTGCTTGACGCCGGTATATGGCAGGGGCGCCCCTTTACACGCTGGGACACGGTGGACTCGTCCGACGGTGGCGAAACGCAGCGCATCAGCCTCTCGGCTGAATGGCACCGCATCAACGCGGGTACGCACGACCGGGTCAGTGCTTGGTGGCTCGACTACGGTCTCGACCTGTGGTCCAACTTCACCTACGCCATGAACAGCCCCACGCAGGGCGATCAGTTTTCGCAACAGGACCGTCGGCGGGCATTGGGACTGGCAAGCTCGCGCCAATGGCATCACGTCGGTCATGCCTGGGGCGATGGTTTCAGCACACTGGGGCTGCGCCTGCGCCAGGATGACATTCGCGTGGGACTGCACAACACTGTGGCGCGCCAGATCACCTCAACGGTGCGCGATGATCAGGTGCGACAAAGCCAATTGGGCGTGTATGCTGAAAATCAATGGCAGTGGACCCCCTGGCTGCGCAGTGTTGGCGGCCTGGAGCTCAACCGCCTGGATGCCCAGGTGCAAAGTTTCACGCTGACCGAGAATTCCGGAAGTGCGCAGACCGCGCTGCTGTCCCCCAAAGCAAGCGTGGTGCTGGGCCCTTGGAGTCGGACCGAATTCTTTCTGAATGCGGGTCGGGGGTTCCATAGCAACGATGCGCGCGGGATGACCCTGCGGCGCGACCCGGTT
>DNQP01000239.1:705-5996 GCA_003500955.1 Curvibacter sp. | reverse complement strand
GCCTGGCGGCCGAGGAAGTGGCGGCCGAAGTGAAGGCCATCGTGGCCGAGCTCGGCGCCAAGGGGCCGGGTGACATGGGCAAGGTCATGGGCGTGGTCAAGACCCGCCTGGCCGGCAAGGCCGAGATGGGCCAGGTCTCGGCTGCCGTCAAGGCCGCGCTGGCGGGCTGATTTTGCTCAGCGGCCCGGCGACGAGCCAACGGCGGGTCGCTCGTCCCGGTCGTGCGGCTCGTCGCGCAGGAGCCGCCAGCCCAGCCACATGCTGATCAGCGCATTGGCGAGCAGGAAGACCATCATCAGGCCCAGCCCCAGGGAGTTGAAGGGTTTGGTCTGAATCATCCACGAGAGCATGGCCGATAGCGCATTGAGAGCCATGATCATCCAGAACAACGGATGGCACGGCTGAAACAGACGCGACCACTTCACGGGCCCACGGGCGCTCATCTCATCAGCTCCCGGCCACCTTCATCCGGTTGATCAGAATGGACCCCACGGTCTTGGCGCCGTAGTTGTAGGCATCGGCGCCGACAGCGGTGATGCCCATGAGCATGTCCTTCATATTGCCGGCGATGGTGATCTCGTGCACCGGGTAGGCGATGCGGCCCTTTTCCACCCAGTAGCCGCTGGCACCGCGCGAGTAGTCGCCGGTCACGTAGTTCACGCCCTGGCCCATGAGCTCGGTCACGAACAGACCTGTGCCCAGCTTCTGCAGCATGGCGTCCAGGTCGTCGCCCGGCCGGGTCTGGCTGGAGCTCAGGATCAGGTTGTGCGAGCCACCGGCATTGCCCGTGGTCTTCATGCCCAGCTTGCGCGCCGAGTAACTGCTGAGGAAATAGCCCTCCACGCGGCCGGAGGCGATGACCGAACGCGGCTTGACGCGCACGCCCTCTTCGTCGAAGGGCGAGCTGCCCTTGCCACGTAGCAGGAAGGGGTCTTCAAGCACATCGATGTGGCTGGGCAGCACCTGCGTACCGAGGGACTCGAGCAGGAAGGAGCTTTTGCGGTAGAGCGCGCCGCCGCTGAGCGCCTGCACCAGCGCGCCCATCAGGCCCGCGGCCAGCGGCGACTCGAACAACACCGGCACTTCGCGCGTGCTGATCTTGCGTGCCTTGAGACGGCTCAGCGCGCGCTCGGCGGCATAGCGGCCGATGGCCTCGGGCAGGGCCAGGTCTTCGGGATGGCGGTGCGAGCTGTACCAGTAGTCGCGCTGCATGTCCTCGCCCTTGCCCGCGATGGGCGAGACCGAGATCGAGTGGCGCGAGCTGGCGTAGCCGCCGCGGAACCCGCGGGTGTGGGCACTGAAGAAATGCGACTGCTGGGCCGAGACGGCCGCACCTTCGCTGTTGGTGATGCGCTTGTCGGTCTTGAAGGCCGCGGCCTCGGTCAGGCGCGCCAGCTGCGCGGCTTCTTCGCTGCCGATCGCCCAGGGATGGAAAAGATCGAGATCGCGGCCGGCCTCGTCGTGGTGCACGATGTCCTCGGCGTCGGGCAGGCCGGCCACCGGGTCTTCGGCGGTGAAGCGCGCGATGTCATAGGCCGCCTGCACGGTCTGCTCGATCGCGGCGCGCGAGAAGTCGGAGGTGCTGGCGTTGCCGCGGCGCTGGCCGAGGTAGACCGTAACGCCCAGCGACTTGTCGCGGTTGCGCTCCACGTTCTCCAGCTCCCCCTTGCGCACCGAAACACTCAGGCCGCAACCCTCGGAGGCCTCGGCCCCGGCATCGGTGGCGCCCAGCTTCTTGGCATGCGCCAGCGCGGCGTCCACAAGTTCTGAAAAATAGTCTCGGCTGTAGCTGAAACCGCTTTCGGCACGGGGATCGGGTTTGTTCATGGCGCAGCTATGATACTTGCCCATGCGTCTGACAACGACGCCAGCTCCAATATCCCCCAGACATGTCCCGCAAACCCAAAAAAGGCTATTACGTCCGAGGCCAGTTCGTCGCCGAAGGCAGCGAACTCGACCTGGAGCTCAAGCGCGAGCTCAAGGGCGACGTGGACATCAGCCGTACCGACCTCAAGCGTGAAAGTACCGAGCTGCAGAAACTTGGCGAAGAGCTGCTGACGCTGCGCGCCGACCTCATGGCCAAGCTGGACCTGCCGGACAAGTTGGTCGACGCCCTGGCCGAGGCTAAGCGCATCACCAACTTCGAAGGCAAACGCCGCCAGATGCAGTTCGTGGGCAAGCTCATGCGCCAGCTCGACCCCGAAGTGCGCGAAGCCGCACGCGCCGCGCTGATCGAACAGCACATGCCATCGGCCCGCGAGACCGCGCTGCTGCACACCGCGGAGCAATGGCGCGACCGCCTGATCGCCAGCGACGACGCGCTGGCGCAGTGGATGGCCGATTTCCCACAGACCGACAGCCAGCAGCTGCGCGCCCTGGTCCGCCAGGCCCGCAAGGACGCGCCGCCCGTCGGCAAGGCCGAGGTGTCCCAAGGCCTGGCGCCGCGCCAGGGCCGCGCCTACCGCGAGATCTTCCAGCTGGTGCGCGAGCAGCTCGCTGCCGTCGACGCCTCCGATGCCCAGAACGACCATGAGTAAGCACGACCCTATCAAGATCGGCATCGTGTCCATCAGCGACCGTGCCTCCAGCGGCGTCTACGAAGACAAGGGCCTGCCCGCCTTGCAGGACTGGCTCTCGCGCGCGCTCAAGAACCCCCTCACCTTCGAGCCGCGTCTCATCCCCGACGAGCAGGCGCGCATCAGCGCCACGCTGATCGAGCTGGTGGACGCCGGCTGCTCGCTGGTGCTGACCACCGGCGGCACCGGTCCGGCCCTGCGCGACGTGACACCCGAGGCCACCTTGGCCGTGGCGCACAAGGAGATGCCGGGCTTTGGCGAGCAGATGCGCCAGATCAGCCTGAAGTTCGTGCCCACGGCCATCCTCTCGCGCCAGGTGGCCGTGATCCGCGACCAGAGCCTGATCATCAACCTGCCGGGCCAGCCCAAGTCCATCCAGGAGACTTTGGAAGGGCTCAAGGATGCCGAAGGCCAATCCATCGTCGCCGGCATCTTCGCCGCCGTGCCCTACTGCGTGGACCTGATCGGCGGACCCTATATGGAAACGAACGACGAGGTCTGCAAGGCCTTCCGTCCCAAGTCCGCGATCCGCGCACCCCAGGCCTGAGTCCCCCGTGCCCCTGACGCACCTGCTGCTTGCGCTGGCCGTGGTCGCGGTCTGGGGCAGCAATTTCGTGGTCATCAAGTTCGGCCTGACCGAGCTGCCGCCCCTGCTGCTGGCCACGATGCGCTTCGCGCTCAGCGCCCTGCCCTGGCTCTTCTTCATCCGTCGCCCGGCCGTGGCCTGGCGTTACCTCGTGGGTTATGGCGTGCTCATGGGCTTCATGTTCGGCCTGCTCTTCCTGTCCCTGCGCAGCGACGTCACGCCGGGCCTGGCTTCGCTGCTCATGCAGTCCCAGGTCTTCATGACCCTGCTGCTCGTGGCCTGGCTGCAGCACGAGCGCATGCCGCGCATCCAGTTCGCCGGCCTGGCCCTGGCCACCACGGGCTTTGCGCTGATCGCCTGGCAGAGCTTTGCGCAGACCCATGCCGACGTCACACCCCTGGGCCTGGGCCTGGCGCTCAGCGGCGCCTTCTGCTGGGCTTGCGCCAATGTGGTGTCGCGCAGCATCGGCCGAATTGATATGTTGGGCTTCATGGTCTGGAACAGCGTGTTTGCCGTGCCGCCCCTGCTGCTGCTGAGCTTGTGGTTCGAGGGCACCAGCGCGTTCACCGTGGCGCTACCGCACGCCAGCCTGGCCGCCTGGGCCGCCGTGCTTTGGCAGGCCCTGGGCAACACCCTGTTCGGTTTTGGTGCCTGGGGCTGGCTGCTGGCGCGGCACCCGGCGGCCACCATCACGCCCATGGCGCTGCTGATCCCCGTCTTCGGCATGGGCAGCTCGGCCCTGATCCTGGGCGAACCGCTGCAGGCCTGGAAACTGGGCGCCGCGGCGCTGGTGATGGCCGGGCTGGCGGTCAACGTGCTGGGCGCGAGGGCGCTGCGCCGTTGAAGAGCCGGGCCTGTGGAAGACAGGGCCCGCCGCCTACTTGCCGATCAGCTGGTTGAGCTTGTCCTTCTCGAACTGCTCTTCGCGCGCCGCGTCGCCCGGCACGCAATCGCCGGTGGCCTTGCTGGTCGAGAGCTTCTCGATGGCCTGCCACAGCAGCGCGATCTGGTGCTCGTGGCCCGAGGCGTTGTCGATCAGGCCTTTCATGGCCTGGCTCAGCGGGTCGTCTTCCTGCGTGATACCGTAGGCCGTGAACTTCTTCTCGGGGGCGGTCACATCGGCGCTCTGGCCTTCCTTGGAAGGAATGATGCGCGCGGGGATGCCCACGGCCGTGGCGCCCGCGGGCACCGGCTTGATCACCACCGCATTGCTGCCGATCTTGGCGCCGTCGCCAACCTCGAAGCCGCCCAGCACCTTGGCCCCCGCGCTGACCACCACGTCCTTGCCCAAGGTGGGATGGCGCTTGGTGCCCTTGTAGAGCGAGGTGCCCCCCAGCGTGACGCCGTGGTAGATGGTGCAGCCGTCGCCGACCTCGGCGGTCTCGCCGATGACCACGCCCATGCCATGGTCGATGAAGACGCGCTGGCCGATCTTCGCGCCCGGATGGATCTCGATACCCGTGAGCCAGCGGCTGATGTGCGAGATGAAGCGCCCCAGCCACTTGAGGCCATGCGTCCAGCACCAGTGGCTCCAGCGGTGCATCACGATGGCGTGCAGGCCCGGATAGCAGGTCAGCACCTCCCAGGCGCTGCGGGCCGCCGGGTCGCGGTCCAGGATGCACTGGATGTCCGAGCGTAGACGCGAAAACATGGCGGGACTCTGTTGTTGTCGTGTTGCGCGGATTATCCCTTGGCCTTTGCCGCGGTTTCGAGCATGGCCTTGGCGACACCTCTGAGAATATGGACTTCCTCCTGCGTCAGTTGCGCGCGATTGAACAGCGCGTTGAGGCGGGGCATGAGCTTCTTGGGCGCCTTCGGGTCGAGGAAGTCCACCGCCACCAGGGCCTGCTCCAGGTGCGCCAGCAGGCCGGCCACCTGGGGCGCGTCGGCACGCACCGGTGGCGCCGTGGCCTCCTGCACTGCAAACCCGCCCAGGGCCTGCCGCCATTCATAGGCGATCAGTTGCACGGCCGCGGCCAGGTTGAGCGAACCGAACTTCGGATGGGTCGGAATGCTCAGGCAGGTGTGGCAGCGGTACACGTCCTCGTTGCGCATGCCGAAGCGCTCGGAGCCGAAGAGAAAGGCCACGCCCTGCGCGCCGGCCTCGGGCGTGGCCGTCTGCGCGAGTT
>DNQP01000239.1:0-356 GCA_003500955.1 Curvibacter sp. | reverse complement strand
GCGTGGGCGGGCCGAAGTCGCGCGGGGTCATGGCCGTGGCGCAGAGGTGGGTCATGCCCTCGAGCGCCTCGTCCAGGGTCTCGACGATGCGCGCCTTGTCCAGCACATCGTTGGCCCCGCTGGCGCGTTCGATGGTTTCCTGGCGCCGCAGCACATTGGCCCAGCGCGGCTGCACCAGCACCAGTTCGTCGAAACCCATGACCTTGAGCGCCCGGGCCGCCGCGCCCACATTGCCGGCGTGGCTGGTCTGGATCAGGACGAAACGGGTGCGGAATCCGGGGCGGGACGGGTCGGTTTGCATCAAAAACAGGCAAGACGGGTAGAATCTGGCCTATTGTCGCCGCCCGCATCGCCGG
>DNQP01000114.1 GCA_003500955.1 Curvibacter sp. | reverse complement strand
CCGTGCCAGCGCCTGTGCCTGTTGTTCCAGCTGCTCGGCCTGTTGCTGCATCTGCGCCGCGGTCTCGCGCAGGCGCTGCTGCACATCGCGCAGTGCCGCCTGCAGCTGGCCGGCCTCGCCGGGTTCGCTCACGGCGATGGGGCTGTCGAGATCGCCCGCGGCCAGTCGGCGTGCGGCCTGCACCGGGCCCTGGAGGCTGCGGTTGACCGGGTGCAGCACCCACCAGGCCCACAGGGCCGAGAGCAGCATGGCCACCACACCGGCCGCCAGCAGCAGGGTGCGTGCGGTGGCAATGCTGCCGCGTTCCACGCTGCGGCGCTGCTGGGTCGTGAGCGTCTGGATCGAGGCCTGCAGGGCATTGAGCGCGGGCAGGGTTTCGCCGATGAAGAGCAGCGAGGCTTCGGGGCGCAGGTTTTCTTCCACCAGCTTGAGCACCAGCTCGGCGGACTCGGCGTGTGTCACGCGCTGCTTTTTCAGGGTGGCCAGCAGCGCGGTGTCGGCGCTGCGCTCCAGCGTGGCCAGCGCGGCGTCGAACTGGCGGTTGGCGGCCTGCTGTTGCGCCTGCAGGGGTTGCGCAGGCGCGGCGATGGGGGCCTTGATCACGTCCATGACGACGGCCGACAGGGACCCGGTGGCGGCCAGCAGCTGGCCCGCGGCCTCGGCCTGTGCGCGCTCGGCGGCGCTCATGCGCTCGGCCGACTGTTCGATGTTGTGCAGCTGCACCGTGGCCAGCCAGGCATAGCCGGCCAGCAGCAGCAGGGGCAGACCCAGGCCCAGCAGCAGGCGGGTTCCGGTGGACCAGGGGGCGCGACGCATGGTGTTCTGTTTTTCGGAGAGGGGTCGCGGCCATTGTGGCATTGGCCCGCGCGCAGCGTCCAGTCTCCGAAACCCGGAATAGCGGGCGCTTTCAGGCTGGTGGCCGACCGTAGCCCTCGTCGACCTTGTTGAAGAGTGGCCGGGGGCTGGTGGTTGAGGTGGATCCGATGTCCGAGGGTATCGGTATTCAACCCAGAGTGGACGGCAGGTCAGCGCGCGAGTGGGCGCGCATGCAGCTGGTTGATCGGTGCGTGCACCTTCATCAGTTCAGTCACCCAGTCGATAAAGACGCGCAGTCTGGCGCCGACATGGCGGTTGGGCGGAAATGCAAGGTACAAGGGCATCGGGGCGGTGGTCCAGTCCGGGAAGAGCGTTGACAGTTCGCCTTGCGCCAAATGTGGCGCCGCCATGTAGTGTGGCAAGCAGAGGACACCCAGGCCGGCCAGGCCGGCTGCCAGGTAGGCGTTGCCGTCGTCCATGGCAAGTGCGTAGCGACCCAACACCTCCACGCGCTCGTCGCCGCGTTGCATTGCGCAGGGCAGGATGCGTCCGGTGCTGGACCGCAGAAAACCGACGATCTGGTGCGGTGCTGCTTCCAACTCCTTGGGGTGCGCCGGCATCCCGACGCGCGCCAGATAGGCGGGGGCCGCATACAGCCCGATGGCCAGGTCGCCCACATGTCTGGCCACCAGCGAGGGATCGCCGGGGTCACTGCCGCGCACGACGCAGTCGACGTTTTCGTCGATCAGATCGACCACCCGGTCGCTCACCCCCATGTGCACCTGGATGTCGGGGTAGCGCGCATGGAAGGCCGGAAAGGCCGGCGCCAGGATCATGCGGGCCAGCGGGCTGGGAACGTCCACCCGCAGGCGGCCACGCGGCGCCTTGGACGCGTCTGTCAGGCTGGTCTCGGCGTCGTCCATGTCGGCGAGCAGACGCACGACACGCTCGTAGTAGGCCGCGCCATCGGCCGTCACGTTCACCTTGCGGGTGGTGCGGTTCAGCAGCTTGACCCGCAGGCGCGCTTCGAGCTGCTGCACAAGCTGGGTCACGGAGGTCTTGCTCATGTGCAGCGTCTGCGCTGCTTGGGTGAAGCTGCGGGTCTCCACCACACGGGCAAACGCCAGCATGGCATCGAAACGGTCCATGACAGTCCTGGAAGGTATTTGATTGTTCGGATTATGCAAACAGTCTTGAGAAGACTTTCCTGTTTATCCAAACGACCGCGTTCCCTACAGTGCCTTCTCCACATACTGAAAGGTAGGCGATGACCCCACGCGACGTTGTTTTCCCCCCGGATCGACAGGCCCTGTACGAGAGGAACCACTACTCACCGGCCGTCCGCTCGAACGGTTTTCTTTTTGTCTCGGGCCAGGTCGGTAGCCGCGAAGATGGCTCACCCGAACCCGAACTGGAAGCCGAGGTGCGGCGCGCCTTCGACAACCTGAACGCGGTGTTGAGCGCCGCCGGATGCAGCTTCGACGACGTGGTCGACGTGACCGTCTTCGTGGTCGATCCGGAAAAGAACCTCGGACGCATCTGGCAGGTCGTTCCCGACTACTGGGGCGAAGCACCCTACCCGACGCTGACAGGGATCGGCGTGACCTGGCTCTCTGGCTTCCAATTCGAGATCAAGGTGATCGCCAGGCTGCCCCGCTGAGGAGCGGTCGCGTGCTCTGCCTCACGGCACTGCCCGCCGAATTCAGCGCTGCGACCCTGCCTCGTACACGCAGCGCATTCCGATGTATACGGCATAGAAGTCCCCGGGCTTCCAGGCCTCCACATCGGCGCGCATCTGTGCCGCTGGGTACCACCAGGAGCCGCCCATCGTGGGCCGCTCCTCCCCACGCACATCGGCCGCCCATTCCCAGACGTTCGCGCCCATGTCGTGCAGGCCGTTGACGCCGGCGCGGGTGGCGGTGACGGGGGCGGCGCGCGGCCAGGGATCGGGCTCGCTGGTGTTGGCGCCTTGCGGGCTGTCGCCTGTGGGCCAGGGGTAGCTGCGCCCGCGCACCCAGGGGGCGGGCGGGGTGCTGCGCAGTTCGGTGTAGGCCGCACGCCGCCATTCGGTGGCGGTGGGCAGGCGGCCGCCGGCCCAGCGGCAGTAGGCCGCGGCTTCGGCGTGGGTGAGGTGCACGGCGGGGAGGTTCAAGCTGGCGGGCTCGACACCGTCCGGGCGGCGCCAGGTCCAGCCGGCTCGGCGCTGCCAGCCAGCCACGTACTCGAAACCGCCGCCTTCACGCTCGGCCTGGGTCACGGTGCCGGTGGCGGCCACGTAGCGCGCGAACTGGGCGATGGTGACTTCGGTGCGGTCGATCTCCAGCCCGCCGGCGTCGTCGAGCCGCACGCGCTCGCCCACCTGGGCCTGCGCACCTGAAACCGCCAGAGCCAGCAGCCAGGCAGCGTGCTTCATGGTACCGGCTCCTGCCAGCGATTGCGGAGCCAGCGCTGCAGGCGCGGGCGCAGCGGCAGGAAGGCGCGGTAGGCCAGTTCCAGCAGCCAGCTGATCGGAGGCACCGCAGCCAGCCAGCCGAGCACGCGCCAGCCGGGCAGGCTGCGCCACAGGCGCGCGAAGCCGGCGCCGCCGCTGTGCAGGCGGCCCTGCGCGTCGCGCACATGGAAGCGGCGCATGGCCGCTTCGCAGGACAGGCCGGGACCGGTGGGCGCACCGGCGCTGATGTCATGCCAGGCCAGCTGTTCGGCGCCGCGCTGGCGCTGGTAGAGCGCGATCTCGCGCCGGCACAGCGGGCAGCTGCCGTCGTAGTACACGGTGAGTTCGGGAGCAGGGCCGGAAGTCATCAGCCCGGATCATGCCGGGCCCGCTGGTTTCTTTCCGGGTGCGGCGCACAGGCCCTGCGCCGCACCGGGGTATGGCTGGCGTCGCACGCCCCCGTTTGCCGCCGGTACCGCGGCCTGCGGGCGCACGCTCGCGGCCCGTTTGCGCGGTGTCTGCGACGCATGGATCTCGATCCTGGCCTTGGCGATGCCGAGCCCGGGGCGCATCGTCAGGAAGCCGGCGCGTACGCCGATTGCTGTTCCGTTCTTGCACCAAGGCACACCCGGATAGCCAGTGGACAGATTGGCTTTGATTTGACATGCAGGTAAATGCCTGCATATAATCGCGGCACGCAATGACGCAAGCAATGGATGCTGACAAGGTTTTCAAGGCACTGGGCGACCCGACGCGCAGAAAGCTGCTCGATCTGCTCTGTGAGAACAACGGGCAGACGCTGAGCCAGCTCTGTGAGCACCTGGACATGGCGCGGCAGTCGGCCA
Organism: Curvibacter sp.; assembly: GCA_003500955.1. Lineage (GTDB taxonomy): Bacteria > Pseudomonadota > Gammaproteobacteria > Burkholderiales > Burkholderiaceae_C > Hylemonella. The sequence continues at coordinate 7,578 of DNQP01000114.1, read as the reverse complement.
CGCAGCACCTGGGGCTGCTCGAAGAGGCGAATCTGGTCAGCACGGTGTGGCGCGGGCGGGAGAAGCTGCATTTCATCAACCCGGTGCCCCTGCACGAGGTTTACGAGCGCTGGGTGCGCAAGTTCGAACGGCAGCGGCTCAGCCTGCTGCACGACCTGAAGAAGGAACTTGAAGGAGAGTGAGCATGAGCCAGGAAAAGATGAGCTACGTTTATGTGACTTACATCCGCTCGACGCCCGAGAAGGTGTTCGAGGCCATCACGAAACCCGAGATCGCGCGCCGCTACTGGGGCCACGAGAACGTCTCCGACTGGAAGGTGGGGTCGGACTGGCAGCATGTGCGTGCGCAGGCGCCGCACACGGTGGAGCTGGTGGGCAAGGTCGTGGAGATTGCACCGCCCAAGCGCCTGGTCATCAGCTGGGCCAATGCATCGCAGGCCAACGACCCCGACGCCTACAGCCGTGTGAGTTTTGACATCGTGCCTTACGAGGACATGGTGCGGCTGACCGTGACCCACGACGAGCTCGTATCCGGCAGCGGCATGGCCAACGGCATCCAGAAGGGCTGGCCGATCGTGTTGTGCAGCCTCAAGTCCCTGCTCGAGACCGGACAGGGCATGGACGTGTTTGCCAAGCCGAAGGCGGCTTGAAGCGGGTTGCCGGGTGTACCCATGAACATCGGCATCATCGGTGCTGGAAACATCGGTGCCACGCTGGCGCGCAAGCTTGCCCGGGCGGGGCATGCCGTGCGCATCGCCAATTCCCGAGGGCCGGAAACCTTGCGAGGGCTTGCCGAGCAGATCGGGGCGCAGGCGGTGTCGGCACGGGATGCTGCGCAAGGTGCCCATGTCGTCATCCTCTCAATTCCCTTGGGCAAGCTGCCACTGCTGCGGGAATTCACCACCACATGGCCGAACGACGTGGTCGTGGCCGACACCTCGAACTACTATCCGATTCGCGACGGCAATATCGCTGCCATGGACGATGGTCAGGTCGAGAGCCTGTGGGTGTCCGAGCAGATCGGTCATCCCGTGGTCAAGGCCTGGAACAACATCCTGGCCGTCAGCCTGGCTGACAAGGGACTGGACCGGGGAGCGGAGGGGCGCATCGCACTCCCGGTGGCGGGCGACGACACAGGGGCGAAGGCGCGGGTCATGTCGCTGGTCGAGGACACAGGATTTGACGCCATCGACGGCGGGCCTCTGGCCGAGTCCTGGCGACAGCAAGCCATCACACGCGCCTACTGTTCGGACCTCACGGCCGACGAGCTGCGTGCCGCCTTGCGCACCGCCGACCGTGCCCGCGCGCCGCAGTTGCGCGAAGACATGGTGAAGGCCTACCTGGCGCTGGGCGACAAGATCACGACCGAAGACATCGTGCGTCTGCACCGTGAGGCCAGCGCGCGCGCATCAATCGAAACCCACTGAACCAGGAGTCTTCATGAACCAACCCTATACCGGCGGTTGCGCTTGCGGCGCGGTCCGCTACACCACCCGGCACGCGCCCGTCTTTCAGAACCACTGCCAGTGCCGCGACTGCCAGCGGCGCAGCGGCACCGGGCATGGCTCCTGGCTGACCTTTCCCGCGCGTTCGGAAATGGCGATCACCGGCGAGGTGACGCACTGGGAAGTCGCAGGGGACAGCGGCAACGTGAAGATCCACGCTTTCTGCCCGGTATGCGGCACCCCCACCTTTCTGCGCTTTGCCGCAATGCCGGACCTGATCGCTGTGCCGGCGGCCAGTCTGGACGCGCCGGATCGCTTCACGCCGCAGGCGCTCACCTACCGTGTGCGCGGACTCGCGTGGGATGTCGTTGATCCTGCGGTGCCGTCGTTCGAGCGCATGCCGACCTAGGCGCGCACATCGGCCACGGGCTCGGCGCCGAAGTCGGGCCGGTGCAAATAGGCCAGCACCTTGCGCGCGGCAGCTTCGGGGCTGTCGAGCTGACCGCCGCTCTTGAGCTGCTCGAAGCGCGCACGGTCGGGGAAGGCCGCGGCGTCGGCGCCGCGCAGCTGGACCTGCATGTCGGTGTCGATCACGCCCGGAGCGAGCGAGCAGATTCTGGCGCCGTTGGGCTTGAGCGCTTCTTCCATTGCGAGGCAGCGGGTGTAGTGGTCCATCCCGGCCTTGGCGGCACAGTAGACGGCCTGCGAGGCCATGGGCCGGCGACCCAGGCCCGAGGAGATGTTGAGCACCTTGCGTGGGACGTTCCAACCTTCGGTGGCGGACAGGAAGGCCGCGGTGAGGGCCATGGGGGCTTCGAGATCCACGCGCAGGGCTTGCGCGATGTCATCCGGCGTCAGCGCTGAGAGTGGCGCGATGGCGGGAATCACCCCGGCGTTGTTGATCAGCGTGGCGCTGGCGTAACGCGTGCCGGGCTGGCTCAGCCATTGCCGCAGCCGAGCGGCCGCTGCAACGCTCTGGGCCAGGTCCAGCGCCCATTGTTCCAGCGTGGCGCCAGCGGCGCGGGCCTGGGCGGCGAGCGCCGTGTTCTCGCGGCGCGAGATGCACAGCAGCGTATGGTCCGGGGCCAGCAGCTGCTGCGCCATGGACAGACCCATGCCGCGCGAGGCGCCGGTGAGGATGGTGAGGTGGGGTCTGGTCATGGAGGTCTCCTCAGAATGGGGCTGGGCTGTGCCAGTGCAGCGCCAGGCCGCTGACCGGGTGCGTGAGCGCCAGCTCGCTGGCGTGCAGCAGCAGGCGCGGGCTGCGGGCCTGCACGTCGGCGTCGGCATAGAGTGGGTCGCCGAGCATGGGGTGGCCGATGTATTGCAGGTGCACGCGCAGCTGGTGGGTGCGCCCGGTGACGGGTTCGAGCTCGAGCCGGGTCTGCGGCCGGCCCTGGGCGTCGGTCTCGCGCGCGAGCACGCGCCAGCGCGTGTGGCTCGGCCGGCCGTCGGGTGTGACGATCTGGCGTGGGCGGTTGGGCCAGTCGGTGCGCAGGGGCTGGTGGATCTCGCCAGTGTCATCGGCCACATGGCCCGCCACGACGGCGATGTAGCGTTTGTGGACGCGGCGCCACTCGAAGGCCTTACCCAGTTCGCTGCGCATGGCTGCACCGCGCGCCATGAGCAGCAGGCCCGAGGTGGCCATGTCGAGTCGGTGCACCACGAGGGCGTCAGGCCACTGCGCCTGGGCGCGTGCGCTGACGCAGTCCTGGTTGACGATGCCGCGGCCGGGCACGGACAGCAGGCCCGCGGGCTTGTCCAGCACGAGCAGGGCCTCGTCTGCGTGCAGGCAGGGCAGGGCCGGGAACATGGCGCTCAGGATTTCTTGTCGCCCTGGATCAGGCGCTGCACCGTGTCGCAAAGCTCGGAGACGTCGTTGGGCTTGTGGATCAGCGCGCCCGCACCCGCCGCGAGTGCGTTGGCCTCGATCTCGGGCGTGATGTAGCCCGAGGCCAGGGCCATCGGCAGTTTGGGGCGGATCTGGCGCGCTTCCTTGAGCAGGTCCACGCCACTGTAGCCGGGCATGTTGTAGTCGGTGACCAGCAGGTCGAAGTCCTGCTGCTCGCGCAGCGCGGCCAGTGCGGCGCGCGGGTCGGTGTAGATGCTGATCTTGAAGCCGCGCCGACTGAGCACGCGCTCGACGAGGAAGGCCAGGGCCTGGTCGTCGTCGACGTACATCACGTGGCGACCGAAGCCCATGACGGTCTGCAGGCGCGCGGGCTCGGCGGGGACGGAGGCCACGTCGTCCTCGGCCACCGGGAAGTAGAGCGTGAACTCGCTGCCCTGGCCCGGGGTGCTGCTCACGTCCACCGCGCCCAGGTGGGTGCGCATGACGCCGTGCACCACGGCCAAGCCCAGGCCCGTGCCTTGGCCCACGGGCTTGGTGGTGTAGAAGGGTTCGAAGATACGTTGCAGGATCTCACCGTCCATGCCGCTGCCGCTGTCGCGTACCGACAGCGTGACGTAGCGGCCCTCGGCCAGGCCCAGGCGCTGGCATTCGAGCATGGCCGGGCTGCAGCTGGCCAGCGAGATGCTGACCGTGCCGCGCACGCCGCCGATGGCGTGGACGGCGTTGGTACAGAGATTGATCAGCGCCTGCTCGACCTGGGTGGCGTCGGCCAGCACGGGCGGGGTGTCGTGCAGGCGCACCTGCAGGTCCACCGCGGGCGGCATGGTGACCTTCATGAGGCGCACGGATTCCTGGACCACCTCGCCGAGATGCACACGGTGGCGCTTGGGGGGCTCGTTGCGGCTGAAGGTGAGGATCTGGCGTACCAGGTCACGCCCGCGCCGGCCGGCCTTCTCGATCTCGGCCAGGCTGACCTGCACGGGCGAATCGGCGGGTGCGTCCTGGCGCGCCAGCGTGACGTTGCCCAGGATGGCGCCCAGCATGTTGTTGAAGTCGTGCGCGATGCCGCCGGCCATGGTGCCGATGGCCTGCATCTTGTGCGCCTCGCGCAGCTGGGCTTCGAGCACATTGCGCTGGGCTTCCATCTGGCGGCGCGCCGTGAGGTCGCGCGCGAAGACGGTGGTGATGTCGCCGTCGCCCTCGGGCTGGCGCTCGCGCGAGACGCTGACCTCCAGCGCCAGCGGCAGGCCGTCCGCGGTGCGGCCGTTGACCTCGCCGAGGATGGCCTGGCTGGAGACGCGGGTGGCGGCGATGGCGCCGATGGACTCGGGCAGGAAGCGGCCCAGCGAGGTCTTGAGCGCCTGCTCGGGCGGGCATTGGAAGAGCGCCGCAGCGGCCGGGTTGAAGACGGTGATGCGCTGTTCGCCGTCGACGCAGATGATGGCGTCGAGCGAGGAGTTGATGATGGCCGCGAGCCGGTTCTCGGACAGACGCAGCTCCTCGTTGCGCTGCTGCAGCGCCAGGGCGCTTTCCTGCAGCGCGCGGCGGCGCTCCTGCAGCGCGCGGCGCTCGGTCAGCAGCGGACCCTGGTCGATGACGGCACAGACGAAGTGCGTGAGGTCGCGGTCGTGCGAGTACTGGATGCGCGCGATGTGCAGGTCGCCCGTGAAGCGCGCTTCCAGTCCGCTGGAGAACACCACCTCGTTGGTGTCGCTGTGACCCCGGATCTTGGCCTCGTCCAGCGCGTGCTGCACGCGCTCCACATGATCAGGCGTGACCAGCGGCAGCAGGAAGTTGAGCGGCGGATCGGATTCCTTGGGGCGAAAGAGCCGCAGTGCCATGGCATTGCTCTGCTCGACCATACCGTCTTCGTCCACCACCATCAGCGCCAGCGGCACGTTGGAGAACAGGGATTCGAAGCGCTCGGAGGCCCCCTCGGCCGCGATACGGCTGTACTGCAGCGCGCTGTTCTGGGCCTCCAGCTCGGCCTGGTAGGAGCGCAGGTCTTCGATCAGCTTGGGGAGGGCCCGGCGGGACATGACAGGGACACGCGGTGGGCGCGTTTCAGGCGTTCTTGTTGGTGAACCAGAAGCTGACGACAGGGGCCGTTGGATCGTCGAAGGAGGCGCCCAGGGACATCTCGCCCTTGTCGAGCAGCACGCACTCCTGGCGGCGCAGCGAGATCACGGCGGTGGAGCCCGCAAAGCGCACCCAGGTACCGTAGCTGCTGATGTCGGAGAGCACGAAGAGGTCGCCCCGGCGGTCCAGCCGAGCGTGCAGGCGCGAAACGCGCGGGTCGAGTATGGCGAAGTGGGCGTCGTTGCCGCGGCCCAGGAAGACCGGCATGTCCATGGCCTCGAACAGCACATTGTGTTCGCGCCAGGTCAGCTCGATGGTGCTGGGCAGGCGGCTGGTGGGCGCGCCCAGCGTGTCCAGGCCGGCCTGCATGGTCATGATCTCGGACGTGGTCTCGCGCTGCCAGTCGATGCGGTAGATGGTGACGGGCTCGCTCTTGCCGCGCACGTCCATGGGGCCGAGGTTGCGGTAATTGATCTCACCGTCGTTCCAGAGCGCGTCGATCACGGATTCGGAGGCGAAGATCTGCTCGGCCCCCGACAGGTCGCTCAGGCGCGAGGCCATGTTGACGGCGTCGCCGAAGCAGTCGCCGTCCTGCTCGACCACCTCGCCGCGCGCCAGGCCCACCTTGATCTGCATCTTGGTGGAACCGGGGTAGCCGCTGACGCGCTCCTTCTGCAGGCGCTGCATCTCCACCATGGCCAGTACGGCCGCCTGGTTGTCGGAAAAGGACGCCAGCACGCCGTCGCCCAGATACTTGATGACGCGGCCGCCGCGGGCCTGGAAGAGCTTGCCGATCCAGTGCGTGGTACGCGTCACCACCTCAGCCGCCCGGGTATTGCCCAGCGCCTCGAACAGACCGGTGCTACCGGTGAGGTCGGCGAAGACGATGGTGAGGACGGTCATGCAGGAAGGGCTTGTAATTTGTATGCTGATTATCACCCGGCCCGGCGTGCCTCTGGTGTGAGCAAAGAGCCGGGCGTCGCCTTCAAGTATATAGAGGCGGGCCTGGATGGGCGCTGCTTCAGTGTGACCCGGGGCAGGCTCAGGTGGACTGTGCGGCGGGCTGGCGCACGCGTTGCAGGGTCAGCTGCAGCAGGCGCGCATCGGCACTGGCCCGGTGGCGCTGGGCACCGCGCTCGCCCGCGACCTGCCGCTTGACCGCGTGCCAGCGTTCGGCCTCGTCCTCGCGCAGCAGGGCGTGCAGGTTTTCCAGCTTGAAGCGCTGGCGCAGGCCGGCGACCTCGAAGAGCAGGGCCAGCCAGGTGTAGTCGTGGTTCCAGCCGTCGGAATAGACCGTGCGGCCCTGTAGCTGCTCGTTGAGCAGGATGGCCACCTCGGCCACCGGCCGGCCGCGGCTGAGCAGCGCCGGGCGGGGGATCTGGTGCAGTGCCTCGGCCCGGGCGTCCCAATGCGTCCAGTGCGTTTCGGGGCGGATCAGGGTGCAGAAGACCCGGCCATCGGGCAGGGCATAGCCGACCTCGATGGGGTAGCTTTGGCGGCCGAAACCGGAGGCTTCGACATCCAGCACGGCGGGTGTGAGCAGGGGCTCGGGCTTCATCGCGATGATTATGGGTGGGGGGCGGCGAGCGTGCAATCGTGCACAAAACGCCGCGCGCGGGGATGCCGGGCGCGCCCGGGCTGTGTAATATGTGCCCTGCATTCCCGGAGCGCCGGGCCAGCCGAAAGCACAGCCTATGGGCATTGATCCCGCCATCGTCCAGAACATCGCTGAACGCGTGCGCGCCGAGGTGTTGCCCGCGCGCGCGGCCCCGGCGATCAAGCTCGACCCGGCCATCATCCAGAAGATCGCGCAGAAGGTTCCCATCTTCGCGGGCATGAGCCAGCCCTGCCTGCTGGACACCCTGGCCACGGGTGAGCACTTCACCATCCAGACCGGCGAGGCCGTGTTCCGCGAGGGTGACATGGGCAATTCCTTCTACGTGCTGATCGCCGGCGAGGTGGTGGTCGAGAAGCTGCGCCAGGGCAAGCCCGTGGAGCTGGTGCGCCTGGGGCCCGGCGAATGTTTCGGCGAAATGGCCCTCGTGGGCAACGACGTGCGCTCGGCCACGGTGCGCGCCACCGCCCCCGTGGTGGCCATGCGCTTCTACCGCGAACTCATCGACGGCAATCCCGAAAGCGCCTCGGCCATCTACCGCAACATCGCGCGCATCCTGGCAGCGCGGCTGGGGGAGTCGAGCATGGT
>DNQP01000090.1:583-9616 GCA_003500955.1 Curvibacter sp. | reverse complement strand
GCTGATCGCCGGCGCCGGCCTGTGCGACCCCGAGGCCACGCGCTTCGTGGTCGAGAACGCGCCCGCCAGCATCCGCTGGCTGCAGCAGCTGGGCGTGCCCTTCTCGCAGGAAGACGGGCAGCTGCACCTCACGCGCGAAGGCGGCCACAGCGAACGCCGCATCGTGCACGTGACCGATGCCACCGGCGCGGCCGTGCAGCACACGCTGATGGACCAGGTACGGGCCACGCCCAACATCACCCTGTTCGAACACCACATGCTGGTGGACCTGATCACCAGCACCAAGCTGGGCCTGGCGGGCCAGCGCTGCCTGGGCCTGTACGCGCTCAACGAAGTCACCGACGTGGTCGACACCTTCAGTGCACCGCACACCATCCTGGCCACGGGCGGCGCGGGCAAGGTCTACCTCTACACCACCAACCCCGACACCGCCACGGGCGACGGTATTGCCGCGGCGTGGCGCGCGGGCTGCCGTGTGGGCAATATGGAATTCATCCAGTTCCATCCCACCTGCCTCTACCACCCGCACGTCAAGTCCTTCCTGATCACCGAGGCCGTGCGCGGTGAAGGCGGCCGCCTGCTCCTGCCCGACGGCACGCGCTTCATGCCCGCGCACGATGCGCGCGCCGAGCTGGCGCCGCGTGACGTGGTGGCCCGCGCCATCGACTTCGAGATGAAGAAGCACGGCCTGGACTGCGTGCACCTGGACATCAGCCACCAGCCCAAGGCCTTCCTGCTGGAGCACTTCCCCAACATCTACGCGCGCTGCCTGGAGCTGGGCATCGACATGGCGAAGCAGCCCATCCCCGTGGTGCCGGCCGCGCACTACACCTGCGGCGGCATCGTCACCGACCTGGACGGTCGCGCCGACCTGCCCGGCCTGTACGCCGTGGGCGAAACCGCCTACACCGGCCTGCACGGCGCCAACCGCCTGGCCAGCAACTCGCTGGTCGAGTGCATGGTCTACGCCCGCGCCGCGGCGCAGGCCATCGTCCGCGAGCAGCCTGTGGCGGTACCCCCCCTGCCCGCCTGGGACGACAGCCGCGTCACCGATGCCGACGAATCGGTGGTGATCTCGCACAACTGGGACGAGCTGCGCCGCTTCATGTGGGACTACGTGGGCATCGTCCGCACCAACAAGCGCCTGGAGCGCGCGGCGCACCGCATCGCGCTGCTGACCTCCGAGATCCAGGAGTTCTATTCCAGCTTCCACGTCACGCGCGACCTGCTGGAACTGCGCAACCTGGTGCAGGTTGCCGACCTGATCGTGCGCAGCGCACAATCGCGCCATGAAAGCCGCGGCCTGCATTTCAGCCGCGACTACCCGCAGACCGACGCCACCGCGCGCCCCACCCTCCTGGTGCCGCCCGCCGCCTGAGGCGCCCCAAAGGACCCGTATGTACCGCACCCTGCTCAAATCCAAGATCCACCGCGCCACCGTCACCGACTGTGAGCTGCACTACGAAGGCTCCTGCGCCATCGACGAGAACCTGCTGGAAGCTGCCAACCTGCAGGAGAACGAGCAGGTCCACATCTGGAACATCAACAACGGCGAGCGCTTCATCACCTACGCCATCCGCGGCGAGCGCGGTTCCGGCATCATCTCGGTCAACGGCTCGGCGGCCCGCCGCGCCGCCGTGGGTGACCTGCTGATCATCGCGGCCTTCGCCCAGGTGCCGGAGGAAAAGTGCAAGGGCTTCGAGCCCAAGCTGGTGTTCGTCGACGACAAGAACCGCATCAAGGAAGAGCGCAGCCACATCCCCGTGCAGGCGGCACACGAAGCACTGCATGTGGACCACCAGGGCGGCGACAGCGCCTGAGCGCCGAAAGGACAGACCATGACCGAACAGACCATCACCCTGCACCGCGCGCCCAAGGCGCCCGTGCACCCGAAGAACGAGCGCTGGAGCGTGGACGCCATCGAGGCGCTGTTCCAGCTGCCCTTCCCCGAGCTGCTCTACCGCGCCCAGATCGTGCACCGCGAGCACTTCGACCCGACGAAAGTCGAGTTCGCCACCCTGCTCTCGGTCAAGACCGGCGGCTGCCCCGAGAACTGCGGCTACTGTCCTCAGGCCGCCGAGTTCGACACCGGCGTCAAGGCCAGCAAGCTCATGGAACTGGAAGAGGTGCTGTTTGCCGCGAAGCGCGCCAAGGAAGCCGGCGCCACCCGCTTCTGCATGGGTGCCGCCTGGCGCGCTCCCAAGGACCGTGACATCGAGAAGGTCGCCGAACTGGTGCGCGGCGTCAAGGGCCTGGGCATGGAAACCTGTGCCACGCTGGGCATGCTCGAAGACGGCCACGCCGAGCAGCTGCGCGACGCCGGCCTGGACTTCTACAACCACAACCTGGACACCGCCCCCGAGTTCTACGGCGACATCGTCTCCACGCGCGACTACCAGGACCGCCTGGACACCCTGGCGCGCGTGCGCGGCGCTGGCGTCAAGATCTGCTCGGGCGGCATCGTGGGCATGGGCGAGACGGTGCGGCATCGCGCTGGCCTGATCGCCGAGCTCGCCAACCTCGATCCCTATCCCGAGTCCGTGCCCATCAACAACCTGGTGCGCGTCGAAGGCACGCCGCTGGCCGACCAGGCGCCGATCGACCCCTTCGACTTCGTGCGCACCATCGCCGTGGCGCGTATCACCATGCCCAAGGCGCGCGTGCGCCTCTCGGCCGGTCGCCAGCAGATGGGCGACGGTATCCAGGCCCTGTGCTTCCTGGCCGGCGCCAACTCCATCTTCTACGGCGACAAGCTGCTGACCACGGGTAACCCGGACACCGAGGCCGACCTGCAGCTCATGCAGCGCCTGGGCATGAGCCCGGCCCAGCAGCCGCCCGGCAAGACCTGATCCGCTTCCTCATTTCACCGCGACTGGAGACCACCGTGAGCGAACCGACCTCCACCAACAACGGCGCCTCCCCCTACGGCACCCTGCCGCCAGCCAGCGCGCCGGCCACGCGCAAGCCCATCAGCCTGCCGCGCCTGCAGGAGATGCATGCGCGCGGCGAGAAGATCACCATGCTCACCGCCTACGACGCCACCTTCGCGGCCACGGCTGACGCGGCGGGCGTCGAGTGCATCCTGATCGGCGATTCGCTGGGCATGGTCTGCCAGGGCCTCTCCAGCACCGTGGGTGTGACGCTGGAAACCATGCGTTACCACGTGGAGAGCGTCACGCGCGGCGTGCGCCGCGTGCAAGGCACGGCCTGGATAATTGGCGACATGCCCTACGGCACCTTCCATGAGTCCAAGGAGCAGGCCTTCCGCAATGCCTCGGTGCTCATGCAGGCCGGCGCCCACATGGTCAAGATCGAAGGCGGTGGCTGGACGGCCGAGACCGTGCGCTTCCTGGTCGAGCGCGGCATCCCCGTCTGCGCCCACCTGGGCCTCACGCCGCAGACCGTGCACGCCCTGGGCGGCTACCGAGTCCAGGGCCGCGGCGATGAAGCCGCCGCCACGCTCAAGCGCCACGCGCTGGAGCTGCAGGATGCCGGCGCGAGCCTGCTGGTGCTGGAGATGGTGCCCGCGGCACTGTCGGCGGACGTCACGAAGGCCATGCCCCGCTGCGCCACCATCGGCATCGGCGCGGGCGTGGACTGCGCGGGCCAGGTGCTGGTGCTGCACGACATGCTGGGCATGAACCTGGGCAAGATGGCCAAGTTCGTGCACAACTTCATGGCCGATGCCGGCAGCGTGCGTGGGGCCATGGAAGCCTATGTGAAGGCGGTGAAAGAAGGCTCCTTCCCCGTCAACGCCAAGCACGCCTGGTAGATAAGCTCCCCCCTGAGCCGCCTTCGGCGTCATCCCCCGGAGGGGGACGGCGCCAGCGGCCCGGCGAAGCCGGTTCCGCGGCACCCCGCGCAACAAACCCTTCGATAGCGACCATGAAGCTGATTCATACGATTTCTGAACTCCGAGCGGAACTGGCCCGGTATGAGCGCCCGGCCTTCGTGCCCACCATGGGCAATCTGCACGAGGGCCACATCGCCCTGGTGAAGCAGGCCAAGCCGCTTGGCGACGTCATGGTGAGCAGCATCTTCGTCAACCGCCTGCAGTTCCTGCCGCACGAAGACTTCGGCACCTACCCGCGCACCCTGGAGGCCGACTGCGAGAAGCTCCAGGCCGTGGGTTGCGACATCGTCTTCGCACCCAGCGAATCCGAGCTCTACCCCGAGCCCCAGGGTTACAAGGTACAGCCCCCAACCGAGCTGGCCGACATCCTCGAGGGCCACTTCCGCCCCGGCTTCTTCGTCGGCGTCTGCACCGTGGTGCTCAAGCTCTTCAACCTGGTGCAACCGCGCTATGCGGTCTTCGGCGCCAAGGACTACCAGCAGCAGATGGTGATCCGCCGCATGGTGGCCCAGCTGGGCCTGCCCATCGAGATCGTCACCGGCCCCACGCTGCGCGCCGAGGACGGCCTGGCCCTGTCCTCACGCAATGGTTATCTGAGCCCCTCCGAGCGCGCCGAGGCCGTGCAGCTGTCGCGCACCCTCAAGAGCATGATCGCCATGCTGCACGCGGGCGAACACAATATCGCGGCCATCGAGCAGCACGCCATGCACACCCTGTCGCACCGTGGCTGGAAACCGGACTACATGACCGTGCGGCGTCGGCACGACCTGCAGCCCCCGCAGGCCGATGACCCGACGCACGGTGACCGACTCGTCGTCCTCGGCGCCGCCAAACTGGGCACCACGCGCTTGATTGACAACCTGGAGGTCTAAGACCTCCAGGTTGCGTCGAAGGCTAACAATTGCCCGCAGGGCTTGTTATGCCGGAGACACAACTCTCCACGGCGCAGACTCACAACTGCCCGCAGGGCTTGTTATGCCGGAGACACAACGCTCCACGGCGCAGACTCACAACTGCCCGCAGGGCTTGTTAGTCGTAGCCACAATGCCCCAGCGTCGAAGGCTAACAATTGCCCGCAGGGCTTGTTATGCCGAAGATACAACATCGAGGATTGCCGAGGCCGCATACCGGAACTTGAAAGTTCCGTTCGGGCTGAGCTGCCTGTCCTGAGCAGGGTCGAAGGGGTCGAAGCCTGTCCCCGGCCCGCCTGGCCCCTCGACAAGCTCGGGGCGAACGGAGGTTGGGCAGGAAGGTCTGCGCGCTCTGAGTCCGCGCCCTACCGGCGCTCATCCATCGGATGCGTCCGCCAGCGCCCCGGCCAGATGCCGTGGGCCACGAAGACCGTGCCCATGACCAGCATGTCCACCTGCAGCTGCACACCGTACTGTTCCAGCGGCAGCCAGGGTGAACTCAGACCCTCGTAGTGCGTCACCGACTGCGCCATGTGCATGCCCACCAGCACGTTCCAGGGCGCGAGGCCGGGCGCCGTCCACTTGAGCCCGGTGGCCACCACGCGCGCACCAGGGCGCAGATGGCGCAGCAGATGCTCAATGGCCTGCGGGCTCTGCAGGATGTCGTGGGTGAAGTGCAGCAGCACGGCATCGGCCAGCTGCGGCAGCAGCGCGATCTCAGCCGCAGAGCACTGCAGCACCACATTGTTCCAGCCGGCACGCTGGGTGCGCAGGCGCGCCAGCGCCAGCATCTCGGGACTTTGATCCACGGCCACCACGCGGCCGGAGGGCCCCACGGCGTCGCGCAACAGCGGCAGGCTCATGCCCGTGCCGCAACCCAGGTCCAGCACGACCTGGCCCGGCCTCAGCTGCAGGTGCTCCACCGCCATGCGGCGGATGAATTCGTAAGGCGCGAGCTGCAGCTCGTAGCTGCCCGCGCGCCAGCCGTAGAGTGCACGCGCGGCCGCATGGTCGTCGTCGGGTTGTGGTGCCCCGGGGGGAATCTCCTCGCGCATGGCCGCCTCCTCGCGGTTGTTGTCGCCAGCCGCCACAGCCGGCTCCCACGGCACAGCGTACTCTCTTTTGAGCCTGGTGACGCGGACACCCGAGCCCGCTCAAGGGGCTCTCCGTGCGGCCGGCTCAGGCCAGCGCCAGCAGCCCCAGTCCGAGGGCCGCGGGCAGGCCCTGGATGAACAGGATCTTGCGGCTGGCCGTGGCCGCGCCGTAGACGCCGGCCACCAGCACGCAGGCCAGGAAAAAGACCTTCACGCCCGCGCCGGCCGCGCCCAGGCTCAGCCCCCAGAACAGGCCTGCGGCCAGGAAACCGTTGTACAGGCCCTGGTTGGCCGCCAGGGTCTTGGTGGCCTGGGCGAACTCCGGTGTCAGACCGAAGGCCTTGCGTCCGGCCGGCCGGTCCCAGAGGAACATCTCCAGCACGAGGATCCAGACATGCAGCAAAGCCACGAGGGCGACGACGATATCGGCGGCCAGAGACATGGGAACTCCTGAAGTGAGCGCAGCAGGCGGATAGCCTACTGCAGGAACGCACGCACCGGCACCAGGGTGGCCGCGGGGTCTTCCTCCTGCGGCACATGGCCCAGGGCGTCGAACATCACCAGCTTCGAGCCCGCAATGTCCTGCGCAAAGCGGCGCCCGTAGTCCGGCGGAATCAGCCGGTCCTGCCCGCCCCAAAGGATGAGCGTGGGCAGCTTCAGGTCCTTGATGTCGGCCTCGCGCCCCGTGTTGCGCTGGATCAGACGCTGGCGCAGGGCCGCGCGGTTGCCCTCACGTCGGGCCATGTCGGTGTAGTGCGCCACGAGCTCGGGCGTCACGCGCGCGGGATCACCATAGACACTGCGCACCGACTTCTCCACCATGCCCGGCGGCAGCAGCTGACGCATCAGCGGCTGCAAGGCCGGCGTACCGGCGATGCGGAAGGCCAGCGGAACCGAGATCGATTCGATCCGATAGCCCGCGGCATCCACCAGGATCAGTTTGCTCACGCGCTGCGGGTGAGCATGGGCCACGGCCCAGGCCACCTCGCCACCCAGGGAGTTGCCGCCGATGGCGAAGCGCTGCACACCCAGCCGGTCCATCAGCGCCGCCACGAAACGCACGTAGACCGCGATGCTGTAGTCGTTGGCGGCATTCGGCCCCGTGAGGCCGAAGCCCGGCAGATCGAAGCGGATCACCCGGCGCTCCTTGCGCAGCTCCGCCGCCCAGCCGTCCCAGGTGTACAGGCTGGCCGAGGTGCCGTGCACGAGCACGATGGGCAGTGGGTCATTGCGTGGCCCTTCGTCACGCAGGTGCACCTGCAGGCCCTCCACCTCGACGAACTGCGAGGGCGGCTGACCCCAGCGCGCCTTGAGCTCTTCCACCGGCAGGTCCGGCGCCCACGACCAGGCGATGAAGCCGCCGATGGCCAGCAGCAGGACCAGCACCAGGCCGGCCAGCAGACGGAACAGGATTTTCATGGGAGGCCTCCTTGCGGGATGGGGCAGTCTAGGCCCGTACCTCGGCTCATCCTGTCACCCGCCCGACAGATTCTTGAAGACGTGGCGCGCCAACGCGCGCCAGAAGTCAGCGCCCGAGTGCGCCTCGGCCAAGCGTGCAACATCGACGTAGCCCTTGTGCAGGATCACGCCGATGATCAGCGCCAGCAGCACGACGGACAGCCACTGCAGCACCGTCTTGAAGTGCTCGTCAGCGCGGGATGGCATAGGTGCCCACGGCATGGGCCACGGGCTCGTCCGAGCCTTCGGAATACAGCGTCACCTCGCCCACGGCCAGCGTGCGGCCCAGCTTGAGCAGCTTGCAGACCCCGATGATGTCGCGGTCGCCCGCGGGCTTGCGCATGAAGTTGAAGCTCAGGCTGGTCGTCACCGCCAGCGGCACGATGCCGATCTCCCCCAGGATGGCCACATAGAGCGCCACATCCGCCGTAGCCATCATCACCGGCCCCGACACCGTGCCCCCGGGCCGCAGCTCGGCCTGGCCCACGCTGTGGCGGATGGTTGCACCTTTGCCGCCGACGGCGACGATGGTGCAAGGGGTCTGGGGGAATTCCCGGGCGAGGAAGTCGGAGAGTTCGGTCAGGGTGGGCATGGGCGGCATCTTAAAGGACGAACATTCGCGACCCCTCCTAACGACAGCGGCAATCGAGGGTCTACCACAACAGCCCTTTGCGCCAGTCGGCAGGAGGCAACCAGGTGATCTGTCGCGGGTCACTTGCTTCTACAGCACCTTGTTGTACCAGGGCATACACAGCTGGCTGAATCTCGGCGAACGATCGAGCCTGCGACCCCACCATGGCGCCAATCCGGTTGTTGTGGCGGTCCATGGCACTCGACCTCTTGGCATTGCTCTCCATGACCTGCGTGATCAATTCGACTGCGTACGGGCTCAGAGTAAACGCCACCACAGCGCTCGCAAGGGTGTGTCGATAGGCATCCAGAGGCCCGTGTCTCCCGCCTGGAAAGCCCGCGCTGGCGACGTGACTCCATGTGTACCCCAGAACGAAAGCGGGGTACGTACTTAACAGCAGCAGCACGGCGACGACGGTCAGAAGGACCCGCCTGCCTTTCGTGCGACGCATCACAGTACGCCCTGACATGAGCGTCAAACCCGGCGCAGCAGGTGCGCGTGCACTGCACCGGCCTTGAGATGGCGGTGCAGTTCCAGGCCCAGCGGGGCCAGCTGTTCTTCACCCCAGGCGGTGGGGGCTTCGAGATAAACATGGCCACCAACAGCCACAGCACGCGCTGCGGCCTGCAGGGCCGGCTCGAACAGCTTGGCGTCAAACGGCGGGTCCAGCAGCACCAGGTCCGCACTGCCCGCGGGCCAGGCCTTGAGCGCCGCAATGCCATCCCCGCGCTGCACCTGCACCGCCTCGGCCTGGAGCTGCTCCTTGAGCTTCTTCAATTGCGCCACGAGCGCGGCATCCTGCTCGATCAATGTAACCTCCTTGGCGCCGCGCGAAGCCGCTTCGAAGCCCAGCGCACCCGTGCCAGCGAAGGCGTCCACGCAGCGCCAGCCGTTGAGGTCCTGGCCGAGCCAGTTGAAGAGGGTTTCGCGCACGCGGTCGGGCGTGGGGCGCAGGCCGGGCTTGTCGGCCACGGGCAGCTTGCTGCGCTTCCACTGGCCGCCGATGATGCGCACCTCGCCGGCGGGCTTGCCGGTCTGGGAACGGGTTTTCTTGGCTGCCTGGGCTTCGACAGGCTCAGCCCGAAC
>DNQP01000090.1:0-281 GCA_003500955.1 Curvibacter sp. | reverse complement strand
CTTCGACAGGCTCAGCCCGAACGGTTCCCTTAGCCGCCATCACGGCCCCCGACGATGACCGTGACCATGCGTTCGGGTTGCAGCTTGCGCGCGAAGGCCGCCTTGATGTCGGCCACCGTGACCTTGGCCACCTGCTGGGTCCAGGTATCCAGATAGTCCAACGGCAGGCCGTGCGCGGCGATGTTGGCCACGTTGTCGAGCAGCTTGCGGTTGTTGTCGATGCGCAGCGCGAAGCCGCCGATGAGGTTGTCCTTGGCAGCCTTGAGCTCGGCCTCGGTGGG
>DNQP01000107.1:12226-12382 GCA_003500955.1 Curvibacter sp. | reverse complement strand
CGTGTTTTCGCTGGTCTTCCAGGGCGTGGACGGTGGCGCCTGGATCGAGCACCTGCTGAGCGACCTGCCCGGCGGGCAGATCGGCTTCCTCATCGTCGTCAACATCTTCATCTTCTTCCTGGCCTTCTTCCTCGACTTCTTCGAGATCGCCTTCAT
>DNQP01000107.1:2229-11932 GCA_003500955.1 Curvibacter sp. | reverse complement strand
GGCTTCTTCATCGACTTCTTCGAGATCGCCTTCATCATCCTGCCCCTGCTGGGCCCGGTCGCCGCCAAGATGGGCATCGACCTGGTCTGGTTCGGCGTGCTGCTGTGCGTGAACATGCAGACCAGCTTCATGCATCCGCCCTTCGGTTTTGCCTTGTTCTACCTGCGCGGCATCGCCGACACCCTCTTCAAATCCGGCGCCATCCGCCAGAAGGTGGCCTCGCGCGACATCTACCTCGGCGCCATCCCCTGGGTGCTGCTGCAGTTGCTGCTGGTCGTGGTGGTCATCTTCGTGCCCCAGACCGTGACCGTCTTCATGGACGAGAAAGTCGTCGTGGACCTGGACTCGGTGGTGATCGAGGCCCCTGTGCAGGAGGAGAGCACTGAAGATGTTCAGGAGCGGACCGAGGATCTGCTGAAGGACCTCAAGGCCGCACCCGCTGCAGACCCGTGATGGACGGAACGAACAACGCCTCAGCCGTGCCCTCGGTCTGTGCCAGCGGCGCGGCCTTCCCGGTCACCTTGCGCACCCTCGCGGTCGTCGCCGTGCTGGCCTTGGGCTGGCAAGCTTGGCGCACGATGCAAGCGCTGTCCTTATCCGCCGTGCAGCGCGACACCCTGCTGCTGGCAGGTCTGGCGGCGGCGGTCTTGCTGGCAGGTCTGTGGCATTTCCTGAGCGCGCGCACCGCGATCACCGCCAGCCACGTGACACAAACTGGGTTGTGGACACGCCGGCTGGCGCTCGCTGACGTACAGCGCATCGACATCCTGCACCTGCCGGGCCTGGCCTGGCTCATCGCCCCGCGTGTACGCCTGCACACGGTCGGCCGCGGCAGCTATGTGATCCACGCCAGCGATCCGCGCGTGATGGAGCGCTTCTGGCTGCTGGCGTTGGGTGAGCAGATGCAGCACGGGGACGGCGCAGCAGGTGCCTGAGACCGCTGGCGCAGCGGCACAAGAGGGATGGCTCGAAATTCGTCTGGCGCGAATTTCTCGGGGCTGCGCCCCCGCGCTGCGCGCGTCCTGAGACAGTCCCCCGGACTGTCTCAGCGCGAACCCGGGAGGGTTCTCACCCTCCCGACTGCGCCAAAAACGAAGCCCCGCACGAGGCGGGGCTTGTTTTTGGCGGAGACGGAGGAAGTCACAGATCAAGGATTCATGCGGGGTTTCACGTGGAACCACGTTGAAATGCCTACAGAAGTGCCGACATCAGTGGGGGCACTTGGTATCACGGACTGGCCCGGGTTTGAATCCCGGTTTGCCGTCCACAAAAATGAAAAGCCCCAGCCCGAAGGCTGGGGTGGTGTTGGGTTTCAATTTCAGCTCGCAGGTCCTACACTTCGCGGCATGCCCTATCGAACCCTGATGCTGGCCGCCCTGGTGTTGGCAGGCTGCTCGCCGGGAACCGACCCGGGCGAGGCGCGCAAAGCCCGGCAGCTGCAGCGCCAGGAAGCCAGCGAGGCTGCGCTGAGCAAAACGCCTGACGCCAGGACCTACCGATACGACGGCAACGAGCTCAAGGTGATCGAGGTGCCGGTACGTGACGGCTCCGGTTTCGTCGACGTGCAGCGCTGCTTTGTTTGGACAAACCACGATTACAAAACATCAAGCATCAGTTGCAACCAACAGCCTGAATTAATTCTGTCTTCCCAAGATCAGTTCTAAAATGGCGCAACGCCTGCGGTGTATCAGACCGCAGGCGTCACTTCCCAAACCTTGTTCTAGAGGAACAGCGGCATGAGCAATATCAAGTCTACCTTGACGGCAGATCGTCTACGAGAGCTTTTTATTTACGATCCAGAAACTGGAGTGTTTACTCGCCGCATCGCTCACGGGCGAAATGGACGCTTTCGTGCCGGCGTAGTGGCTGGGTCATTTGACAATAAAGGCTATGTCGTAATTCGTATCTATCAGCGCATCTACAAAGCTCACCGGTTGGCTTGGTTATACATACACGGAAATTGGCCGGTATATGACATAGATCACATTAACAGGATCAAGAACGACAACCGGATTGATAATCTGCGCGATGCGCCCGCCACATTGAATCGTTTAAACATGGTGAATGCACGCAAGGACAGCAAATCAGGAATTTTGGGCGTGTACCAGCGCGGCAAGATGTTTGTCGCTCAAATTCAAGTCAATGGAAAGGGTGTGAAATACTTGGGCTCATACACAACAAAAGAGGAGGCTAAGGCAGTGTACGAAAAAAACAAGGAAGAACTTTACGCTGGTGCAGTTCTGATCCGCGAACCAGATGCACTTTACAACCTGAGCTGTGGGCAGCAACCGGACATACTGCTGGCGAACTGACCATGCCATTCACCGCATTCCATATCGGCGCCGGCCTGCTGGGCAAGGGCGTCTCCCCGAAGTCCCAGAGCCTCGTGCTGTTCGCCGCCTGCCAGGTGGCGATCGACGTCGAGCCCGGCATCCGCATGCTGCTGGACCACGGGGACCTGCACGGCTACAGCCACACGCCCCTGGGCTTGGCCGTGGTGGTGACGGCCTGCGCGCTGCTGTGGCGCTGGCTGCAGGGCACTCGCTGGGGCCTGGCCAGGATGCCGCAGCTCAGCAACCGGGTGCTGGTGGATACCGCCGTGTGGGCGGCGCTGTCGCACTGGCTGCTGGACGCCATCAGCCACCAGGACGTATGGGGCTCCTCGGTGCTTTACGCCGGCATGGACCACGCCGAAGACGCGGCCCTGCTGCTGGCCGGGATCGGCACCCTGCTGCTGCTGGTGCGCTGGATCAGCGGCGCCGCACGAGCTTACCGACGGCGGCGTCAGACGGGCTGATCCGGGCGTCGGGCTGGAGCTCGGCTGCCTCGGCGGCTTTGAGGATCGCAGCGCGGCGCTCACCTGGGTCCTTGATGGCGCCGTAGTCCATGGCGCCGGCCATGTTGTTCTGCAGGTCCATCTTGCCCGACTGGTAGGCCTCGCTGATGATCCCGCCGGCCTTGCCGAAATCCCCGCGCACCACGGCACCACCGGCCTGCAGCAGCGCGCGGCCCATGCCGATGGCCTCACCACCGGCCCCGATGGTCATTGAGCCCAGCATGCCCAAGCCCCGGGCCAGGTACTCGGCCGCCTCGGCCGGGCTCTCTCCCATCCAGCGCCGGATCTCCTCGGTCATCAGGCCCTTCTTGGTGGCCTCCTCGATCAGGGCGCGCATGGAGCCCGTCCACTCGGCGTGGCGTGCCGCGTCCTGGCTGCCCTCGGCGCTTTTCTTGTCTGCCGATGCGCCGGCCGCCCAGGACTGGGCCTCGGCCGGCAGATCTGTCATCCCGGGTCGCGCGTCGTTGATGATGCCCATGGTCAGTCCCTTTCCTCGCCGTCGACCGTGAGGCCTTCGCGCAGCCGCATCTTCTTCTCGATCGCGGCGTCCAGCTCTTTTTCAAACGCGCGATCGTGAATAGATCCTATGGCAGACTGCCGCTTGAGTTTTCGGATCTCAGCGTCAATGCTTTGAATCATTTTTTTCTGATCAAACAGCTGGTACAACTCTGATTTCTCGAGATCGATTGGCCTGACCTTGATACCGAAGGTTTGCATTGCTGCGTACTTCGGTTGTACTGGCTCCCCATCTTTTCCGCGCCCCGTGGCGTCGCCGCCAAGAATGTCCGGCACGTACTTCACTTCGCCGCCCGTGGCCTGGGCCAGGGCGTTCATGGTGCGCTCCCAGTGGTAGTTGTTCACGGCGATGGCCGGGCTCAGCTGCTTCCAGATCCAGTCCGCGCGCTTCTCGGCTTTCTCTGCGCTGGTGTCGTTGGAGTCCGTGAGGTCGGTGCCGCGGAACAGGTCCTTGTTGGCCAGCAGGCCTATGGTCAGCGTGATCAGCGGATGGCTGGGCGTGATGGGCTGCGGCAGCGGGATGCCGCCGGCGTTGGGGTTGACGTCGAAGAGATCGCCGCCCGGCATCATGCGGCTCATGTCCAGGAACAGCGGCAGGCCCGTGAGCTCGTCGTTGCCCAGGCGGATCACCTTGGGCGTCATCAGCGCCGTGTAGCCCTTATTCCACTCCGGCAGCAGGCTGCGCTCGAACTTCTCCTTCTCGCGCACCTTCTCGCGGAACTCGGCGTCATTCAGGTAGCGGCGCAGCACGGTGGCCCAGTCTTCCTCGTCGTCGCCGGCCGCGATGGCGTAGGCCATGGTGTTGGCCGCCATCAGCACGACGGCGGGCGCGGCCATGCGCTCGGGGTGCGCCAGGGCGGTGTTCAGCAAGGCCGGAACCGCCTTGTAGGTGTAGGCGAAGAACGGCAGACCGAAGTCGCGGATCATGCGCGCGCCCTTGGGCAGGTCGTCGTAGGTGAAGATGTACTTCTGAGCGTAGTCCACGGCGTCCTGGGGATCGATGCCGCGGCGGCGCGCATCCCTGTAGAGCAGGTAGCGGAAGAACGTGTCCTCGGCCTGGTAGGCGGCACCCATGGGCTTGCGCAGCCAGAAGCTCATCAGGTCCCAGACGTTGCGGCCGACCTTCTGCGCGGTGCCCTCCTGCTTCTGGGCGAGCAGCTTCAACTCCTCGGGCATGTTCTGCATCAGCTCGGCATCGCTCATCGTGCCCAGGAACAGGCCGGCTTCCTTGGCCTCCTTCACCATCGGGTCCTTCCTGACCAGGTCGCGGATCGCGCCCATGTAGACATCCGGCCGCCAGTACGAGACGCCGGCGAAGTGCGCCATCGTCACGTTGGAGATGATGTTGTTGGCGTGGGCGACGGGGTTCAGGACGGTCTTGCTCTCCTTCCACAGGCTCATGGCCTTGCGGTAGACCCGCAGGGCCTCGTTGCCCTCCTCCTCGGCGCGGCTCAACTGGCTCAGGGTCTCCGGGGACACCCAGCGACCGGCCAGCTTGCCGTACACCAGGGCGCCCGTGCCGCTGACTTTGGTCTCCGGCACTTGGGCGCTGAACTTCTCGGTCTCGGTGCGCGACGACATCTCGGGGTTGCTGGCCAGGGCTTCGAACAGCCGGCCCAGGGCGATGTCCTTCTGGGTCTGCATGTAGCCCATGACGAAGCGGAAGCCGGCGTCGCGGATCTCGCCCATGGCGTCGCGCTCCTGGCGGGTGAAGTCGCGCCAGACCTGCACGGTGCCGTCACCTGTCAGCCCGGCCTGGTAGTCGGGGTCGCGCACCTCCCAGCCCAGGGCCTCGAAGTCCGCCAGCTGGCTCTCGGGGATGGTCTGGTACAGGCCGCGGCCCTTGAGGTGCTTGCCGCGGATGCCCTTCATGGCGCCGGGCGTGCGGAACATCTTGCCGATGCTGTCGGCCCAGACGTCCTTGATGCTCTTGCCCAGCTTGCTTTCGTAGTAGCGCGGCAGGTACTGGCCGCGCCACTTCTCGGCGGTCTCGCGGGTCAGCATGCCCAGGCGGATCAGCTCGTCGGTCTGCTTGCCCATGGCGTCGTTGATCACGGCCGCCAGGCGCACGGCGTGGGCGGGCGGGATGGTGCCGGCCTTGAGTTCTTTTTCCACGAGGTCGGAAACCATGGCGCGCTCGGCGTCGCTGAGTTTCGTGGCTTCACCGGCCACGGCCGCCGCGGTTTCCTTGGCCTGCTCGACCTCCAGCTTCATCTGCCGCAGCATGCGGCGCAGCTCAGGGCTGGCGGCTTTCAGGCCCAGCTTGGCCAGCATCGGCCCGGCCAGGTCGCCGATCTTGTCGTTGATCCACGCGCCGGGCGTGAACTGGGCACGGCCGCCCGCATCCACGCTGGTGTAGCCCAGGCCGCGCTGCAGGGCGTTGGTCTGGCGGGTGGCCGGCGGCGTGCCGGTGGATGAAGTTACGCTTGGCTGGCCAGCGCCTGCGGGGCCGCGGGCGTAGAAGATGCCTTTGACGGCACCAGGGAATTGATTCCCGACAGAAACAAGTCTTGCCAGTAACCCATCTCGTCCCCGTGCATCGCCTTGTGCGCCGCTGCCCGCTTCGCGTAGAAGGGCACGGAAGATCGCTGCTCGCGCTCCTGTTCGCCCCCTTTGCGCAGGTGCTCCAGAAACGTCAGATACGCCCCAGCCGGCAGGCCCTGGCTTTTCAGCCAACGGTCGGCCACCGGTTTCAGCAGGGGAGAGATTTCCAGTTGCTGGGTCATAGACGTACTTTGGAAGGTCGCCAGTTTCCTCCGCTTTCAGGCTGATGTCAATCATGCGCCGGATATTGCCCAGGCTGTCACCATAGACCCATTTCAGAGGGGGAACACCGATCTTGGCGTCGCCTTTGACTTGGCGGGGATGGGGGGCGATGTGGTCCGTCGTGCCAAATTTCAGAGCGGTAGAGATCATGTTCTCCAGTCGGCGGCGCATGGCGGAGTCGCTGAGACCGCTGGGATCGCCGATGAAGATGCGCCCGGTGTTGTGGGCGAAGGTCGCGGCGATGTTGTAGAGCTCGTTGCCGTGCCCACCCTCTTTCAGGTTGCTGACGTCGAGGTAGACGTCTTCGGTGGCCGGGTCCACGTCTTCAGGGTTTTCACCGGGCCGCCCGGTTTCGACGTTGCTGGTGTCGCCGTCCACCAAGTCCATGCTGTAGATTTGGTCGCCGTAGGGGTTCGCCGGGCGCACCCACAGCTTGGCGTCGTCACCGCTCGGCATGGTCAGCGTGTACAGGGTCTCGCTGCCGATCTTGGTCTTGCGGACCTTGATGCGGGGGTTTTGCTCTGCTGCGATCTCCTCCACCGTGGTCTTGTCCGACTTCGGCAGAGCGAACAGGTCGTCGTTCTCGCTGAGCGCCTGCAGAGCCTTGCCTTCCGGTGAGACGTCGCGAGCTGCCGCCACCATCATGTCAGCGCCACCCTCAAGCCGCTGGCCCACCTGCAGGCCGCGCATGGACTGCACCAGCAGGCCCTGCAGCTCGGTGTTGGTGAAGCGCACGGGCAGGCCCAGGGTGTCGCGCAGGAAGGCGGCGATCTTCGCCCATACCGATTTCAGGAAGCCGAAGCCTGGGCGGAACTCGCCGGTCACGGGGTCGATGCCCTCCTCCACCGCGAAGGCCGCGATCTCGTCGGCCTCCTGCTCGGGGGTCAGGTTGAAGCGGCCGCGCTCGTCCACGTAGAGCTCGCGCACCTTGTCTCGGATGGCGGTGATGGGCTTGTTGCCTGCCTTGATGGCCAGCTGCACGTTGCGGCGGAACTGGCGCGTGCCGTCCTCGCCCAGCATCTTCCAGAGCCCGTAGTGGCCGATGGCCTCATGGCCCAGGGTTCGGGCCACGGCGTCGCGTGTCGGGTTGTTGGCGGCCACGATGTAGGCCGTGCCGTTCAGGATCAGGCCGCGGGCATCGCTGGGATGGCGGCCTCCCGGCATGCCGGCGGCCGTGGCCACGATCTCGAAGGCCGGGCCGTTTTCCCAGGTGCGCGTGAGCTCGTCGACGATCTGCTGGGTGCGGTCGACGCCCATGGGCTCCGGGGCGCCGAAGGCGCGGCGGAAGGCGGCGGCGTCCATGACACCGCGCGCCATAGTGATGTCGGGGTCACTTGGGTCAAACGTGCCGCGGTTGCCGGTGGCGCTCTTGATCTGCTCGGGGCGGAATACGCCAATGTTCCAAAAGGACTGGTCGCCATTCTCCTTCTCGTAGAAGCCATCGAAGCCAAGTGCCTGCATGTCCTGGTAATACGGCTCAAGATCATCGTACATTCCAGCCGAGAATCTGCGGCGCCAGATGTCTCGCACGGCATCATTCTTGCCGAGGCCAGCCTCATCTATCAGGGCATCGACATGCTTTTGGTTGCGTGGGTCGAACGGGTTTTGAGCAGACAAATAGACAGGCATGGTATTCGCTCCAGCGGATTCCATCTGGCTGTAATACTCTCCGTCGTACCCGTCATTTTCGTTGATGCTGTCGGCAGCATCAAATGCGAACCCGGAAGCGAATTCTGCATTTGGCGTGAAGTAGTAGGCGCCGCGCCCCTTCGTGTCTACAAAGGAATGGATGCTGTCTCCAGCGCCGTGGTACACCACCATCGGCTTGCCCTGGTCGTCCACCACCTTGCTGTCGCCGAACCACTTCTTGAAGGCTGGCGTGTCAGTTTGGTCCTGGCCACCGCGCGCGTACATCGCCACGCCCTGGTCGGTCTCGCGGGTCTTGATCACCTTCACGAGTTCATCGAAGGCGGCGTTGATGGCCTTGCGCTCCTCGCCGGCCGGGTACGGCCGCTTGGCTCCCCAGGGCGTCAGGATGCCGACATTCTCGGGGCCGTAGTTCAGGAACGGGCTCTTGCCGCCGCGCTCGGCGATCTTGTCCTCGACGTAGCCCTGGAAGGCGCGCGCCGCCATCTCGTGCGGCGTGGTCCAGTAGTCGGTGCCGCGGCCCTGGTCCAGGCTCCTGGCGTCCATGGCGAAGTCCGTGGGCACCTGCTTGGTCTTCTCGGCGCCGGTCTGGGCCTCGGCCAGCATCTTGAGGCGCTGGCTGTACAGGCCCATGTAGCTGCGCAGGCGGTCCAGGATGCCGCTCTGGTTGGTGGTGTCGAATCCGCTGCGGCCACGCACGGCCTTGTAGATGGCGCTGATCTGCTCCAGGGCATCGTTGGTCCAGCGCATACCGCTCAGGCTCTTGGTGCCCGAGGAACGCAGCTCGGTGTCCAGCGCCTCGCCGGCCAGGATGCGCTGGGCGATGGCGTCGAACTCGGCGAGCTGGTCGGCGGTGGCCGGCTTGTTGTTGCGCTTGTAGTAGCGCACGTCCTTCTGCTCGGCCAGGTCGCGGCGGATGCTGGCCAGCTGCTTGTCGACGTCGTTGCGCACGGCGGCCACGAAGCGCTCAGTCTTGGCGGTGTCCTCGACGTACTGCTCGGCCTTGCGCGCCATGGTGGTCATGACCTTGGCCACGGCCGCGCGGACCTCTTCTCGCACGCCGGAATTCGTGCGGCTGAACCCGCTGCTGACGGCGTTGTTCTCGAAGTCGCCGTTGACCTTGAGGCTGCGCGTGCCGTCCTTGTTTGTCACCCACTGCACGGGCGCCTTGCCGTCCTGGCGGCCAAAGTAGTGGTCCAGGGCATGGAACCACTCGTGGGCCAGGGCACCGGCGCCCTTCATCTTGGTGAGGTTCATCACGGCGCGGTCGGGCTCGTAGTGCGCGCGGGCACCACTGAGTCCGTGGCCGCGGGCGCCGAAGGCCAGGGCCAGATCACCGTTCAGGCTGATGGCCTTGGGCGGGATGCCCATGACGTCGGCCAGGTCCATGAGGCCGTCGTAGGCCTCGTTCATCAGCTCCTGGCGCTCGTCCTGGTTGTTCCAGTTGCCGAACTCCACGCCGCGGAAGCCGAAGGCCTGCATGAAGTCCTGGCCCTTCACATCGCCCTGGCGGCGCTGCGGTCCCTCGCGGCGCTTGTCATCGGGCACCGGCAGGTCGGCCTCGCCGAAGGTGGTGTTGGCCTCGATGATGGCCTCGGCGTTCTCGGCCATGTAGCGCATGGCGTCGTCGCGGCTGGCAAACTGCTGGTCGACCACTTTGACGCGCTTGCGGTCGCTGACGTCGCGCCAGATTTCCCAGGCTTGCCCGCCGTCGGAGCCGGTGGACGGCACCACGCGGTGCTTCATGCTCACCGCCAGCAGAGGCAGCGCCTTCTCGGCGGCTTCGCGGCTGGCGAAGGTCTCGCGCCCAACCTGCTTGGGCTGCTTCATCCAGTCCAGCGAGCGCGTGTCGCGGATGACCCAGCGGCCCTCGTTGCGGACTTCGCCGATCTGGCCACCGGCCCGAACGATCTGGCTGATCTGGAAGCGGCGGGCCCA
>DNQP01000107.1:0-1916 GCA_003500955.1 Curvibacter sp. | reverse complement strand
CGGCGGGCCCAGGCCGGGCGGTCGTCGGTCTTCTCGCCCCGGCGCGGCGCGCGGCCGGTTGGCTGGGCGGTGTCCTTGCGCGCACCGCCGATCTTCTCGCCCAGGTCGTCAATCTTGCCGGGCTTGGCCTCCATCTTGTCGGCAGCCGCGCGCAGCAGGTCGGCGGCGGACATTTGGGAGACGGGTTTTTCGGCAGCTGGCTTCAGCTTCGCCAGCTTCTCCTGCGTTGCCTTGTCCTGCTGGATCTTTTCGCGGAAGGCCTGCACCGATTTGTCGGCGGCGGCCATGCCCTTCTCGACGATCAGCGCGCGCACTTGATCCTTGGTCAGGGCGATGCCGCCCCCCATCTCGTCGAACAGACGCATGATCTGGTCGGTCTTGGCGTCAATCTCTTTGGAAGTTGGTGCGGCGCGCGCAGCATCAACCTTGCCCTGCAGGTCGCGGATGCGCTGGCGCAGTTCTTCGCGGCGCGCCTTCATGTCGGCTGAAACCTTGCGCGAACGCACGGCTTCCTCGATGAATCCCGGGGCCAGCCCGGCGGCACCGACCATGCGGTCTTCCAGGTCGCGCAGTTGCTTGCGCAGATCGTCTACGGATTCCTGGGCCCTGTCAGTCTCGGCTGTCGGTGTGCCGAAGAGGTCGCCCGTGGTGTCCTGCCGGCCGTCCTCTTGGGTCAGGCTGAACAGGCCGGCCCCGGCTTCGCTCTCCTTGCGCACCTGCTCGCGCTGGTCCAGGGCCTCGGCCGTGGCGGCGCGGTCTTGCTGTGCTTCGACGTCGGCGCGCGTGGGCGCCGTCAGGACTTGCTGATCGCCTTCTGGGCCAGGATCTGGCTGGCCAGCTTCACGGCCTGCTCGCTGGGCTGCTGGCCGCCCTTGCTCAGCACGCGCTCGCGCAGCAGCGTCTCCGCGGCTTGCTCGAGCTGCGGTAACGTCGGCGATGGCTTGACGGGTGTATTCATCCTGGTTCCCATTCTCGGCGATCTGCACGGCTTTTTCAAGGACGGCTTCGGTGTCGATGCCCTCGTCAGCCGCCGCGGCCAGCAGAGCACGCAGCTCGGCCTCCAGGGCCGGGTCGCTGGTGACGTCCTGAATGGCGTCCTCGATGTCGTCGGGCAGCAGGGGGTCGGCCTGCAGGTAGTCCTCGAAGCGCGCGCGGTTGGCGGTCTCCATCTCCTGCTCGACCACGCCCTGGGCGTACTGAGGCGTAACGCGCTCGCCGCGCATGGCCCGGCTGATCAGGTCGTAGAGCGCCCGGTCGTCGCGGCTGCCCGGGGGAAGGAAACCCTCCTCGGCCGCGCGCTCAGCCAGCAGGTCCAGGTTCATGCCGTTGCGGCGGAACACCGGGCCGTAGCCGGGGACGATGGCCTTGCGGCGCTCCGTGGTGCCGGGCGCGAACTCGCTGGCCAGCTGCAGGCTGATGCCGTGCTTGCCCAGGAAAGCCATGATCGGGTTCTTGTCGAAGGCGCCGGCGCGCAGGCGGGATGCCCTGGCCTGGCGCTTGGCCTCGGCGGCCTGGAACTCGGCGCGCTGATCCACGGGGTTGGGCGCTGCCTCGGGCTGCTGGAAGAGCGTGGCGGCCTGCTGGGCCTGACTCTTGGCCACGATCACGCCGGCATTGCCGGGGATGCCCGTGAGGCCCTGGGTGGCCAGCGCGGCCAGGATCTGCTGGGTGTCGCCCTTGAGCACCACGGTGCCGTTGTTGCGGCGCGTGACCTCGACAGCAGGGGTTGCGGCTGGCGCTACCCCTCCGGCTTCCACCGGGGCGGATCCGGCAGCCGGTAGCTGGGCTGCTGGTTCATCGCCTCGCGCAGCTGGTAGTGCGTCAGCCGGCGCAGCTGGGACTTGCTGGGCTTCCAGTGCCTGGAGAGCCTGACTGCGGAGTGCTGCATTCTCCCCCCTCAGTGCATCAAGGTCTGG
>DNQP01000224.1:6081-7069 GCA_003500955.1 Curvibacter sp. | reverse complement strand
CCACCACCTCGCCGCTGTCGATGCCGATCTGCAGTTCCACCGGCGCGCCGCTGCCGCCGGGGCGCAGGGGATGTTCCAGCAGATGGTTCTGCACATGGATGCAGGCCGCCAGCGCTTGCCCCTCTTGCTCGAAGACGACGAAGAGGCCGTCGCCCAGCACCTTGACGACGCGGCCCTGGTGCTCGCCGAAGATCTCGCCGAGCATGCTCATGAGCTGGGAGACGAACCGGGATGCTGCTTCGTCTCCCAGCTGTTCGAATAGGCTGGTGCTGCCGACCAGATCTGCGAAAACGACGGTGGTCATCGAACGCCCGCGGGTGGTGAGTGGCCGGGAGCACATGCGCAGGTCTGAGGCCGCGCGCCGCTCCAGGGTCGCGTTGAATGGTACCCCAAAAGGCGCAGCTGACCGGGCTTGGCGCGGTGGCCTGTTTGCGAGAGGCTACACTTGCAGGCTTCCCGTCGACCGTGGGCGGGATGGATATGAATTACCAAAGGAGTCTAGGACCATGGATCGTCGTTCCCTCATCAAGCAGGCCGGTATCGCCGGCGTACTCGCCGCCGGTGTCGCGCCGGCCGTGCACGCCCAGGCCGCCGTGCGCTGGCGTCTGGCCTCCAGCTTCCCCAAGTCGCTGGACACCATCTTCGGCAGCGCCGAGAAGTTCTCGCAGACCGTCAAGGCCCTGTCCGGCGGCAAGTTCGAGGTCTCGGTGCACCCTGCCGGCGAGCTGATGCCCGCCTTTGGCGTGGTGGAAGCGCTGCAGAACGGCACCATCGAGATGGCGCAGACCGCGCCTTACTACTTCACCGGCAAGAGCCCCATCTTCGCCTTCGGCTGCGCCGTGCCCTTCGGCCTGAGCGCGCGCCAGATGGATGCGTGGATGGAGCACGGCAACGGCCGCAAGCTGATGGACGCCTTCTTCGACCAGTACAACATCAAGAGCGCCAGCGCCGGCAACACCGGCACGCAGATGGGCGGCTGGTACCGCAA
>DNQP01000224.1:0-5773 GCA_003500955.1 Curvibacter sp. | reverse complement strand
GGCTGGTACCGCAAGGAGATCAAGAGCGTCAAGGACCTCAAGGGCCTGAAGATGCGTCTGGGTGGCGGCCTGTTCGGCGAGACCATGGCCAAGCTGGGCGTGGTGGCCCAGAACATGCCGGCCGGCGAGGTCTACCAGGCACTGGAAAAGGGCACGCTGGACGCGACCGAGTTCGTCGGCCCCTACGACGATCAGAAGCTGGGCTTCAACAAGGTGGCCCCGTTCTACTACTACCCCGGCTGGTGGGAAGGTGGCGCCGAGCTCGAGTTCTTCATCAACAAGAAGGCCTATGCCGCGCTGAGCCCCGACTTCCAGGCCATCGTCGATGCCGCTGCCGCCGTGGCCGCGCGTGACATGACCGCCAAGTACGACGCCAAGAACCCCGAGGCCCTCAAGCGCCTGGTGGCAGCCGGCACCAAGCTCAAGCCCTTCCCCAAGGACGTGATGGACGCCGGCTTCAAGGCCGCCATGGAAGTCTTCGCCGAACACGAGGCCAAGTCGCCCGAGTTCAAGAAGATTCACCAGGACATGCGCGCCTTCCAGCGCGACCAGATCCTCTGGGAGCGTTTCTCCGAGTACCGCTTCAACAGCTACATGACGGGCGTGAAACTGTAAGCCGGACGACAATGTGCACACGGAACGGGCCTGCGGGCCCGTTCTTTTTTGGCGTGCATACCACGCCAGAGGTCGAACAGGGGTAAGCCCTGATGTTGTCTCGCCCAAGCGGCGACCAGAATCGCGCCCACCTCAACATCGTCCCAGGAGACAACCATGGACCGTCGTTCCCTCATCAAGCGCGCCGGTATCGCCGGCGTGCTGGCCGCTGGCGCTGCGCCCGCCGTGCACGCCCAGGCCGCCATCCGCTGGCGTCTGGCCTCGAGCTTCCCCAAGGCGCTGGACACGATCTACGGCGCTGCCGAGGTCTTCTCGAAGAAGGTCAGGGAGATGTCGGGCGGCAAGTTCGAGATCTCGGTGCACGCGGGCGGTGAACTCGTGCCGCCCTTCGGCGTGGTCGACGCGGTGCAGAACGCCACGGTCGAGATGGCCCATACCGCGCCTTACTATTTCTTCGGCAAGGACGAGACCTTCGCCCTGGCTTGTGCCATTCCCTTCGGGCTCAACAGCCGCCAGATGACGGCCTGGATGTACGAGGGCAACGGCCTGAAGCTGATGCGCGAGTTCTACGCCAACTACAACATCGTCAGCTTCCCCATGGGCAACACCGGGGCGCAGATGGGCGGCTGGTACCGCAAGGAGATCAAGACCGTGGCCGACATGAAGGGCCTCAAGTTCCGTGTCGGCGGCTTCGCCGGCAAGGTGATCGAGCGCATGGGTGGCGTGCCGCAAAACATTCCTGGCGGCGAGATCTACCAGGCGCTGGAAAAGGGCACGCTGGACGCCGCCGAGTGGGTGGGGCCCTATGACGACCAGAAGCTGGGCTTCTTCAAGGTCGCACCCTTCTACCACTATCCCGGCTGGTGGGAAGGCGGTCCGCAGCTGGACCTGTACATCAACAACAAGGCCTATGACAGCTTGAGCGCCGAGAACAAGGCCATCGTCGAGGCGGCCGCATCCCACGCCCACGTGGTCATGCAGGCCAAGTACGATGCCAGGAACCCCGAGGCGCTCAAGCAGCTCGTGGCCAACAAGACCAAGCTCGTGGCCTTCCCCAAGGCCGTGATGGACCTGGCCTTCAAGGAGTCCATGGCCCTGTACGCCGAGATCGGTGCCAAGAACCCGAATTGGAAGAAAGTCTACGAGGACTACGCCAACTTCCGTCGCGAGGCCAATCTGTGGTTCCGCTTCACCGAGGCGCGCTTCGACAACTATATGCAGGGCCAGAAGCTGTAAGCACAGCCTTCGGATCCGCACCCAGCCCCGCTTCGGCGGGGCTTTTTCATGGTGCGAGCGTGCTTCTTACACGTTCGCGCCATTGACACCGTGCCAGGCCATGGCACGATGAGTGCAGCGTGGCACCGGGTTGCGGTGCCCCGCGCCTGACCACCAGCACCTTGAAGCTCAACCCTGTCCTCGCCGTCGCCTATCTGGTGGGAGTGGTGGCCATCGCCACACCGATCACATTGGCGCTGAACTACACCGATCGGCAGTCCCTGCGCGAACTGGAGAGCCAGGCCGCCATCCTGGCGGCGCAGGCCCTGCGGCGCAACCAGCAGATCACCGACCAGGTCTACCAGGCCGTCCAGGACATGGAGGCGGCCGAGCTCAAGGATCCCTGTTCGCCGCAGGCCATGGAGCGCATGATTCGTGCCTCGATGCGGGCCAGCCGTCTGCAGGCCGTGGGCTACGTCGAGAACAACCGGCTGCTTTGCTCCTCGCTGGGCTTTCATGGTGCGGGCCTGGACGTGGGTGTTGCCGAATACGTGAGCCCCGGCGGCCTGGCCGTGCGCTCGGATCGCCGGCTGCCCTATGACGACAAGAGCCTCTTCCGCATCAGCACCTCTGCCAAGAGCGGCTACACCGCCATCGTGCACACCGACAACGCGTTCGACATCGTCGGCAACGATGCCGAGGTCGGCATCGGTCTGGTCGGTCTGGGCAATATGCAGCCAATCTCGCAGGTCGGCATCTGGAAGCCCGAATGGGCGCGGCGCCTGGGCCAGGCCCAGCGCCTGAGCTTCTTCGATGGTGACTATGTGGTGGCGCTGGAGCGCTCCAGCCAGTATGCGTATTTCACCTACGCGGCCATCCCGGGCCAGCGCCTGCAGGGTTCGTGGAAGAGCCAGGCCATGCTGCTGGTGCCGCTGGGCGTGGTCGCAGGGCTGATCCTGGGTTTCAGCGTCTACCTCGTGACCCGCCAGCAGCTCGGCTTGCCCGCCCAGCTGCGCAGCGCGCTGCGCCGCGGCGAACTCTACCTGCTCTACCAGCCCATCATCAACCTCGCCAGCGGGCAGTGGGTGGGGGCCGAGGCCCTGCTGCGTTGGCGCCGGTCTGATGGCGAGCACATCAGCCCCGCCGTCTTCATTCCCATGGCCGAGCGCACCCAGCTGATCGGGCGCATCACCGCGCACGTGCTGGACCGGGTGGCCCACGAAGCCGGGGCGCTGCTGCGGGAGCGGCCGGACTTCTTCATCTCGGTCAACTTCGCCTCCACCGACCTGCACGACCCGGCCCTGCTCGAACAGCTGGAGGACGTGGTACGCCACCAGGGCATCCGACCTGCCTGCCTGCACATCGAGGCGACCGAGCGTACCTTCATCGACGCCAGCGGCACGCGCGAGCACATCCAGCGCATCCGAGGCCTGGGACATCAGGTGGTGATCGACGATTTCGGCACCGGCTACTCCAGCCTGTCCTACCTGACCCAGCTCGAGGTCGACGGCCTGAAGATCGACAAGTCCTTCGTTGACACCATCGGCACCGACGCCGTGACCTCGCACGTGGTCAGCCACATCATCGCCATGGCCCAGTCGCTCAAGCTGCTCATGGTGGCCGAGGGCGTGGAGACCGAGGCTCAGGCCGCCTATCTGCGCGAACGCGGGGTGCAGCTGGCGCAGGGTTGGCATTTTGCACGGCCCATGCGCATCGACGCGTTGCAGACGCAGCTGGCCGATGCGCCGCGTGCCTGAACGATTCCGCTCCCTCTTTCTCGTCGGCAGCAAGAGAAAAGCCCCGCGGTGCGGGGCTTGGTGAGGGTCGCGTTTACTTCTTTCGGTCCTGCTTCATCGCGTCTTGCAGCGCCTTCATGGGGTCTTCGTCGGCGCGGCCGGTGTCTTCCTCCGCTTCGGGCCTGAGTTCCTTGTCCCCCGAGTCCGGCTTGTCAGCGTCCGGCGCGGCTTCGTCGCCGGCCTCGCCCGCATCCGGCGGGCGGATGTCGAGCTGCTGCATCACCTCGGAGTCGGTGAGGTTCTGCACCGTGTCGATATTGCCCGTCACCAGGCCGGGGAAGGCCATGATCATGCCCACCATGATCAGCTGCATGATGATGAAGGCGATCGAGCCCTTGTAGATCTGGCCCGTGGTCACGGCCGGGATGGTCTGGCCCGTGACGCGGTCGGTGTAGTCCTTCTTGGGCGCCACGCTGCGCAGGTAGAACAGCGCAAAACCGAAGGGCGGCGTCAGGAAGGAGGTCTGCAGGTTCATGGCGATGATCACGCCGAACCAGATCAGGTCGATGCCCATCTTCTCGGCCACCGGTGCCAGCAGCGGGATCACGATGAAGGCGATCTCGAAGAAGTCAATGAACATGCCCAGGATGAAGACCAGGATGTTCACCACGATCAGGAAGCCGATCACGCCGCCGGGCACCTTGTCGAACAGATGCTCGACCCAGATGTGACCGTCGGCCGCGTTGAAGGTGAAGCTGAAGACCGTGGAGCCGATCAGGATGAAGAGCACGAAGCTCGACAACTTGGCCGTGTTGTCCAGGGCCTGGGTCAGCAGGCTCTTGTCCAGGCGCTTCTTGCCCAGGGCCATCACCAGCGCGCCCACGGCACCCATGGCGCCGCCTTCGGTGGGCGTGGCCACGCCCAGGAAGATGGTGCCCAGCACCAGGAAGATCAGGATCAGCGGCGGCATCAGCACAAAGGTCACCTGCTCGGCCAGGCGCGAGAGCAGGCCCAGCTTGGTCACGCGGTTGACCAGCGCCAGCGCCAGGCCGGTCAGCGAGGCCAGGGTCATGGACATGATCACGATCTCGTCCCCCGGCGAGGGCACGTTGCGCTCCAGCCAGGCCGTCATCAGCTCGTTGTGCACGCGTGACCAGGCCCAGCCCACCGCGGCACAGATCAGGACCAGCACGCCCAGCGAGCGGTGACCCGAGCGGCCGCTGGGCTCACGGTAGATGCGCGCCTCGGGCGGCAGGGCCGGCACCATGGCGGGCTTGAACAGCGCGACGATCACCACGAAGAGGATGTACAGGCCCACCAGCAGCAGGCCGGGGATCAGCGCACCGGCGTACATGTCGCCGACCGAGCGGCCCAGCTGGTCGGCCAGCACGATGAGCACCAGGGAGGGCGGGATGGCCTGGGCCAGCGTGCCCGAGGCGGTGATCGCCCCCATGGCCACCGTGCGGCTGTAGCCATAGCGCAGCATGATGGGCAGGGAGATCAGGCCCATGGAAATCACGGCCGCGGCCACCACGCCGGTGGTGGCGGCCAGCAGCGCGCCGACCAGGATCACCGCGATGGCCAGACCACCGCGCAGCGGACCGAAGACCTGGCCCACGGTCTCGAGCAGGTCCTCCGCCATGCCCGAGCGTTCCAGGATGATGCCCATGAAGGTGAAGAAGGGAATGGCCAGCAGCGTGTCGTTCTGCATGATGCCGAAGATGCGCAGCGGCAGGGCCTGGAACAGCGTGGCCGGGAAGAGCCCGAGTTCCATGCCGATGAAGCCGAAGCCCAGGCCGGTGGCGGCCAGTGCGAAGGCCACGGGGAAACCCGTCAGCAGCAGGGCCAGCAGGCCCACGAACATGATGGGCACGAACTGTTGTGCGAGGAATTCCATTTATTTTTCTCCGGCCAGCTTGCGGGCGGCGATGGCCTCGAGCTCTTCGAGGTGCTTCTGTTCGTCGCTCTTGTGTTCGGCGTCGGCCAGGCTGTCGGGGCCCAGGCCGCGCAGGAAGAGCACGCGCTTGAGCAGTTCGGACAGGGCCTGCAGCAGCAGCAGGCCGAAGCCCAGGGGCATGAGGGCGTAGACCGGCCAGCGGATCAGGCCGCCGGCGTTCTGCGACATCTCGCCCGATTCATAGGCCTGCACGAACATGGGCCAGCTCAGGGCGATGCAGATCAGGCAGAAGGGGATGAGCACCCCCACG
>DNQP01000130.1:575-7880 GCA_003500955.1 Curvibacter sp. | reverse complement strand
CTTCGACAGGCTCAGCCCGAACGGCGGAGGGATGTGTCAGTCCTTATTTGCCCTGGGCCTTGAGGGCCGCATCGAGGCGCGTGAACACGCGGCGGGCATTGCCCTCGTAGACCTTGTAGCGCTGCTCGTCGTTGAGGTGCGGCGTGGCCTGGATGTAGCGCTTGGTGTCGTCGTAGTAGGCGCCAGTCTCGGGGTCGATGCCGCGCACGGCGCCGATCATCTCGGAGGCAAACAGGATGTTGTCCACCGGGATCACCTTGGTCAGCAGGTCGATGCCCGGCTGGTGGTAGACGCAGGTGTCGAAGTAGATGTTCTTGAGCAGGTGCTCGCTCAGCAGCGGCTTCTTCATCTCCTGCGCCAGGCCGCGGAAACGGCCCCAGTGGTAGGGCGCGGCGCCGCCGCCGTGCGGAATGATGAACTTCAGCGTGGGGAAGTCCTTGAAGAGGTCGCCCTGGATCAGCTGCATGACCGCCGTGGTGTCGGCGTTCAGGTAGTGCGCGCCCGTGGTGTGGAAACAGGCATTGCAGCTGGTCGACACATGGATCATGGCCGGGATGTCGTACTCCACCATCTTTTCGTAGATGGGGTACCAGTGGCGATCTGTCAGCGGCGGGCTGGTCCAGTGGCCGCCCGAGGGATCGGGGTTGAGGTTGATGCCGACGTTGCCGTATTGCTGGACGCACTTTTCCAGCTCGGGAATGCAGGTCTTCGGGTCGACACCGGGCGACTGCGGCAGCATGGCGGCGCCGATGAAGTGATCGGGGAACAGCTGCGTGACGCGGTAGACCAGCTCGTTGCAGATCGCGGCCCAGGTGCTGGAGACGTTGAAGTCGCCGATGTGGTGCGCCATGAAGCTGGCGCGCGGGCTGAAGATGGTCAGGTCGGAGCCACGCTCCTTCATCAGCTTGAGCTGGTTGGTCTCAATGGCCTCGCGCAGCTCGTCGTCGCTGATCTTGAGGTCGGCGACTTTGGGCATCACAGCCGGATCCTTGATGCCGGCGATCTGCTGGTTGCGCCAGGCCTCCAGCGCCTTGGGGGCCGTGGTGAAGTGGCCGTGGCAGTCGATGATGAGCGGGTTCTTCTTCATGAGGGTCTCCTGGAATTCCAATGTCAATGCGCAGCCGTGTCCAATAGCGCCCGTGATGAGCCAAGCGGGGAACGCCGTGGAACCGGCTTTGCCGGGCTACTGGCGTTGCCCCCTGCAAGGGGGGTGGCGTAGCGACACGCAGTGCGCGGAGCCTGGGGGTGCTTCATATCACGCGGGCTCCATGCCCTGGCGCCGCTTGGCCTCGGCCGTGGCTGGCGAACGCAGGTAGTCCAGCAGGGCGCGCACGGCCTCGGGCTGGCGGCTGGTGCTGCAGATGCCGGCCGAGAACGTGGTGGTGATCTGGATGGCCGGGGGCAGCGGGCCCAGCACGGTGATGCCTTCGAGGTTGATGAGTTCGCTGAGCTGCTGAAAGCCGAGCGCCACCTCCCCCTTCGCCACGAGGCTGCCCACGGGGATGCCCGGCGGCGGCGTGACGATGCGCGCCTTCAGTTCCTCGGCCAGGCCCCAGCGTTCGAACAGCTGGGCCAGGGCCACGCCACTGGGTCCGGTAGAGTAGCTCACGCTGGGGGCGGCCTGCACAGCGGCGCGCACAGCGTCTTCGCTGGAGATGTCGGGTTGCGCGGCACCGGCGCGCACGGCCACGGCCACACCCGAGTGCACCAGGTCCACGCGGCTGCCGGCCCGCACATGACCAGCCGCGATGAGCTTGTCGATCGCATCCGAGGCCAGGATGACCACGTCGAAGGCCTCACCGGCGGCCACGCGCTTGGCCGCGTCCACGCCGCCCACCGATTCGATGCGCAGGTGCTGGCCGGACGTGCGCTGGTAGGCCTCGGCCAGCTCGGCCAGGACCAGGCGGGTCGCCATGGAGGATATGCCCAGGATCTCGGTACTCATGCGCGGGTGCACAGCTTGGTCAAAACGCTGATTGTCCCCAGCCTCCCGCCCTGCGCCAAGGCGGAGCGCTTACTAGCAGGTATCGCATTTCGGCATAATCGATAGCAAGCTATCCCGCAAACCATGGACCTGAAGCAACTCGAATATTTCGTCCGCGTGGCCGAACTCGGCAGCTTCACGCGCGCCGCCGGGGTGCTCAACATCGCCCAGCCGGCGCTGAGCCGCCAGGTCCGCCTGCTTGAAGTGGAACTGCGGCAGAACCTGCTGCTGCGCAACGGCCGCGGGGTCACGACCACCGAAGCCGGCAAGCTGCTGCTGGAGCACGGCCGCGGCATCCTGCACCAAGTGGCGCGCGCGCGCGAGGACCTGGGCCGCGTCAGCGGCGCCCTGGCCGGGCGCGTGGCCCTGGGCCTGCCGCCCAGCATTGCGAAGATGCTGACGGTGCCGCTCACGCGCGCCTTCCGCAAGCGCCTGCCGAATGCGGCGCTGTCCATCAGCGAGGGCCTGACCATCTCCATGCAGGAAGGCCTGCTCACGGGCCGGCTCGACATCGCCCTGCTCTACAACCCCCAGCCCAGCCCCGATCTGGAGACCCGGCCCTTGATGGACGAGGAACTGCTGCTGATCGGCCCGCGGCGCGCGCGCGGCAAGGCGATTGCCGAGGCCATCAGCCTGCGCGAGGCCAGCACCCTGCCCCTGGTCATCCCCAGCCGCCCCAACGCGATCCGCATGGTGGTGGAAACCGAAATGGCAGGCATCGGCTGCAAGCCCGAGATCAGCCTGGAGATCGACGGCGTGGCCGCCATCCTGGATTTGGTGGCCGACGGCGCGGGCTACGCCATCCTGCCCAAGTACGCGCTGGCCACGACGACCCGGCCCGAGGCCTATGTGGCGCGCCCCATCGTCAAGCCGCATCTGGTCAGCCGCCTGGCCTTGGCCACGGCGGCTGGCCGCACCACCACCATGACGCAGCAGGCCATGCTGGAACTGATCCAG
This sequence comes from Curvibacter sp., assembly GCA_003500955.1. GTDB lineage: Bacteria > Pseudomonadota > Gammaproteobacteria > Burkholderiales > Burkholderiaceae_C > Hylemonella. The sequence continues at coordinate 4,939 of DNQP01000130.1, read as the reverse complement.
CAGGTCGCATCCGACGTCTTCGGCCCCACGGCCCACACCGCATGACAGCTCCCCACCATGTCCTCTGACAAGCACTACACCCTGGCCGGCGTCATGGGTTGGCCCGTGGCGCACTCGCGTTCGCCCGCCATCCATGGCCACTGGATCCGCCAGTACGGCCTGAACGGCCACTACGTGCTGCTGCCCGTGCAGCCCGAGCAGTTGGGTGACGCCGTGCGCGGCCTGCGCGCGCTGGGCTTTGCCGGCTGTAACCTCACCATCCCGCACAAGGTGGCGGCCCTGGCCCTGGTGGACCGCGTGGACCCGCTGGCCAAGCGCATCGGCGCCATCAACACCCTGGTGGTGGAAAAAGACGGTGCGCTGGCCGGCTACAACACCGACGCCTATGGCTACATCCAGAGCCTGCTCGACGCGCAGCCCGACTGGCGCGCCGATGCCGGACCCGTCACCGTGCTGGGCGCGGGCGGCGCGGCGCGCGCCATCCTCGTGGCGCTGGCCGAGCGCGGCGCGAAGGACATCCGCCTGTGCAACCGCAGCCTGGACAAGGCCCAGGCCCTGGCCGCCGAGTTCGGCGCACCCATCCGCGCCATCCCCTGGGAGCAGCGCGCCGATGCACTGGACGGCTGCGCCCTGCTGGTCAACACCACCAGCCTGGGCATGAAGGGACAGGCGCCGCTGGAGATTGCGCTCGATCGCCTGCCCCGGCACGCGCTGGTCTCTGACATCATCTACGTGCCGCTGGAGACGCCGCTGCTGGCCGCCGCGCGCGCGCGCGGCCATGTGGCCGTGGACGGCCTGGGCATGCTGCTGAACCAGGCCCGGCCGGCCTTCGAGCACTGGTTCGGCGTGCGGCCCGAGCTCACGCCCGAGCTGCGCCGCTTGATCGAGGCCACGCTTTGAGACGGTTGCGGCCATCGCCATACGTGATACCCCGATCGCCGCATCCGTTTGCACACCGACTGCGCACCGCCTAAGCTGTCGCGCCTGCTCCCTTCGAAAGCCTGTCCCATGCGTGCATCCCCGCTCCGACTTCTGACCCTCTGGGCCTGCGCCCTGTTGCTGTCAACCCCTGTGCACGCCCAGGGCTGGCCCAACAAACCCATCCGTCTGGTCGTACCCTTCACGCCGGGCGGCAGCTCGGACATCCTCGGCCGTGCCGTCGGCCAGAAGCTGGCCGAATCGCTGGGCCAGCCCGTGATCATCGACAACGTGCCGGGCGCGGGCGGCTCGGTAGGTGCGGACAAGGTGGCCAAGGCCGCGCCCGACGGCTACACCCTGCTCATGGGCCACATCGGCACGCTGGCCGTCAACCCGGCCATCTACCCCAAGCTGCCCTACGACCCGGTCAAGGATTTCGCGCCCGTCGCCTGGGTGGCCAACGTGCCCAATGTGCTGGTCGTGCACCCCAAGGTGCCGGCGCAGAATTTGCGCGAGCTCGTGACCTACGCCAAGGCGCGTCCGGGCCGGCTCAACTACGGCTCGGGCGGTAACGGCAGCGCCGCGCATCTGGCGACCGAGTACCTCAAGCTGCAGACCGGGACCTACATCGTGCACGTGCCCTACCGTGGCGCCGCGCCGGCCGTGAGCGACCTGGTCGCCGGGCAGACCGACCTGCTGTTCACGGGCGCACCGGCCCTGATCTCCTTCATCAAGTCAGGCCAGCTGCGCGCGCTCGCGGTGTCGAGCAAGACACGCCTGCCGGCCCTGCCCGAGGTGCCCACGGTGGCCGAGAGCGGCTACCCCGGCTTCGAGGCCGACCAGTGGTACGGCGTGGTGGCGCCGGCAGGCACACCCGCGGACATCGTGCGCCAACTCAACACCCACATCAACCAGGCCCTGAGTTCGCCGGAACTCAAGACGCGGCTTGCGAGCGAGGGCGCGGTCGCCGTGCCGACCACGCCCGAGGCCTATGGTGCGCTGATCCGCCGCGAGATCGAACGCTGGAAGCCGGTGGTCAGGGCCGGCAACATCCAGCCGAACTGAGCGCCTTGCGGCGCCTCACTGGCGCGGGATGTTGGCCTTGACGATCACGTCGCCCCAGCGCCGGATCTCGGCCTGCAGGAAGGTGGCCGTCTGCTCCGGGCTCATGCTGCGCGGCTCGATGTTGAGTTCACGCAGCTTCTTGCTGACCTCAGGATCGCTGAGCGCAGCGGCGATCTCGCGGTGCAGGCGGGCCACCACATCCTTCGGCGTCCCCGAAGGAACAGCCAAGGCGTTCCAGGACGAGGCCTGGTAGCGGGGCAGGCCGGCCTCCTGGGTAGTCGGCACCTCGGGCAGCAGGGCCGAACGCGTGCTGTCGGTGATGGCCAGGGCACGCAGGGCGCCGCCCTTGATCTGCCCCATGATGGGCGACACGATCTCGACCGCCACGTCGATCTGGCCACCGCGCAGCGCATTGACGACCGCCGGTGTGCCGTTGAAGGGCACGATCTGCATGTCCACGCCCGCGTTGGACTTGAACAGTTCGGCGGCCAGGTTCTGCGTGCTGCCGATGTTGATGCTGCCCACGTTGAGTTGGCCCGGATGGGCCTTGGCATAGGCCAGCACCTCGCCCAGGGTCTTGAACTTCGATTCGCTCGCGGTCACGACCGCGATGTCGAAAAAGCCCAGGGTGCTGACCGGCGTGAAGTCCTTGACCGTGTCGTAGGGCAGCTTGTTGAACAGGGTGGCCGTGACGGCGCTGGCGTTGGACATCAGCAGCAGGGTGTGGCCATCGGGCGCGGCCTTGGCCACGGTGTCGGCCGCGCCGACACCGCCAGCACCCGGCTTGTTCTCGATCACCACCGGCTGGCCCAGGGTCTGGCTCAGCTTCTGGCCCACGGTGCGCGCCGTGAGGTCGGCCACGCCGCCGGCCCCGAAGGGCACGACGATGCGCAGGGCCTTGGACGGGAAAGCCGACTGGGCCCAGACGGCGGGTGCGCAGGCGGCCCCGAGCAGGGCCAGCAGATCACGGCGTTGCAGTTGCATCAGGGTCCTCACCTCCAGAGACAGGGCACCGGTCGCGGTGGCAGGTTCAGCGCGCCACGCCCAACAGGCGATCGAGCAGCTCGGGCTGGTCCAGCAGCGACTGCGCCGTGCCCGAGTGCACCACGGTGCCGCGGTCCAGCACCGCCGCCACGTCCGAGATCGCCAGGATGGCCTGCGGATGCTGCTCGACGATGATGGCCGACAGCCCCTCCTCGCGCGTGATGCGGCGGATGGCGCGCAGCAGCTCCTGCACGATGATGGGGGCCAGGCCTTCGAGCGGCTCGTCCAGCAGCAAGAGCTTGGGGTTGAGCACCAGGGCGCGGCCCACGGCCAGCATCTGCTGCTCACCACCCGAGAGCTGGGTCCCGAGGTTGGTCTTGCGCTCGGCCAGGCGCGGGAAGAGTTCGTACACGCGCGCCGGCGTCCAGGCGCCGGGCCGCGCCACAGCGGTGAGGTTCTCGTCCACCGTGAGCGACTTGAAGATGTTGCGCTCCTGCGGCACCCAGCCGATGCCGGCACCGGCACGCTGGTGCAGCGGCACCTTGTGCAGGGCCACGCCGTCGAGCGTGATGCTGCCGCCGTGCTGGCGCGTGGCGCCGGCCAGGGTGTTCATGAAAGTGGTCTTGCCCGTGCCGTTGCGCCCCAGCAGCGCCAGGGTCTGGCCCTGGGGCAGGGACACCGACACGTCGTGCAGCACCACGGCCTCGCCGTAGCCCGCGCTGAGCTTGTCGACCTGCAGGAGATCAGCCATGGGCCACCTCCTCGCCATGCCCCAGGTAGACGGCCTTGACCTGCGGGTCCTTGGCGATGGTGTCCGGGTCGCCCTCGGTGAGCACGGTGCCGTTGACCAGCACGGTCATGCGCTTGGCAAAACTGAAAACAAGGTCCATGTCATGTTCGATCAGGAGCACCGACACGTCGGCCGGCAGGGCCGCCACGGTCTGCAGCAGTTCTTCACGCTCGCCGGCCGGCACGCCGGCCACGGGCTCGTCGAGCAGCAGCACGCGCGGCTCGCAGGCCAGGGCGATGGCGATCTCCAGCAGGCGGCGCTTGCCGTAGGCCAGCACCTGGGTCTTCTGGTTCATCACCTCGCTCAGGTGGAACTGTTCGAGCAGCTGTTCGCAGCGCTCGGTCACCGCGGTGTTGCGGCCCAGCGCCTGCCACCAGCGGGTGCCCAGGCCCTGGTGCTGGGACACGGTCAGCGCCAGCGTCTCCAGCGGCGTGAGGGTGTCGAAGAGCTGGTTGATCTGGAAGGTGCGCACCATGCCGCGGCGCACGCGCTGGTGCGGCGACAACCGGGTAATGTCGTGCCCTTCGAGCACGATGCGGCCTTCGGTGGGTTCGAGCACGCCGGTCAGCAGGTTGATCAGCGTGGTCTTGCCGGCGCCGTTGGGGCC
>DNQP01000130.1:0-257 GCA_003500955.1 Curvibacter sp. | reverse complement strand
GCGCCGTTGGGGCCGATCAGCGCATGGCGTGCGCCCTTGTGCAGGTCCAGGCTGACGTTACCGGTGGCCGTGATGCCGCCGAAGCGCTTGACCAGATTCTGCGCGGAGAGAACGATGTCAGGAGTACTCATGACTTCTTGCCCCCCAGCCAGGTCCAGGGACGGATGAGGCGCTCGCGACCGACCAGCATCAGCACCACGAGGAAGAGGCCGATCCAGAAGGTCCAGTACTGCGGGGTGATGGAGGAGATCCAGTCC
>DNQP01000050.1 GCA_003500955.1 Curvibacter sp. | reverse complement strand
TCGAGTCTTCTCCTGGGCACCAATTCAGAAAAAACCGAGCAGCTGCTCGGTTTTTTCAGCTTAAAGAAATCGCCCAGGTGGTGAAATTGGTAGACACGCTAGCTTCAGGTGCTAGTGACCTCACGGTCGTGGAAGTTCGAGTCTTCTCCTGGGCACCAATTTCGTAAAAGAACCGAGCCATGCGCTCGGTTTTTTTATGCCTGATGTTCGCCCCCCCCCTCCCCCACGCACAAAGCCCAGGCATAAAAAAAGCGCTCCGAAGAGCGCTTTTTTCAACAGCAGTACTCAGCCCTGGAAAATCTGGCGCAGAATCACTGTTTCATTACGGTCCGGGCCGGTCGAAATGATATCGATGGGCGCACCCACCAACTCTTCGATACGGCGGATGTAGGCCTGCGCGTTGGCCGGCAGCCCTTCCAAGGTTTTCACACCAAGCGTGGACTCCTGCCAGCCCGGCATGTCCTCGTACACCGGCTCCAGGCCAATGTAGCTATCGGCATCGGTTGGCGCTTCGATCACATCACCCTGGGCATTACGGTAACCCACACAGATACGGATCACATCCAGTCCATCCAGCACGTCCAGCTTGGTCAGACACAGACCACTGATGCTGTTGATCTCGATTGCCCGACGCAGAATAACCGCATCAAACCAGCCGCAACGGCGTGCGCGCCCGGTGGTAGAGCCAAACTCGTGACCACGCTCGGCCAGACGACTACCCACCTCGTCGAACAGCTCGGTCGGGAACGGGCCGGAGCCAACACGGGTGGTGTAGGCCTTGGTGATGCCCAGCACATAGTCCAGATACAGCGGACCAAAGCCGGACCCGGTGGCAGTGCCGCCAGCGGTGGTGTTGGAGCTGGTCACGAAGGGATAGGTGCCATGGTCGATATCCAGCAGAGAACCCTGAGCGCCCTCGAACATGATGTTGGCACCTTCGCGGCGCAGCTCGTGCAGACGCGCGGTAACATCGGTCATCAGAGGCGCCAGCCACTCGGCGTATTCCATCGCCTCATCCAGCGTCTTCTGGAAGTCGATCGGCTCGACCTTGTAGTAATGCTGCAGGGCGAAGTTGTGATAATCCAGCACCTCACCCAGCTTGGCGGCAAAGCGCTCACGGTGGAACAGGTCAGCCACGCGCAGACCGCGACGCGACACCTTGTCTTCGTAGGCCGGGCCGATGCCGCGGCCGGTGGTGCCGATCTTCTCGCTGCCGCCCTGCTCGCGCGCGGCCTCACGGGCCACGTCGAGCGCGGTGTGGAAGGGCAGGATCAGCGGGCAGGCTTCGGAGATGCGCAGGCGCGAACGCACCTCGACACCGGCCTTCTCCAGGCCTTCGATCTCCTCGAACAGCTTGGCCGCCGAGAGCACCACGCCGTTGCCGATGTAGCACTTGACGCCCGGGCGCATGATGCCGCTGGGGATAAGGTGCAGCGCGGTCTTGACGCCATTGATCACCAGCGTGTGGCCGGCGTTGTGGCCGCCCTGGAAGCGCACCACGCCCTGGGCGCTTTCGGTGAGCCAGTCCACCAGCTTGCCCTTGCCTTCGTCACCCCACTGGGTTCCCACGACGACGACGTTGCGTCCTTTGGTTGTGTTCATTTCGTATGGTCTCGCATGGATGGCACCGCGGCGGCGGCGCTCAGATGGCACGGACGGCCCACTGGCCGCCGACTTCGATCAGCTCACGGTCGCACTGGAACTCGTCGTTCTCGCTCTCGTGGCCGGGCAGGACGCAGACCACCGTCTCGCCCTGCTCGCGCAGGCGCGCGATGGCCGCACGCAGGCTGGCCGCCTCGCCCCAGGGCGCGCGGATGGCCGCGCGCAGCGGGCGGGCCGCGACGGCCCCCACCAGGGTCTTGAGGTCCAGGCTGAAACCGACGGCCGGACGCTTGCGCCCGAAGACCGCACCGACCTCGTCGTAGCGCCCGCCGCGCAGCAGCGCGTCGCTGACGCCTTCGGTGTAGACGGCAAAGCGCACGCCGCTGTAGTAGGCATAGCCGCGCAGATCGGCCAGGTCGAAGCCCAGCGCTGCGTCCGGCAGATGACCGGCCAGCCAGCGCAGGCTGGCCAGGGCCTCGCGCACAGCGGGCAGCGCGGGCAGCACTTTTTCAGCCTCGGCCAGCACGCCGATGTCGCCGTAGAGCCGCGGCAGGGCCAGCAGACCCTGGCGCGACGCGGCGGGCATGTCATGCGTGAGGCGCGTGAGCTCGGGCACGTCCTTGGCGGCCAGTGCGGTCTGGATGGCTTCCTGGGCCGCGGCGTCGGCGCCCGCGGCGTCGAGCAGGGCGCTGACGATGCGCACATCGGCCAGGTCCACCGTGTAGCGGCCGAGCTTGGCCGCCTTGAGGCAGTCGAGTGCGAGCTGCAGGGCTTCGAGGTCGGCCTCGGGGCCGGCATGGCCGTAGATCTCGGCGCCGAACTGCAGTGGCTCGCGCGTGGCATGCGGGCTGGCCGGGCGCGTGTGCACCACGGGCCCGCAGTAGCACAGCCGGGCCACGCCGCGGCGGTTGAGCAGATGGGCGTCGATGCGCGCGACCTGGGGCGTGGTGTCGGCACGCAGGCCCATGGAGCGGCCCGAGAGCTGGTCCACGAGCTTGAAGGTCTGGAGGTTCAGCGCCTGACCGGTGCCGCTGAGCAGCGAGGCCAGGTACTCGAGCAGCGGCGGCATGACCAGCTCGTAGCCGTAGCCACGGGCCGTGTCGAGCAGGTCGCGGCGCAGTTCCTCGATGTGACGCGCCTCGGAGGGCAGGACATCGGCGATGTGATCCGGCAGGAGCCAGGCGGACATGGGAAAAGGGGAGGCTGTTAAAAACGTGATTTTACCGGGTCGCGCGATGGGCCCCGGCCACGCCGCCCTGCCCCGGACTCAGGCGAGCTGCCACCAGGTCCAGGCCAGGCCGGCCAGGATGCTCAGCAGGCCGAAGAAACGGATCTGGCCGTCGTTGAGCTGCAGGATCTGGCTGAACATGCGGCGCCAGCCGCCGGGCGAGATGAAAGGAAAAAGGCCCTCGATCACCAGGACGAGGGCCATGGCCAGCCAGAAGGCGTCGCTGCTCACGCGGGCTTATTTCCGGGGCGCTGCTGCGCCCTGACCGCGGAAGACCTTGAAGAACTCCGAACTGCTGGGGTCCAGCACCATCACGTCGCTCTTGCTCGCGAAACTGGCCTTGTAGGCTTCCAGGCTGCGGTAGAACTGGGCGAACTGGGGATCGCGGCCAAAGGCCTCGGCATAGGCCGCAGCGGCCTGGGCATCGCCCTGGCCCTTGATCCTCTGCGCATCGCGGTAGGCGTTGGCCACCGTCACCTCGCGCTGGCGGTCGGCGTCGGCGCGGATCTTTTCACCTTCGGCGGCACCGGTGGAGCGCAATTCATTGGCCACGCGCTGGCGCTCGGCCTGCATGCGGCGGTAGACCGACTCGGTGATCGCCTCCACATAGTCTACGCGCGTGATGCGCACGTCCACCACGTCGATCCCCCAGGGCTTCTCGCCGCGCACGGCCTTGAGCACCTCGTCCTTGACGTCGTTCATCAGGGCGTCGCGCTTGAGGGACAGCAGCTCCTTGACGGTGCGCTTGTTGATCTCTTCCTGGAAGGCATTGCGCACCACGCGGTTGAGCTGGCTGGCGCCCGCGGCCTCGTTCAGGCCCACGTTACGGATGTAGTCGGTGGGCTCGCTGATACGCCAGCGCACATACCAGTCGATCACCACGCGCTGTTTCTCGGCCGTCAGCATGGGCTCCGTGTCCGTACTGTCCAAGGTCAAAAGACGCTTGTCGATGTAGGTG
>DNQP01000205.1:10594-10802 GCA_003500955.1 Curvibacter sp. | reverse complement strand
GGTGGATCCAGCCCGTGGTCTTGCCCAGGCCCTCGCCGAGCTTGCCCTGCTTGCGTTGCAGCAGCGTCACCTCGCGCGCGGGCGGCGTCACCTGCGGGCCGTCTGGGCGCAGGCCGCCCGGCGCCGTGGCCGGGTCGGTCACGCCCCACTCGGCCTGCCAGGCCGGCAGGTCCAGCGTGGTCGAATGGTCGCCCGCCACGAGGAACTC
>DNQP01000205.1:0-10302 GCA_003500955.1 Curvibacter sp. | reverse complement strand
AAACCCTAATCGTAACCCTAACCGTGGGCGAGGAACTCCGCCACGTCGAAGCCGATGCCGCCCGCGCCGATGATGGCCACCTTCTGCCCCACGGGCTTCTTGTGGCGCAGCACGTCGATGTAGCTCAGCACCTTGGGATGGTCCTGGCCGGCGATCTTGGGATCGCGCGGCGAGACGCCGGTGGCCACCACCACCTCGTCATAGCCCTGCAGGTCGGTCGCAGACACCGCCTTGTTCAGATGCAGCTGCACGCCCGTGGTTTCCACGCGGCGCTTGAGGTAGCGCAGCATCTCATGGAACTCCTCCTTGCCCGGGATAACCTTGGCCATGTTGAGCTGGCCGCCAATCTCGCTGGCGGCGTCGAAGAGATGCACCTCGTGCCCGCGCCCTGCCGCTACGGTGGCCGCCGTCAGCCCGGCCGGCCCGGCGCCGACGACCGCGATGCGTTTGCGCTGCGTGACCGGCCGGTAGATCAGCTCGGTCTCGTGGCAGGCGCGCGGGTTCACGAGACAGCTCGTGAGCTTGTTGACGAAGATGTGATCCAGGCAGGCCTGGTTGCAGGCGATGCAGGTGTTGATCTCGTCCGCACGCCCCTGCGCGGCCTTGTTGACGAAATGCGCGTCCGCCAGCAGCGGGCGCGCCATGGACACCATGTCGGCCTGGCCCTCGGCCAGGATCTGCTCGGCCACCTCGGGCGTGTTGATGCGGTTGGACGTGACCAGGGGTGTGGCAATGCCCGCGGCCGCGAACTCGGCCTTCATCTTCTGCGTCACCCAGGCAAAGGCCGCGCGCGGCACGCTGGTGGCAATCGTGGGCACCCGGGCCTCGTGCCAGCCGATGCCGGTGTTGATGATGCTCGCGCCGCCCTGGGCCACGGCCTTGCCCAGCGTCACAACCTCGTCCCAGGAACTGCCGCCGGGCACCAGGTCGATCATCGAGAGCCGGTAGATGATGATGAAGTCTTTCCCCACGGCCTCGCGTGTGCGCTGCACGATCTCCAGCGGCAATCGCATGCGCTGGCTGTAGTCGCCGCCCCACTGGTCGTCGCGGTGGTTGGTGTGCCTGGCGAGGAACTGGTTGATGAAGTAGCCCTCGCTGCCCATGATCTCCACACCGTCGTAACCGGCCTCGCGCGCCTTGACCGCGCAGTTGACGAAGGCGCGGATCTGCCGCTCCACGCCACGCGCCGACAGTTCGAAGGGCTTGAAGGGCGAGATCGGCGACTTGATGGCCGAGGGCGCCACGGCCAGCGGGTGGTAGGCGTAGCGCCCGGTGTGCAGGATCTGCAGCGCGATCTTGCCGCCGGCCTCGTGGACGGCCTGCGTCACCACCTGGTGCCGCCGCGCCGCGCCCGACGTGGACAGCGTCCCCGCAAAAGGCTTGGCCCAGCCCGCGATGTTCGGCGCGAAGCCGCCCGTCACCATCAGCCCCACCCCGCCCTCGGCCCGCTCGCGGAAATAGGCCGCCAGCCGGCTCAGGTCGCGCCCGTCTTCGAGGCCCGTGTGCATGGAGCCCATGAGCACGCGGTTCTTGAGCTGGGTGAAGCCCAGGTCCAGCGGGGCCAGCAGATGGGGATAGGGGGCGCTTGTCGTCATGGTGTTCTTTCTCTCTCGGGCCTGTGGGGCTGGCGCGATCATAGGCCGCGCGCGTGGCCGCGCCTGTCACGCCGGCAAATCCGCGCCGGCCGGTAGCCACGGCAGATGGGCTAACATTGCGGTTTCTTTGTTCGCTAGAAGGAGCCCCAGATGGGCAACAAGATCGTTACCGAAGCCGACCGTCGCGCCACCCCCCGTCCGAAGCCGATGAACGGCGTGACCCTGCCCACCCCGGGCCGCGGCCAGCGCGTGAGCCTGGAGCGTGGTGTCGCCACCCGCAGCAAGAAGAACCCGGGCAAGCGCTCCAAGAAGGGCGGCTGATCGCCCGCGGATCGCTCCGCTGCAAGGAAAAAGGCCCTCACGCGAGGGCCTTTTCTCTTTTGGATTCGGCGTCTGTCCCAACGACGTCCGTTTAGATTCAAGCCGCCACGGCCACGCTCTGCCGGCGCCGCAGCACCAGCAGGCCGAACAGCGCCGCCGTGAGGTACATGCTGACCGAGTAGATGGCCGCGGGCAGCGCGAGCTGGAAGTTCTGCAGCACCGACAGCGCCACGAAGATGGCCAGCGTGGAGTTGTGGATGCCGATCTCGAAGCTCACCGCCGTAGCCATGGACTTGTCCAGTCCGCCCCAGCGCGAGAGGTAGTAGCCCGCCAGCAGGCTCAGCAGGTTGAATGCCAGCACCACCGGCCCCAGGCTCGCAAAGCTCTGGTTCAGCGCCGTCCATTCCTTGGCAATCGCAATCAGCGCAAAGGCCGCCAGCACCAGCATGCTCAGGAGCTTCATGGGCTTTTCCATGCGCGCGGCAAAGCCCGGGCGCTTGCTGCGCACCGCCATGCCGATCAGCACCGGCACCAGGATCACACCCACCACCTCGAAGACCTTGCCGAACTGCAGGGGCACGATCTGCCCGCTCTGCACAAAGGTGGCGATGGCCCAGTTGGTGATCAGCGGCAGGCTCACGATGGACAGCAGCGTGTTGATCGCCGTGAGCGAGATGTTCATCGCCACATTGCCGCCAAACAGGTGGCTGAAGAGATTGGCCGAGACGCCGCCCGGCGAGGCCGCCAGCAGCAGCAGGCCCACGGCATAGATGGGCTCCACGCGCAGCAGCACGACCAGCGCCCAGGCCGCGGCCGGCAGCAGCAGCATCTGGATGGCCAGGGCGAGCACAACAGCCTTGGGGTGATGGCGCAGGCGCGCAAAATCGCCCACGCTCAAGGACAGGCCCAGACCGAACATGACCAAGGCCAGGGCCCCCAGCAGCAGTTGGGGCAGGATGGCGGTGAAATTCATGCCGCCGCCACGCGGCGGCGGGCACCGTGCGCGCCCTCACTCAGGCGGCGCTGGATCTCGGCATAGACATCCTGGCGCATCTTCAGCGCAAAGGCCACCTCGGCCGTGAGGAAGAGCGGGCCCACGAGCAGGCCCACGAGGTCGTCCACGAAAGCCGGCTTGCGGCCTTCCCAGTAGTGACCGATGAACTGGATGATCCAGCCCACGACGAAGAGGCCGATGCCCCAGCTGAGCCAGACCGTGGTGCTCTGCGCCGCAATCCACTGGCTGATCCACAGGCTCAGCACCAGCTGCACCACCATGGCCAGGCCGAAACGCAGGTCCAGGCGCAGGTAGAAGATGGAAGACAGCGCCGCCACGATGAGCGCCGGCGTCAGCGGCAGGCCGCCCACGTCGAGCGCCGGGCGCGACAGCAGCGTGGTCACGGCCAGCACGATCATGGGAATGCCCACGAAATGCGTGGCCACGTTGCGGTGGTCCTGGTGGTAGGCCGCGTACTGGGTCAGATGGTCGGTCAGGGTCTTCATGCTCGTCTCCTTGTCGGTGTCCTGGACATTGACAGGCGTCAATGATCTGCCTACCCTCGCCCACAGTCTGTCAGGTACCCGACACAAGCACGCACCCCCGTACAAACCCCATGAACGAGCCACAACACTACCTGCCCGTGCTCCAGACCGGCCGCTGGTTCGCCCAGCTTCCGGCTGAGTTTTCAGAGGCTTTGCTACGCCTGGCCCGCGTGCGGCAGCTGGCCAGCGGCGAGGTGCTCTTCCTGCGCGACAGCCCGCCCTGCGGGCTCTACGCCGTGGTGTCGGGATCGATCCGCATCTCGGGCCAGAGCGGCCGCGGCGACGACGCACGTGAAGCTTTGCTGGTACTGCTGCCGCCCCCGCAATGGTTCGGCGAGATCACCGTCTTCGACGGCGCCACCCGCACCCACCACGCCCACGCCGCCGAGCCCACCACCTTGCTGCAGGTGCCCCAGGCCGAGCTGCTGGCCTGGCTGCATGAACACCCGCAGCACTGGCGCGACCTGGCCGTGCTCATGGCCGACAAGCTGCGCCTGGCGTTTCAAACGATGGAGGAACAGACCGTGCTCAGCGCACCGCTGCGCCTGGCAAGGCGCCTCGTGGTCATGGCCGAGGGTTATGGCGTGCAGGGCGGCAAGAGCGGCACACGGCGCGTGCTGGCCGTGACCCAGCAGGAGCTGGCGCTGATGATCGGCATCTCACGGCAGACGACGAACGAGATCCTCAAGGGGATGGAGGCGCGGGGGATTTTGCGGGTACAGCGAGGATTGGTGGAGATTCTCGATTTCCCCAAACTTAGAGCGACATCAGGACAGTGAACGATAGACAAGGTCCGTAAATCAACGTCTCAATCCGAGTCGCGATATCGATGTTCCAAGCTTTCTACGTGCTCGACATCCGTTTTTTCGCTAATGGCAAGTCGCGCTGTCTCCAAGCGGCCGACACAAAATTGGACTCGATTCAACGACATGACCTCTTCCTGAGCGCAGGCTCGCAAGTACTCAACGAGTTCTGACACCGAATACACACCGGGTGGTACATCAGTCTTGAATTCTGCATCTCCGGCAAAAACCACAATCGACTTGACAGCGCTCGGCGGCAGAAAGTCGAGCAATTTCTGCACTGCACGAACATGACGGAAGTTCTGGTGAATTGGATTTTGAAACTTGAACTTCAGATGAAAAAACACTTGTGTCCAGTTTTTATGCTTGGCATTCGCGAATATCCAGCCTGAGTAGTCCTTTGTCTCAATAACGAATACGCCAAACCGAGAAACTAGGATGTGGTCAATCTGAGTAGTGCCGTCTTCAACAGCCAGCGTGATGTGGTTCAGAAGATGAAAGTCTGGCGGGGAAAAGTTGTCCCGGATCACTCCAGAAACGAGCACCTCTCCACTGTTCTGAAACGAGTAAGTTCTACGACGGGAGGCCGCGTAACCAAACACGCAGCCGATCACGAACGCGAAAATAATGTAGGAGATGCCAGTCACTCTTGAATAGCTGCGTCGGACCGTAACGGCTCAAACCGCCTTCCCCAATCTCTCCACCCCCTCACGGATCTTGTCCTCCCCCACCGTCGCAAAGCTCAGGCGCAGGGATGAGAGATCGGGATTGGTGGCAAAAAACGGCGCGCCCGGCACAAAGGCCACGCCCTTGTCGATGGCCCGCTTGGCCAGTTCATTGCCATCCTTGATCTTGCCGCCCGCCCCCGTGAGCCGGGCCCAGAAGAACAGGCCGCCGCCGGGCTGGGTGAATTCGATCGCGTCGCCCAGCTCCTTCTTCAGGCACTCACCCATGGTGCGGGCGCGGCTGGCGTAGACCTGGCGCACGCGCGCCAGGGTGGCGGGCATGCGGCCGGCCTTGAGGTATTGGGCGGCCGTGGCCTGGGCAAAGGTGCTGGTGTGGGCGTCGCTGAACTGCTTGCACATCGTCGCTTTCGCCAGCAGCTCGGGCGGCGCGATCATCCAGCCCACACGCAGGCCGGGGCTGAGCACCTTGCTCAAGGAGCCACAGTGCACCAGCCAGTCGCGGCTGCCCGGCACCTGGGCCGTGAGGGCCATGAGGCTGGGCGGCGGGGCTTCGCCGAAGTAGAGGTCGCCATAGGGATCGTCCTCGATCACCACGGTCTTGGTCTTCACGGCCAGCTCCAGGATGCGCTTGCGGCGCTCCAGGCTCAGGGTGGCGCCGCTGGGGTTGCCGAAGGTGGGGATGAGGTAGACGAAGCGCGGCTGGTGTTCGGCGATCAATTGCTCCAGCTTGTCCACCTGCACGCCCTGGGCGTCGATGGGCGCGCCGATGACCTGGGCGCCGTAGAGGCGGAAGCACTGGATGGTGGCGAGGAAGGTGGGCGCCTCGACGATGACCTTGGCGCCAGGATCGACGAGCGTCTTGCCGATCAGGTCCAGGGCCTGCTGGCTGCCGGTGGTGACGATGAGCCCGTCCGGGTTGACCTGCACGCCCTTGCTGCCCATGAAGGCGGCCAGCTGTTCACGCAGGGGGTTGTAGCCTTCGGTAGCGCCGTACTGCAGGGCGCCGCCCGGTTCCTCGGCCAGGGCCTTCATGGAGGCTTCGCGGATACCGTCCACGTCGAACATGGCGCTGTCGGGGAAGCCGCCGGCAAAGGAGATGATGCCGGGCTTGCCCAGCAGCTTGAAGAGTTCGCGGATGGCGGAGGTTTCGACGTTGTTGAGGCGTGCGGCGAATTGCATGGGCGGGCGAATCTGTGAGGGAGAAAAACGCCATTCTCCACCATGCCCGCGTGGGCCTGCCCCGCCCTCGCCTTACTTGGGCTGCGGCAGCAGCTTGCCCTCATTGGCCGCAGGCACGGCCACGCCCAGCCATTGCGAGACGGTGGGCGCAATGTCCACCACTTCCACGCGCGCGTCCACCTTGCCCGGCTTCACCCAGCGCGGGCCCCAGGCCAGGATGGGCACGTTGGTGTCATAGGGATAAGGCGAGCCGTGGGTGGCGATGCTGGCGCTGGAGAGGAACATCCAGTAGGGCTTGACGGTGTATTGCACGTCGCCCGAGATGTCCTCGTGCCAGCTGCGGCGCATGGCGCTGAAGAAAGGCCCGTCGCTGCGGTTGCCGGTGACGAAGTCGGCGCGGGTGTAGGCGGCGGCGATGCCCGGCTCTTCGAGCAGCAGGGCGCGCGCAGCCTCGGCGAGTTCATTGGGGTCCACGCGGGTCTGGGCCACGAGCTGCCGGTTGAACAGCAGGGCCGTGCCCGAAAAGCTCACCCACTTGCCGGCGCCGAACTCTTCTTCGAGCCCGTTGTTGATGCGCGTGAGCAGCTGCGCGCCCGTGATGCGGCCCGAGCGCAGGCCCTGCTGGGCTGTGAACTCGGGCGCGGGCATGAAGCCGTGGTCCGAGGTGAGCACGGCCACGTAGTTGTCCTTGCCCAGCGTCGTGTCGAGGTGGGCAAAGAAGTCCTGCAGCATGCGGTCCACCTGCAGCAGGTGGTCGTGCGAGAAGCGCGATTCGGCGCTGTAGCGGTGGTTGATGTAGTCGTGGCCCGAGAGGCTGATGGCCAGGATGTCCGGCACCTCGTCCTGGCCCAGAGCCTCGCCGGCGATGGCGGCGCGCGCGAAGTCCAGCGTGAGCTGGTCGGCAAAGGGGCTGCGCAGCAGCTGGCTGTAATAGGCCGGGCCCGGGGCCTCGTCGTCGGGGGCGCCCATCATCATGGGCAGTTCGGCCGCCTTGACACCGTACCAGGGCTGGCGGTCCGGCAGGGACTTGGCGTAGGCCTCCTCGGGCAGCAG
Organism: Curvibacter sp.; assembly: GCA_003500955.1. GTDB lineage: Bacteria > Pseudomonadota > Gammaproteobacteria > Burkholderiales > Burkholderiaceae_C > Hylemonella. The sequence goes on along the minus strand of DNQP01000205.1, from coordinate 3,126 downwards.
GGCCGTCCACGTCTGCTTGAACCAGCGGTCGGCCGGCTTGCCCTGGTTGAAGGCGTCGACCCAGGCCGGGTGCTTGTCCATGTAGTAGGTGCTGCTGGCAAAGAAGCCGGTCTGCGTCATGTACATATAGGCCGTGCCCTTGTGGCCGGCCGGCAGGATAGCACCGCGGTCCTTACCCGAGATGCCGATGACCTTGGCGCGCGGGTCGATGCCGCGCAGCACATCGCCCACGGTCTCGACCTTGAGGTTCTTCGGGCTGGTGCCGTCGAGCAGCTGGGTCTTGTGACCGATGTAGACCGCCGCCAGATCACCCGTGCAGTACGTGGGCTGGCCACTCATGGCGTCGCGCCACTCGTTGGCGATGATGCCCGTGCGGTGCGGGTAGGCACCGGTGAGCACGGCGGCGTGGCCGGCGGCGGTGACGGTGTAGGCGTGGCCGTAGTGCGCGTCGGCGTACCAGGCGCCCTGCTGCAGGAAACGGTTGAAGCCGTCGGGTGCAAGCTGGTCGCGGTAAGCCAGCACCTGGCGCTGCGGCAGGCCGTCGACGACCAGCAGCACGAGCAGTCTGGGCCGGCCGGTCCAGCTGGGGGAAACGGGGCCGGCCGGGCTGGCCACGGGCGTGGCGGGCTGGGCGGGAACGGCCGCCGGGGGGATCTCACCCGGCGGCGCCTCGGCAGGCATCAGGGCCTGGCAACCGGCCAGCAGCAGGGCCAGGCTCAGGGACAGGAGACGCAGGGCGACGCGGGCGTTCATGGCGGCAGGAGGCGCGGGAGTCAGCAAAGTGAGACAGCGAAGGCCGCGATCATCCCATGAAACGGCAAGCCCCACCCTGCTTGGAGGAGAATGCGTAAGCAGAAATTACTGCCCTTGCCGGGCGTGTGTGTCGCCGGCACACTCGACCGGCATCCCACGAGAGGCTTCCATGTCCGACCTGTCCGCCTTCTTCCAGTCCGTCAAGCTGCCCGTCATGCCCGAGGTGGCGCACGCGCTGATCCGCACCCTGCACGACGAGGAGATCTCCATCAGCCAGGTGCGCGACCTGATCGCCAAGGACCCGGTGCTCACGGCCAAGGTGCTGCGCGCGGCCAACAGTGCCGCCCTGGGCCTCAAGCGCGAGGTGGGGACGCTGGACGCGGCCGTGGCCATGGTGGGTCTGTCGCAGGTGCGCACGCTGGCGCTGACGGCCTGCATGAACGTGGCCTTCCCCGTGGTGCCCGGCCTGGACCGCACGGAGTTCTGGCGCAACTGCATGGCCTGCGCCGGCTATGCGCAATGGCTGGCCGGCGGCATCGGCCTGGACGCGCAGCAGGCCTGGCTGGCCGGCATGATGCTGCGCCTGGGCGAACTCATCATCGTGCAGAGCCTGCCCGACACCCTGGCCGAGCTCGAGCGCCAGCCGCAGATCCCCGGCGACCGCTGGGCCCGCGAGCAGCAGGTGCTGGGTTTCACCGAAGCCCAGGTGACGGCCGAGCTGGCGCACCGCTGGAATTTCCCCGCCGCCATCGTGCGCGGGCTCAACACCGCCTCGGACCCGCTGGCCACCCGCCCGCTCTCGCAGCTGGGCGCCGTGCTGCACCTGGCCAGCCGCCTGGCCGACATGGCCTTCAGCAACCCGGAGATCATCGACGCGCTGCCGCAGGAGGTGATCTCCGCGCTGGACCTGAACCAGGACTGGATGCGCAACAAGCTGCCCGATCGCGAGAGCTTCCTCGACCTGTCCGCCTTCTGAACCGCGGGGCATGCCGCCCCGCCCTGCTCCCGCCGCCATGACGCCCGCCGCCATCCGCTCCTTCTTCGCCACGCTCCAGGCCGCCAACCCGCATCCCGTCACCGAACTCGAGTACACCTCGGTCTTCGAACTGCTGGCCGCCGTGCTGCTCTCGGCCCAGGCCACGGACGTGGGCGTGAACAAGGCCACGCGCAAGCTCTTTCCCGTGGCCAACACGCCGCAGCAGATCCTGGACCTGGGACTCGAAGGTCTGGAGAGCTACATCAAGACCATCGGCCTGTACCGCAGCAAGGCCAGGCACCTGATGGAGACCTGCCGCATCCTGGTGGAACGCCACGGCGGCCAGGTGCCGCGCACGCGCGAGGCCCTCGAAGCCCTGCCCGGCGTGGGCCGCAAGACGGCCAATGTGGTGCTCAACGTGGCCTTCGGCGAGCCGACCATGGCGGTCGACACGCACATCTTCCGCGTGGGCAACCGCACCGGCCTGGCCCCGGGCAGGAACCCGTACGAGGTGGAGATGCAGCTGCTCAAACGCGTGCCGCCCGAATACCTCGTGGACGCGCACCACTGGCTGATCCTGCACGGGCGCTATGTCTGCCAGGCGCGCAAGCCGCTGTGCCGCCAGTGCAGCGTGTCGGCGTACTGCGATTTCAAGGACAAGACGCGCGACTGAGGCGCAGGCCCGCTCAGGGCTCACTGAAGAGCGAGGGCGAAAAGGCCACGCTGCCGCGGGCCTGACGGCCCTGGGCCCAGTCCAGCAGTTCCTCGGCTGTCATGGCACGGGCATAGAGGTAGCCCTGCAGTTCGTCGCAAGCCATGGACAGCAGGATGTCGCGTTGCGCCGGAGTCTCCACGCCCTCGGCCACCACGCGCAGGCCCAGGGCATGCGCCAGGCTGATCACGGCCTGCACCACGGCGCGGGCGTTGTTGCCCTTGTCGAGGTCACGCACGAAGCTGCTGTCGATCTTGAGCTGCTGCACCGGCAGCTGGCGCAGGTAGTTGAGGCTGGAGTAGCCAGTGCCGAAGTCGTCGATCGAGAGGTAGACGCCGATGGCCGCGAGCTCGGCAAAGCTGCGGCGCGCCTCCTCGAAGTCTTCCATGGCCACGGTCTCGGTGATCTCGCACAGCAGTTGGCTGGCGGGCACGCCGTGGCGCTGCAGGGCCTGCGCAATGCGCTGCGCCAGGCCGTGTTCGCGCAGCTGGTGCACCGAGAGGTTGACCGCGACGGGCATGCGCAGACCCTGGTCTTCCCAGGCGCGGATCTGGCGGCAGCCCTCCTCGATGACCCAGTTGCCCAGCTGGTTGATCAGGCCGAAGCGTTCCGCGAGACCGACGAAGACCGCGGGGCTGACCATGCCGCGCACCGGATGGCGCCAGCGCAGCAGGGCCTCGACCCC
>DNQP01000008.1 GCA_003500955.1 Curvibacter sp. | reverse complement strand
ATTGCACTGAAAACGAGGAGACCCCTACAGGAATCAACTGCTGTCATTGGCGGATCAAATTCCCTCAGCCGAACGTAGACCCGAAAGCAGCAGTCTTCTTGGATTCGCAGGAAAGTGGGAATATGACTTCCGCAGCACGCCCAGCTTGGAATGCGGTTTCGCAACATTCTCACTTCGCCATCACAGTCATTGGATATCTGGCACGCACGGCATGGCAACCCTAGGGTGCGGCCGACTCAATGAGGATGGCGCTGTTGTTGGTGTCTCAGATGGAGCCGATGCTGTATTGATCGTCACCAGCGGACGAAACGGCGCCGTCGTCATCGGAAAAGCGCAACGACGCAAAAATTCTCTTCTATGGAAAACTCAGGCCTTACTTTCCCGAGGCGAACCGGACGGTGACGATCTCATACTCGACTCTGGAAAGTTTGTTCGGTCAGAACCATAAATCTTGACCGTTTACTCCGCCAAGAACACCGTTAGCACCCCCGTGTAGCCATACACATGGTGCCGCGCGATCTCGCCACCCGCAAAGTAACCGATCAGCGGCACATCGCCGAGCGCGTGGCGCACGATCTGCAGCTCGGCGCTGGGTGCACCGAAGTGCGGGCCGCCGCGGCCTGAGCAGCTGACGTAGATGGCGCCGGCGATCTGGCGCGCGCGTGCGGACTCGGGTTCCGGCGCCGCCGGTGCGGTGGCGCTGGTCAGGTGCAGTTCCTCCGGTTCGAGTTCCTCGCGGATCTCGGCGCAGATGCGCATCAGGTCGGCACGCGCGGCCTGGGCGTTGCGCTGGCAGAAGGCGAGCTGCATGCCCTCCTCCACCATGTCGGCCAGGGCCACGCCGCCGCGCTGCGGGTCCAGGCCGATGATGTGGCGCACGCGCACGTCGCTGCCGAAGTTGCCGGTGCGGCGGATGCCGCCGGCGCCGGCATCACGCGCGGCATCTTCGGGCTGCACCAGACCGGCCAGCGTGGCGCGCACGGCAGCGAGCGCCGATTCCGGCTCGTCGAGCGAGACCTTGAGTTCGCGCAGCAGCACCTGCAGCGCGGGCTCGCCGTCGAGCTGGTAGACCACATTGCGCTCGGCCTCGGTGACGCGGTGGCTGCCGGCGATGGGCAGGGCACCCTGGGTGACGCGCGAGACGATGGACACGCCCGCGCCGAAGGCCACGCCGCTGAGTCCGCCATGAAAGACGCCGCTGCTGCGGCCCTGGCCGCGGATGTAGCCGTCGCCCCCCTGGGCAAACTGCACGGTCTCGCCGCGGCTGGCGGCCAGGCCGCCGAAGAGGTAGCCGCTGTCGGTGCGGCCGGCCATCTCGTGGATGAGTTCGGCCAGATCGGGCGTGCGGCCGTCGGCATGGACCAGCGCGGTCTGCGCCTCGAAGCCCAGGCCCAGGGGTGCGACGCCGGAGTAGACGCGGTACTGGTCGGCCGGGATGTCGCAAAGCATGACGGCCAGCGCGGGTTCGTCGAAATACTCCACGCCGGTGACGGCAATGCCCACGCCCACGGTGCCAGCCCAGTCGGTTACCTCAGGCAGTTCGGTGCTGAGGTGGGCGAGGATGGCCTCGGCCTCGGCGGCGTAGTGATCGGTGATGTAGAGCAGGGCCAGCGTGGGGCAGGCGCCCGCGCCGGGCAAGGCCAGCTGGGCGCGCAGCTGCGCCAGCACGAGGGCCGCCGCCATGCGCCATTGCGGATGGGTGGCGTGGGCCAGGGGGAAACGTGTCATCGGAGGCTCAGGGTGTCTTGGGCCGGCGTGGCGCGGACTTCTTCGCCGGCGGCGCGGCGTCTGCTGCCGCGCCCGGCTTCTGGGTGGCGGCCTGGGCCGCGGCGGCGCGCGTGGCCACGTCCTGCATGGCCTGGCTGGCGATGGTCTGGAACTGCTGGGTCAGCGCGCCCCAGTACTGCATGGGATCGGACATGGGGGCGGTCTTGCCCGCGGCGGCGGCCTTGCCGGGCATGGCGTTCATGCTCTGCAGCGTGGCCAGGGTCATCTTCTGCACTTCCAGGGCCTGCAGCGTGGCCTTGAGGGCGACGGCGTTCTGTTCCAGCCAGAACTGCACGGCTTTCAGTTCGCTGATGCGCTTGTCCAGCGCCTCGGGATCCAGGGTGGGCGCGACCCACCCGGCCATGGACGCCTGCCCGCCCTGTGCGAGCTTCTGCAGGAAATCAAAGCCCGGGACATAGGCACCAAAGCCGCTGTGGTCTGCCTTCTGGTTCATGCGCCGCTCCTGGAATACGGTTGCCAGCTTAACGCAAGCGACCCCGGTGTGGCGGGCCCGTCAGCAAAGAAAACGGCCCGCGTCGCGGGCCGTTCACGGGGCATGGAGCCGGCGGCGGCTTATTCCACGCGGCCGATGCGCTGCACCAGGGCCGCCATGGCCTTGGCGTCGGTCTGCACGAAGCGCTCGAACTCGGGCATGTCCTGGTACATGAAGGAGGTACCGGCAGCGGCCAGCGACTGGCGCGCGCGCGCATCTTCGCTGGCGGCCTTGGCGGCCTCGCGCAGCTTGGCCACCACGGCGTCGGGCGTGCTCGCGGGCACGAAGAGGCCGGACCACTGCGAGTAGGTCACGGGCACGCCGAGCTCCTTGAGGCTGGGCACGTCCGGCAGTGCGGCCAGGCGGCCCTCACCCCAGTGGGCCAGCACTCGCAGCTTGCCGGCGCGCACATGCTGCATCACGCTGGACGGGCCGGTGGACAGGGCGTCGATCTGGCCGCCGAGCAGGGCCATGACGGCCGGGCCCGCGCCGGTGTAGGGCACGTGCAGCATGAAGGTGTTGGTGGCGGCCTTGAGCTGTTCCATGGGCACGTGCATGGTGCCGTAGTTGCCCGAGGAGCCGAAGGTCACGCTGCCCGGCTTGCTCTTCACATGGTTGATGAAGTCCTGGTAGGTCTTCCAGGGGCTGTCGGCGCGCACGACCAGGGCCGTGGGATCGGCCGTGAAGCGCGCGATGGGCTTGAGCTGGTCCAGGGTGTAGAGCGGGTTGCGCTTGAGCACCTTGTCGGCCTCGGGCAGCACGACGACGGACGAGAGCGACATCAGGACGGAGTAGCCGTCAGCGCGGGCCTTGGCCACCTGCGCCATGCCGATGCCACCGCCGGCGCCGCCCTTGTTCTCCACCACCATGGGCTGGCCCAGGGCCCGCGCCATGGCCTCGGCCACGGGACGGCCCACGGTGTCGGCCACGCCGCCCGGCGGGAAGGGCACAAGCATGGTGACGGGCTTGCTGGGGTAGACGTCCTGCGCGAAGGCGGGCAGGACCACAGCGGCAGCGCTCAAGGCCGCGGCGCTCAGTTGCAGGAACAGACGGCTCAGGGTCATGGTGGGGTCTCCTTGGGTTCGACGGGTGGTCAGATCGCTTCCACCGGGTTGTTGAGTTCGCCCAGGCCGCTGATGGCCACGCGCACCCGGTCGCCAGGCTTGAGGAATTTCGGCGGGTTGAAGCCGATGCCCACGCCCACCGAGGTACCGGTGAGGATGAGGTCGCCGGGCAGCAGGGTCATGGCCGCGCTCATCTGCTCGATCAGCGTGGGGATGTCGAAGATGAGCTGCGAGATGTGGGCGTTCTGGCGCTGCTCGCCGTTGACCCAGGTCTGCATGGTCATGTCGGTGGGGGCTTCGTCGGTGGTGGTGATCCAGGGGCCCATGGGGCAGAAGCCGTCGAGCGACTTGCCCAGGAACCACTGGGCGTGGTTCTTCTGCAGGTCGCGCGCGGTGACGTCGTTGGTGGCCACGAAGCCCCAGACGTAGTTCATGGCGTCGGCCTTCTTGACGTTGCGCGCGGTCTTGCCGATCACCACGCCGATCTCGCCCTCGTAGTCCACCGACTGGGTGTGGGCCGGGCTGTAGCGGATAGGATCGGTGGGGCCGTTGAGCGTGAGCGTGGCCTTGGTGAAGATCTGCGGCCAGGCGGGGATGGCCGAGTCCTTGCCCGAAGTGGCGTTGAAGCCGCTCTTGTCGAACTCCATGGCGTGGTCATGGTAGTTCTTGCCGACGGCAAAGGGGTTGCGCAGGAAGGCGGAGAACGGTGCGAGGAACTTCACCTGGGCCGCGGGCACGCGCGCGGTCACGGCAGCCTGCAGCTGCGCGGGCGTGATGCCGCGCTCGATGACGGCAAGCACGGGATTGGGATGTAGCGCGAACTCGCCGCCCACCAGGGCGACTTCCTGCTTCGCTTCGTCGACCAGGGCGAGGTGGACCTGGCCGTCTTTTTGCACACGTGCGATCTTCATGCGAACTCCTGAACGGCAACCGCTAATGGTTGCGCTTGGTTTATCTTGGTGCGGATTATAAAACCAAGCTCTCGGGCGACAGACGTGGGAACTACCTAGCACCCGGATTTATTGGTCCGACTTGGTCTGGGCTTTGTTATGATCATGACCATTGCATCTGTTGTCTGATCCATGGACCCCTCTGCCCTGCTGCGCGAAACCCTGCTGGACAAACTCAAATCCGGCATCTGGCGCGCTGGCCATCGCATCCCCACCGAGCGCGCGCTCTGTGCCGAGTACGGCCTGGGCCGTTCCGCCGTGCGGCGCGTGCTGGGGCAGCTCAAGGACGCTGGGCTGATCACGCAGACCGTGGGCAGCGGCACCTATGTGAGCGAGCGCATTGCCAGCCTGTTGCCCGCGCTGGAGCCAGCGACGGCCACCACGGGCGTGAGCCCGGCCGAGCTGATGGAGGCGCGCCACGCCATGGAGCCGGCCATCGTGGAGATGGTGGTGCGCAATGCCACGCCCGCGGACTTCGCGCGCATGACGCAGTGCTGCGAACGCGCCGAGCAGGCGGGCAGCCTGGAGGACTTCGAGCACTGGGACGGCATGCTGCATGAGGTGATTGCCGAGGCCGCGCACAACACCTTCATCACCCAGGTCTTCAAGCTGATGAACCAGGCCCGCACCCAGGGCGAATGGGGCATGCTCAAGCGCCGCAGCGTCACGCCCGAACGCCGTGCCGCCTACCAGCGCGAGCACCGCGCGCTGGTGGCTGCGCTACGCGAACGCGACCTGGAGCGCGCGCTGGAATGCACGCGCGGGCATCTGGTGCATGTGCAACGCAACCTGCTCGGCCACTGAACCCATCCGTTCGCGTTGAGCCTGGCCTGCCCTGAGCTTGTCGAAGGGTCGAAACGCAGGCATGCACAAGGGCTTCGACAAGCTCAGCCCGAACGGCACCTGGAAATCAATGCTTCATGCCGTGGCCGCCCTGCGCGCCACCCGGCGCCATGCTGAGCACGGGCACCGACACTTCCAGCCTGCTCTCCGCACCCTTGGCGTCCTTGAAGACCAGGGTCAGCGGAATGCTGCTGTCCTTGCGCAGGGCCGTCTTGAGGTCGAGCAGCATGACGTGGTAGCCGCCGGGCTTGAGCTCCACGGTCTGGCCTACGGGCAGGTCCAGGCCGGCGACGGCGCGCATGCGCATGATGTCGCCCTCCATCTTCATCTCGTGCACCTCGGTCACACCGGCCACGGGGGAGGACGCGCCGACCAGGCGCAGGCCTTCCCGGGCCGTGAGCTTCATGAAGGCGCCGCTGGCCTTCTGGCCGGGCACGGTGGTGCGGGCCCAGGCGTCCTTGACCTCGACGGTCTGGGCCTGGGCCGCGAAGACGGTGACAGCAGCCAATGCGACGGTCAGGTTCTTGATGAGTGGCATGGTGGGACTCCTTGGTGATCACTCTAAGGGAAAAATAAAACTTCAGTGCGCGTGGGCAGCGGCAGCGCCTGTGGGCAGCACTTCGAGCAGCGCGGCCGGCGTCTTCATGCCGCGCGTGGACGTCCCCTGCGCAGGAATGTCGGACCAGTCGAGCTGGCCGCTGGTGCAGGTCTGCAGCACGCGAAACCAGAGCGCGCCGGCCTGCTGGGGCAGCGTGGCGCGCAGCACGAACTCGTCGTACCAATCGTCGGGCAGGGCCTGGGCCGGGTCCTGCACCGTCCAGCTGATCTCGACCACGTCCTCGCGCACGGTCTTGCCGTGGCTGTCGTAGGGCTGCGCCAGCGGCGCGCGTTGCGTGCTCAGCGCCCAGCCCGCCTTGGGCATGGGCTTGGCACCGCGCACACCGGCCGGGATGAAGACGCGGATGCCCGTGGTGGGGCTGCCGGCACAGCCATGGCCGATGCGGAAGGCTGCACGGTAGCTGCCGCCAGCCAGCGCGGCGGGTTCTTCGAGCACGACGTGGGCATGGCTGGTCGTAAGGCCGAACAGGGCCAGCAACGTGGCGAGGATCTTGAGGGGTGTCATGGTGTGTCCTTGAAATTCAGAAGCTGTGCTTGATCTCCGCCACCCAGGTGCGTTGCGGATAGGGATGGAAGTTCCAGTAGGTGCGATTGGTCAGGTTGTCCACACCCAGCGAGGCCACGGTCTTGGGCGCAACGCGGTAGCGGTAACGCGCGTCCAGCACCAGGTAGGGGCTGGCGCCCGTGTAGGCGGAGCCGTTCACGTCGGTGTTGTCCAGGCGCGAGTACTGCTTGCAGCTGTAGCGCACGCCCAGCGAGCCGCTCTGCTGCTCGTCCAAGCGGTAGCTGGCCAGGGCCGTGGCACGCCAGACCGGCACGCGTGGCTGGATCTTGCCCTCGCTCGCGGGCAAGGCCGGGTTGCTGACGATGCGCGAGTCCGCATAGGTCAGGCTGCCCTGCAGATCCAGCCTGCGTACGAGCACGCCGCTGCCGCTGTAGGCCAGCTCGATGCCATCCGTGCGCACCTCGCCCACGTTCTGCACGCGGCTGGTCGTGGTGCTGCCGGGGATCAGCTGGCTGTAGAGCGCGTCGCGCGTGGTCTCGTGGAACAGGGTGGTGCGCAGCAGGCTATGGCCCAGATCCTGCTCGAGCGTCAGCTCGGTGGTGACCGACTTCTCGGGCCGCAGGTTGGGGTCGTTGATCAGTGTCAGCGTGGCGTTGCTGGTGGCACCGTAGAGCTCGGACACCGTCGGCATGCGCACGGCACGGCCGCTGGCCAGCTTGAGCACCTTATCGGATGACCACTGGTAAGCCAGCGAGGCCTTGGGCGAGATGTAGTTCTCGCTGCGGCTCGCGTAGTCCACGCGTGCTGGCGTTGAGGTGCTGTTGTAGGTGGTGCCGCTGTGGGCGTTCCAGTTCTCCAGGCGCGCGCCCAACACCGTCTTCAAGCGCGGCGCGAAGTTCCAGGTGTCCTGGGCGTAGAGCGCCAGCGTGCGGGTCTCGCCGCCCACATCGCTGTTCACCGTGCCCGGGGCATCGCTGAGCCAGTTGCCCGTGACGGCCGAGGTCAGGATACGCAGGCGGTAGACGTCCTGCTGGGCGCCGAAGTCCACGATATGCGCGCCTTTCACACCCTGCGGCCGCCAGGTGCCGCGCGCCACAAGGGTCATCCAGCCGGTACCGTTCTGGTCGGTGAGGGTGCCGTTCCCGCCGTTGAAGCTGGCGGCTGAGATCACCGTGGTGCGGCGCAGCTGGTCCTGGGCGTAGTCGTAGAGGCTGGCCGCCAGCTCCCAATCCCACTCGCCTTGCGTGTTGCTCTTGAGCGAGAGACCGTGCATCAGGTGCGTCAGCTTCTCACGCGTGGCGTTGAAGGGGCTGCTGCTGCCGGTCAGGTTGTAGTTCTGGCCATGGACCTGCACCGCGCCGCTGTAGACCGGGTTGCCCGAGGCATCGCGCAGATAGGTCTGCGGGTTGCCTTCGGCATCGTTCATCCACACGCCCAGGGTGTAGCTGGCGCGCAGCGTGGGGCTGATGTCGTAGGCCAGCCGGATCTTGGCCTGGTCCTGACGGGTGCGGTACTGGGTGTTGGTGCCCCAGACCCAGGTGTCGGCGTTGGTGGTGTTCGGCGCGCGTACGGCGCCCGTGACGGGGATCGTGCCTGCGCCACCCGTGGTGGCAACTGGCGTGGTGGCAAACACCAGCGGCTGGCCCGTGCTGTCGGTGTGGCTCAGGCTGAGGCGCCAGGACCAGTCGCCGCTGCGGTTGCCCAGCGAGGCATTGGCCTGCTGGCCGCCATAAGAGGCGTCGGTGCCGTAGAGCTGGAAGTTCTGCCGGAAGACCGAGACGCCGGCCGTCCCCTCAAAGGCCCTGGGCATGCGGGTCACGTAGTCCACCACGGCGCCGACCGAGTTGCCCGGGTAGGCGGCCGAGTAGGGGCCGTACATCACATCGACGCGCTCGATCTCCTCCGGGCTCACCAGGCCCCAGCGCGGCGCGTAGGTGGCGCCATTGCCCAGGTAGTTGGAGAGCAGGATACCGTCGGCATACACCGCGGAACGCGCGCTGTTGCCTGTGCCCGAGGCGCGGCTGGAGAGCACGGCGTGGTTGTAGTCGCCGATGTAGCGCTTGCGCACCAGCAGGCTGGGGAAGTATTTGAGCGCGTCGGGGCTGTCGGTGGCGTTGACGGTCTCTTCGATCTGCTCGCGCGTCACGCCCTCGATGGTGGCGGGGATCTGCGTGGGCAGAGAGGTCGGCTGGCCGCTGTTGACCGTCACCACGCCCAGGGACTTGACGGGCGCCTCGGCCTTGTCGGCTTCAGCCGAGGCCGGGGGGTGTGCCAGCAGGGGCACGGGAATAGCCAGGGCCAGGGCCCAGGCCAGGCGGGTCTTCCGCATGGGAACGCTCCGGAAACATCGAAACAGGCAGCCGGGCCTGCGCGCAGGCGCTCAGGCGGGCTGTGCGGATGGATCAGGAGAGCGTGGGTGGGCCGCGTGGCGGCAGCGGCGCGGCGGTGCGGGCCGCGATATGGGCCGCGGCCACGGGCTGCAGCGCATGGGCCAGCGGCGAGGCCGCGACGATCACCGGCATGAGCACCGGCGGCGGTGCGGCCGCCGTCGCGCACAGGGGGCAGTCCAGCGTGTGGCCGCGTTCCTGCGCCGTGCCGTCGGTGTTCTTGACGATGAGCTTCATCGCGCCACCCGTGGCGCAGATGAGTTCCAACGACTGGGGCTGCACCAGCGGCGTGGCGATGGCCACGCCCAGCGACAGCACGAACCACGCCAGCACGAGGCGGGCGAGGAAACGGGCGTGGCGCAGGGCTTGCATGGCCCGGATTATCGCCGAGCCCCGACCCCGGGCCCCCGCTAGGTCTGACCGTATGGCTTGACATGCATCAAAGACGCCCACGGATCGCGGGCGCATGATGACCGCATCAGGAGATCCGCCATGAGCATTCGAGACAGCACGTCGTACAAGCAACAGTTGCTGGCGCAACGCGCCACCTTGCTCGGCCAGCTCGCCAGCCTGCGCGGCGGCCCGGTCGGACGCGCCGAGTCCTCGGCCACCCACTTCGGCGAACGCGAACCCGACTCGCGCGCGCAGATGGAAAGCGAGCGCGGCCTGGAGTTCACGCTCGATGCGCGCGAGAGCGCCGAGCTCGACGCCATCGACGCGGCACTGCAGCGCATCGAGACGGGCGTCTATGGCGTCTGCACCGACTGTGGCGCCGAGATCCCGGACGCACGCCTGCATGCCGCCCCCGAGACCGCGCGCTGCATCGTCTGCCAAGACCGGCTGGAGCACGCGCGTCGCTGACCCCTCATTTCATCGACACCAAGCAGGAGACCCCCGCATGAGCACCTTCCACGCCATCGTCTGGCTCGACCGCAACGAGGCCTACGTCATCCTCTTCGACCGTGAGCACATCGCGGCGCAGAAGATCAAGTCGCGCAGTACCCACAAGGCTGGCGGCGCGCCGGGCCGCGGCGACCTGCCCAAGACCCCGCACAGCCCGAAGAACGGCGACGAGGTCTACTACCACGCGATCGCCGAGTCACTCAAAGGCGTGCACGAGATCCTGGTCACCGGCCCGGCCCAGGCCAAGGATGAGTTCAAGGCGCATTGCGCGCGCCACGACAAGGACATCGACCAGGCCATCGTGGACGTGATCTCCAGCGACCACCCGAGCGACGGCCAGCTCGTGGCCATGGCCAAACAGTACTTCCTGAAGTACGACCGCATGCAGGGCCAGGCCTGAGATCTTCTCCGTGCAGAAGAAGAAAAGGCGCTCCGTGGAGCGCCTTTTCTCTTGCCGCAGCGGTGCAGCTCAGCCAGCCAGCGGCGCGATCTTCTGCTCGATGGCGCCGAAGACGGATTGACCGTCCTTGCCCTTCATCTCGATACGGATGGTGTCGCCGAACTTCATGTAGTCGGTGACGGGCTGGCCATCGAGGATGGTCTCGATGGCGCGCTTCTCGGCGATGCAGCTGTAGCCCTTGCTCCATTCCTTCTTGCCATTCGTCTCGGTGGCGCGGTTGCTCACCGTGCCCGAGCCGATGATGCTGCCCGCGCGGACGTTGCGCGTCTTGGCCAGATGCGCAATCAGCTGGCCGAAGTGGAAGGTCATCTCCTCGCCCGCCTCGCACATGCCCACGGTGCGGCCGTTCCACACGCTCTGCAGCGTGAGGTGCACGCGACCACCGGCCCAGGCCTCGCCGAGCTCGTCGGGCGTGACGGCCACGGGACCGAAGGCGGTAGCGGGCTTGCTCTGCAGAAAGCCGAAGCCCTTGGCCAGCTCGTCGGGGATGAGGTTGCGCAGGCTCACGTCGTTGGCGATCATCAGCAGGCGGATACCGTCGATGGCCTGCTCGGGGCCGGCACCCATGGGCACATCGGCCGTGACCACGGCCACCTCGGCCTCGAAGTCGATGCCGTGCGTCTCGCTCACGCAGACCACATCGTCGCAAGGGCCGAGGAAGTCGTCGCTGCCGCCCTGGTACATCAGCGGGTCGGTGTAGAAGCTGGCCGGCACCTCGGACTTGCGGGCCAGGCGCACCAGCTCGACGTGGTTGATGTAGGCCGAGCCGTCGGCCCACTGGTAGGCGCGCGGCAGCGGCGCCATACACATCTTGGGATCGAAGGGGAAGGCGTGACGCGCCTTGCCCTGGTTGAGCGTGACGTACAGATCCTGCAGCTGGGGCGAGAGGAAGTTCCAGTCATCCAGCACCTGCTGCAGGTGCTGGGCGATGCCGGTCGCATAATGCGCCGTGCTCAGATCGCGCGAGACGACGACCAATTGGCCGTCACGCGAACCGTCCTTGTAGGTGGCAAGCTTCATCGACGTGTGAGTATGTGTTTGCTGATCGTTCAGGCGGTCTCGCTGGGCGAAACCTAGAGTCTTTTATTACACCATGGACAAGACACGCGCAGGCATCCAGTCCGTCGAGGTGGGCTACGCCCTGCTGGAGGCCTTGGCGCGCGCACGCGGCCCGCTGATGCTGCGCGACCTGGCCGCTGCCGCCAGCATGAGCGCGGCCAAGGCGCACCGCTACCTCGTGAGCTTCCAGCGCCTGGGCCTGGTCAGCCAGGACACGGCCAGCGCGCGCTACGACCTGGGCCCCGCCGCGCTGCGCATGGGCCTGGCGGCCATCACCCGGCTCGACGCCGTGAAGCTGGCACGCGAACGCCTGCCCGCGCTGATGCCGCAGATCGGTCACACGCTGGCGCTGGCCGTCTGGGGCAACCACGGCCCGACCATCGTGCACTGGGAAGAGTCACCCGAGGCCGTCACCGTGAACCTGCGCCTGGGCGATGTCATGCCCCTGCTGTCCTCGGCCACGGGGCGCTGCTTCGCGGCCCATGTCTCGCGCGAGGCCATCGCGCCCCTGCTGCGCGCCGAGCTGGCCCGCGCGCGGCAGCTCGGCCGCACCGACCTGCCGCGCACGCAGGCCGAACTCAAGGCGCTGCTCGACGATGTGCGCAGCCGCGGCCTGGCGCGCGTGGTGGACACGCTGCTGCCTGGCGTTGCGGGCTTTTGCGCACCGGTGTTCGACTTCGACGGCCACCTGGTGCTGGGCATCGTGGCCATGGGCTCGATCGCCACCTTCGACACGGACTGGAACGGCGCCGTCGCCACGCCGCTGGGCCAGGCCGCGCGCCAGCTCTCGCACGAACTCGGCCACGCCGACTGACCATGCCCCATCCCTGGCGTCGACTGCTGCTGTGTGCGCTGCTGGCGCTGGCGCTGCACCTGCTCCTGCTGGCGCTGTTCGGCCCGCGTGTGCAAGCCCCCTACCGCAGCACCATCGCCCAGCCCCTGGTCTACGCCCTTGCGGCTGCGCCGGCACCGGCCGCATCCCCTAAAACAACCCGAGCCCCCCGACGCCCGAGCCCTGCCCCGGCACCGGCGCTGGCACCACCGCCCGCGCCGCCCGAGGCACCTCCCCCCGAGCCCGTGGCCGAATCGGCTGCGCCCGTGCCACCTCCGGAGACCGCCCCGCCTGTGGCCGAGCCAGCACCCCCGCCCGCGGCCCCTCTTGCCGAGCCCGCGCCGACGCCCGCCATCGTCCCCGGCTCCCTGCGCGTGACCTACCGCATGCAAGGCGAGGTGAAGGGTGTGAGCTACCACGCCAGCGGGGAGCTGCTCTGGGCCCACGACGGCCGGGACTACGACGCGCGGCTGGAGGTGAGCGCCTTCCTGCTGGGCTCGCGCGTGCAGGGCAGCCGCGGCCGCATCACCGCCGAGGGCCTGCAGCCGCAACGCTTCACCGACCGTTACCGGCGTGAGCGGGTCACCGAGTTCGATCACCCGCAGGCCCAGCTGCGCTTCAGCGAGGGCGCGCCCAACGTGGCCCTGAGCCCGGGCACCCAGGACCCGCTCAGCGTGTTCGTGCAGATCGCCAGCCTGCTGGCCAGCCAGCCTGAGCGCTACCCGCCGGGCACCGAGCTGGCCCTGCAGGTGGCCAGCCTGCGCAGCGTAGACACCTGGCGTCTG
>DNQP01000024.1 GCA_003500955.1 Curvibacter sp. | reverse complement strand
CAGGCAGTAGCCGCCGGTCCAGCCCATGATGAACGCGAGGCCGCCGTAGCCGCTCAGGTACAGGGTACCGGCCATACCGATGAAGGAGGCCGCCGACATCCAGTCA
Organism: Curvibacter sp.; assembly: GCA_003500955.1. Classification (GTDB taxonomy): domain Bacteria; phylum Pseudomonadota; class Gammaproteobacteria; order Burkholderiales; family Burkholderiaceae_C; genus Hylemonella. The sequence goes on along the minus strand of DNQP01000024.1, from coordinate 4,484 downwards.
GCGCCCGTGGCCATGCCGTTGTAGACGGCGGGCACACGACGACCGGCCACGTAGTACTCTGCGGCGTCGGTGGTGCGGCTCATGATGCCGATGCCGGCATACAGACCGATGGTGGCCAGCAGGAAGATGAAGCCGATCCATTGGCGCGGCAGGCCCAACTGCTCGAGGATGGCCAGCGCCACCACGAACACGATGAAGCCGCCCGTGTACCAGGTGTAGACCTTGTTCAGGTTTTTCTTGAATGCCGCATTGGCAGCCGCGTTAGACGGCCCGCCGGCGTCGGAACCAAACATTCCAGCCATGGCTTATTCCTCCGTTTCCTGGACACCGTGCTCGATGTCCAGCTTGTTCATGTAACGCGCATAGAAGCCGATGATCACCACATAGATGATCAGCGAACCCTGCGCGGCCATCCAGAAGCTGAACGGCCAGCCAAAGAAGCTAAAGCTGAGGTCACGAGCGAAATAGCTCACGACATAGGTCACGACGAACCATATCACCAGCAGGATCGCCGTGATATTGAGGTTCTTCCGCCAATACTGGCGGTGGCTTTCGGTCAACTGCATGTTTACCTACCTCCAACAAAGTCACCCTCGCGGGCAATACACAACCGCCACTTGTCTCCTCGTGGCCTGCAGCCGGGTTGCGGCTTATCGTTATCTGTCCCCAGCTCACGCCAGGGCCATCAAGTACCCGCTCAGCTGGGCTGCGAGGCACGGCTTGCAAGCAAGCCTGTCTCGCGCTCCAGCTGGGCGGCCACTTTGGGCTCGAAGCCCTTGAGGTGGCGAATGATCTTCACCGCCTCCTCGGGCTCGTGCCGGTCGACATGAACCCGCGCCAGCTGGTACCAGCCGAACGGGCTCATGGGCTGCAATTCCGTGTTCTTCTTCAGGGCAGCGACCGCTTCGTCGAAGCGGCGCGCCTGGATCAGAACGAGCGCCAGGCCATACCAGGCGCGGTCCATCTTGGGATCGATTTCAATGACACGGCGGAACGCGGCCTCGGCACGCGCGTGCTCGCCAGCTTCTTCCAGCATGTAGCCCAGGTTGAACCAGGCTGCAAGGTTGTCAGGATGCAAGGCGCTCAACTGCTCCTGCGCGACCAGGGCATCGGCCCGGCGCCCCAGCTGGGCCAGCACATGGGCACGGCTGGCCAGGGCATAGAAATCGGCCGGGCGTAGCGCCAGCATCGCATCAAAGCGCACCAGGGCGTCGGCCTTGCGGTTGAACACCAGCAGGGCCATGGCCTGCAGCTTGAGGAAAAGATAAGAGAGCGTCTGGTTCATTTGCAGAGTTCCACACCGATCTGGACACAGGTCTGGATCTTGTAAATGGTTGCGGCCAGCCAAAGGCAGACCAGCAGGAGGAAGGCCACCAGCGGCACATGGCGGTCCAGCACCAGCCGCGGCGTCAGCAGACGGGCGATGCGTACGAAAGGGCTGCCGATGGTCTGGAGCAGCTTGTAGAAAATGTTCTGCTCCTTCTTGGCGCCCGCCAGCAGGCCCAGCAGCCACTGGCCAGCGAGGGCCAGCAGGGCGATTTCAGCGATCAACTTGATGTAAAGGGAGGCGGTCAGCATCGGGTCAGCTTTAAGGTTCCGGTCATTTTGGTTTTGGCTCTTACCGCTGTCTTACAAGCGTCGTCTAAATGCCGACAGTCACGGGCAAGTCCTGTCAGGGTTTTCCCGGGCCACCATGCACAAGGGGCCGATCCCTTGCGGAATCGGCCCCTTGCTTCAGCCGCAGCTGATGGGTGGTGCGCGTGTCCTTGATGCCTCAGCGGGCCAGCTTCTGCCAGGTCTCCACCACCGAGTCGGGGTTGAGCGACAGGGACGTGATGCCCTTCTCCACCAGCCACTTGGCGAAGTCCGGGTGGTCGCTGGGACCCTGGCCGCAGATGCCCACGTACTTGTTCTGCTTGCGGCAGGCCGTGATCGCGCGCTCGACCATGGCTTCCACGGCCGGGTCGCGCTCGTCGAAATCGGCGGCCAGCAGTTCCATGCCGGAGTCGCGATCCAGGCCCAGGGTGAGCTGGGTCAGGTCATTGGAGCCGATGGAGAAGCCGTCGAAGTATTCGAGGAACTGGTCGGCCAGGATGGCGTTGCTCGGCACCTCGCACATCATGACGATCTTCAGGCCGTTCTCGCCGCGCTTCAAGCCGTGCTTGGCCAGCAGGTCGATGACCTTCTTGGCCTGGCCCAGGGTGCGCACGAAGGGCACCATGAGCTCGACGTTGCTCAGGCCCATCTCGTCACGCACACGCTTCATGGCCTCGCACTCCATGGCGAAGGACTCGGCAAAGTCGGCGGACAAATAACGCGCCGCGCCGCGGAAACCCAGCATGGGGTTCTCTTCCTCGGGCTCGTAGCGGCTGCCGCCGATGAGCTTGCGGTACTCGTTGGACTTGAAGTCCGACAGGCGCACGATGACCGGCTTGGGCCAGAAGGCGGCGGCGATGGTCGCCACGCCTTCGGTCACCTTGTCGACGTAGAAGGCACGCGGCGAGGCGTGGCCACGGGCCACGGACTCGACGGCCTTCTTCAGGTCGGCGTCGATGTTCGGGTACTCCAGGATGGCCTTGGGGTGCACACCGATGTTGTTGTTGATCACGAACTCCAGGCGGGCCAGGCCGACACCGGCGTTGGGCAGCTGGGCGAAGTCGAAGGCCAGCTGCGGGTTGCCGATGTTCATGGTGATCTTGACGTCGATGTCGGGCATGGCACCGCGCTGCACCTCGGTCACTTCCATCTCGAGCAGGCCGTCGTAGATGCGGCCAGTGTCGCCTTCGGCGCAACTGACGGTGACGAGGGTGCCGTCCTTGAGCGTCTCGGTCGCGTCGCCGCAGCCGACCACGGCCGGGATGCCCAGTTCGCGCGCGATGATGGCCGCGTGGCAGGTGCGCCCGCCGCGGTTGGTGACGATGGCGCTGGCGCGCTTCATCACGGGTTCCCAGTTGGGGTCGGTCATGTCGGTGACCAGCACGTCACCGGGCTGGACTTTGTCCATCTCGCTGACGTTGTGCACCAGACGCACGGGGCCGGTGCCGATCTTCTGGCCGATGGCGCGGCCTTCGGCCAGCACGGCACTCTGGCCCTTGAGCTTGTAGCGCATCTCGGCGGTGTTGCCGGCCTGGCTTTTCACGGTCTCGGGGCGGGCCTGCAGGATGTAGAGCTGGCCGTCGGTACCGTCCTTGCCCCACTCGATGTCCATGGGGCGGCCATAGTGCTGCTCGATGACCAACGCGTACTTGGCAAGCTGCTCGACGTCGGCGTCGGTCAGCGAATAGCGGTTGCGCTGCTCGGTGGGCACATCGATGGTCTTGACCAGCTTGCCGCCGGCCTTCTTCTCTTCGGGCGTGGAGAAAACCATCTGGATCAGCTTGGAGCCCAGGTTGCGGCGCACCACGGCCTTCTTGCCGGCCTTGAGCATGGGCTTGTGGACGTAAAACTCGTCCGGGTTCACGGCGCCCTGCACCACCGTCTCGCCCAGACCGTAGCTGGAGGTGATGAAGACCACGTCCTCAAAGCCGGACTCGGTGTCGATGGTGAACATCACGCCAGCGGCGCCCAGGTCGGAGCGCACCATGCGCTGCACGCCAGCGGAGAGGGCCACGTCGGCATGGGCGAAGCCCTTGTGCACGCGGTAGCTGATGGCACGGTCGTTATAGAGCGAGGCGAAGACCTCCTTCATCTTGTGCAGCACTTCATCGATGCCGACGACGTTCAGGAAGGTTTCCTGCTGGCCGGCGAACGACGCGTCGGGCAGGTCTTCGGCGGTGGCGGAGGAGCGCACCGCAAACGAGGCCTGCGGGTTGCCGGCCGAGAGCTTGGCGAATTCGTCGCGGATGGCCTTTTCCAGGTCGGCCGGGAAAGGCTGGGCCTCGACCATGGCGCGGATTTCGGCGCCGACGGCGGCCAGGGCACGCACGTCCTCGGTGTCCAGCGCGTCGAGCTTGGCGTTGATGCGCTCGGCCAGGCCGCCGTGCTTGAGGAACTCGCGGAAGGCGTGGGCCGTGGTGGCGAAGCCCGTGGGCACGCGCACGCCCTGGGGCAGCTGCGAGATCATTTCGCCGAGGCTGGCGTTCTTGCCGCCTACCGCCTCGACGTCACTCATTCTCAGGTTTTCAAACGGTACGACCAGGGCGGTCGGGCTGAAAAGTGCAGACATGGGAAAGCTCCAGAGTTTAAAAACCGGATTGCGCCAGCGGGCACGATGCCGCTTGCGCCCATGCCGACGGCCAGCCTTTGCTCTTGTTCTCGTAGGGCGGTGCGGGTCATGGAAGAATTCGGGGTGGAGGCCTGAAAGGGCCCAGCCGGAATTCTAAGCCCGGGCTGATGAAACCGCCGATCCCCGCTCATGTAACTCGATAACATTTTCCGGCCCCAGCGCCGGACTGTCACCATGCCCAACCGCACCGTTTTCTTCATCTCCGATGGCACCGGCATCACGGCCGAAACCTTCGGCAACGCCATCCTGGCGCAGTTCG
>DNQP01000060.1:5558-8838 GCA_003500955.1 Curvibacter sp. | reverse complement strand
CCAGCTGGTCGAGCTGCTGATCCAGACCGCTCCGCCTGAAGCCCAGGCCCGCGTCAGCAGTCCTGCATCGGCCGCCGCCCCGCTGAGCGTGGACGATGTCGTGCTGTCGGGCCCCGTGGTCGACCCCGCCACCTCGGGTGACGTCGTGACCAGCCAGTCCCAGGTCGACGACCTGCTCGCAAGCCTCGGTTTCTGAGCCTTTTCTGCCCTCTGTGAACAGGGCAGATGAAAGCCGGAAACACCCGGCTTTTCCTCCTTTAGCCCGGACACCCCGGGCCGACAATGGCGTGAACTTCAGTGTCGCGCCATCATGGAATCCAGCAGTCAGGACCGCAATCTACCCGCCTCGCCGCGCAAGCTGCAGCGGGCGAAAGAGGATGGCCAGGTTGCGCGCTCGCGCGACCTCGGACACCTGGCGGTGCTGGGCGGCGGCGCGGTGGCGCTGATGGTGCTGGCCCCGCGCATGTTCGGCGAACTCCGGCTCGCCTTCATGCAGCAGCTCTCCTTCAACGCCGACACCGTGCTTGAAGCGGGCACCATGGTCGAGCGTCTGCAGCTCATGGCCCTGACCGGCTTGATCGGCTGCCTGATCTTCGCCGCCATCGTGAGCGTTGCCGCCGTGCTGGGCACGCTGGCCTCGGGCGGCTGGGTGCTGAGCACCAAGCCCATCATGCCGGACCTCACGCGACTCGATCCCCTGCAAGGCTTCAAGGGACTGTTCTCCAAGAAGAAGCTGGCCGAGACGGTCAAGCTCGGCTTCATCGCCTTCTTCATCCTCCTGCTCGCCGCAGCCTTCATCTACTCCACCCTGCCCTCGGTGGCCGCGCTGGTGATGCAGCCTTCGGTGAGCGCGCTGGCGCAGATGTTCGACTGGCTGATCGCCGGCTGCGGCCTACTGCTGGCCGTCATCCTGCTGGTGGCGCTGATCGACGTGCCGCTGCAGCTCTTCCTGCACAAGTCCGAGCTCAAGATGTCGCTCAAGGAAATGCGCGACGAGCACAAGGAATCCGAGGGCAACCCGCAGATGAAGGGCCAGCGCCGCCAGAAGGCGCGCGAGATCGCCCAGCGCAAGAGCGTGCAGTCCGTGCCCAAGGCCGACTTCATCCTGATGAACCCCACGCACTACGCCGTGGCCATCAAGTACGACGAGAAGACCATGGCCGCGCCGCGCGTGATCTCCAAGGGCGCCGACCTGCTGGCCCTCAAGATCCGCGACGTGGCCAAGGCGCACGAGGTGCCGGTGCTGCAGTCGCCCGTGCTGGCGCGCGCGCTCTACGCCCACGCCGAGCTTGACCAGGACATCCCCGCCAGCCTCTACACCGCCGTGGCCCAGGTGCTGGCCTACATCTACCGCCTGCGCGCCGCCATGCAAGGCCATGGCCCCATGCCCGGCGAGCCGCCGCAACCGCAGGTGCCGCCCGGCCTGGACCCGCACGAACGCAAGGCCCCACCCATGGCCCAACCCACCCCTAGCGCCGCATGAACCCGCTCAACCAGACCCTGCAACAGCGCTTCGGGCGCCATGCCGCCCTGCTCCCGGGCATCGCCGCGCCCGTGCTCGTCATCGCCGTGCTGGCCATGATGGTGCTGCCGCTGCCGCCCTGGCTGCTCGACATCCTGTTCACTTTCAACATTGCCATCGCGCTGATGGTGATGATGGTCGCGGCCCATATGCTCAAGCCGCTGGACTTCGCGGCCTTCCCGGCCGTGCTGCTGCTGACCACACTGCTGCGCCTCTCGCTCAACGTGGCCTCCACCCGCGTGGTGCTGCTCGAAGGCCACACCGGTCCGGGCGCGGCCGGCGCGGTGATCGAGGCCTTCGGCCACTTCCTGATCGGCGGCAACTTCGCGGTCGGCCTGATCGTGTTCGCCATCCTCGTGGTGATCAACTTCGTGGTCGTGACCAAGGGTGCGGAGCGCATCGCCGAAGTCTCGGCACGTTTCGCCCTGGACGCCATGCCCGGCAAGCAGATGGCCGTGGACGCCGACCTCTCGGCCGGCATCATCGACGAGAAGGAAGCCAAGCGCCGCCGCCTCGAAGTCAGCGAAGAGGCCGACTTCTTCGGCTCCATGGACGGCGCCTCCAAGTTCGTGCGTGGCGACGCCATCGCCGGCATCCTGATCCTCTTCATCAACATCATCGGCGGCTTCGCCGTCGGCATGGCGCAGCACGGCCTCTCCGCCGGCCAGGCTGCCAACAGCTACATCCTGCTGGCCGTGGGCGACGCGCTGGTCGCGCAGATCCCGGGCCTGCTGATCTCGGTGGCCGCGGCCATGGTGGTCTCGCGCGTGGGCAAGGAGCAGGACCTGGGCAAGCAGATCGCGACCCAGATGTTCACCTCGCCGCGCGCCCTGGCCATCACCGCCGGCGTGCTGGCCATCCTGGGCCTGATCCCCGGCATGCCCAACCTGGTCTTCCTTTCGATCGCCGGCCTGATCGGCTACACCGCCTGGGTACTGGCCCACCAACCCGAACCCAGCGAGGAAGCCGCCGCCGCGCCGGCAGTTCCCGCGGGCGACGGCGAAGCCAGCTGGGACGACCTGCAGCCCGTGGACCAGCTCGGCCTGGAGCTGGGCTACCGCCTGATCAGCCTGGTGGACAAGAACCGCTCGGGCGACCTGCTCACACGCATCAAGGGCGTACGCCGCAAGTTCGCGCAGGAGGTGGGCTTCCTGCCGCCGCCCGTGCACGTGCGCGACAACCTCGAACTCAAGCCCAGCGGCTACCGCATCAGCCTGCGCGGCGTGGTCGTGGGCGAGGGCGAGGCCTTCCCCGGCATGTACCTGGCCATCAACCCAGGCGGCATCACCACCCCGCTGATCGGCACCGCCACCACCGACCCGGCCTTCGGCCTGCCCGCGCACTGGATCGAGGAACGGCAGAAGGAAGCGGCCCAAATGGCCGGCTTTACCGTCGTTGATTCCGAGACCGTGATGGCGACCCATTTGTCACACTTGATGCAGGTCCACGCCGCCAAGCTGCTCAGCCGCACCGAAACCCAACAGCTGGTCGAGCACGTGGCCAAGCAGGCCCCCAAGCTCATCGAAGAAGTCGTGCCCAAGATGGTCCCGATCGCCGTGTTCCAGAAAGTCCTGCAGCTGCTGCTGGAGGAATCGGTGCACATCCGCGACATCCGCACCATCATCGAGACCCTGGCCGAGCACGCGCCGACCATCACCGACCCCGTGGAACTGGCCAAGCGCGTGCGCGTGTCGCTGTCGCCGGCCATCGTGCAGCAGATCTACGGCCCGTCCAAGGAACTCAACGTCATCGCCATCG
>DNQP01000060.1:0-5260 GCA_003500955.1 Curvibacter sp. | reverse complement strand
GAACTGGCCGTGGAAGGCCTCAAGCGCCACGGCGGCCGGGCGCTGGTGCAGGCCCTGGGCAACGCCAGCGGTCCCGCGCTGGACCCGGGCGTGGCGGACATGCTCACGCGCAGCGCCGCCGACGTGGCCATGAAGCAGGAAGAAACCGGCGTGCCGCCCTGCCTGCTGGTGCCCGACACCATCCGCAATTCCGTCGCGCGCCTCGTGCGCCGCGCCGCGCCACGCCTGCAGGTGCTGGCGCACAGCGAAATTCCTGAAACCCACTCCATCCGCATCGGACCGATCCTGCGAGGCGCCGCATCATGAACATCCAACGCTTCACCGCCCCCACCGCCCGCGAGGCCCTGGCCAAGGCCCGCCTCGCCTTCGGTGACGGCACGCTGATCCTCTCCAACCGCCAGACCCCGCAGGGTGTCGAGGTGATGGCCGCGAGCGAGGACAGCCTGGCCACGCTGGAGCAGGTGGCCGCACCCGCGGCACAGGCCGCCGCACAGGCCCCCGCTCCGCGTATGAAGCCCACGCCCGCGCCCAGCCCTGCCGTCCTGCGCGCCGCAGCCCAGGCCCCGGTGGAAGAGGACGCCGCCCAGCTGGCCATGAGCACCCTGTCCTTCCAGGACTATGTCCGCGAACGCATGCTGCAACGCCGCGCCGAAGCCCGTGAACAGGCCAAGGCCGCCGCGCCGCGCCCGGCCTACGAGATCATCCCGCCGGACCCCGAGAGCGCGCCGCCCGCGCGCAAGGCCGCGCCCATCGCCGTGCCGCAGCCCGTCGCTCCGGCGCCTGCACCGGCAGCCGCCGCCGCGCCGGCCGCCGTCTCCCAGGGTCTGGTCAACGAACTCAGCGCCATGAAGGAGATGATCGAGGAACGCTTCAGCACCCTGGCCTGGCTGGGCCAGACCAAGCAGAGCCCGATCCGCGCCAACCTCACGCTCAAGCTCATCCGCAGCGGCTACTCGCCCGCGCTGGCCCGCGCCGTGCTCAGCATGATGCCCGACGACGCCAGCCCCGCCGAGGCCATGCAGTGGCTGCTGGGCATCCTCACGCGCAACATCAAGACCGACGCCGGCAGCGCCGCGCTCAAGGACGAAGGCGGTGTCTTCGCGCTGGTGGGCACCACGGGCGTGGGCAAGACCACCACCGCCGCCAAGCTGGCTGCGCTGTGCGCGCGCACGCACGGCGCCGGCAGCGTGGGCCTGATCACCCTGGACAGCTACCGCATCGGCGCGCACGAGCAGCTGCGCGCCTACGGCCGCATGCTGGGCGTGGTGGCCCACATGGCGCACGACCGCGCCGCGCTGCAGGACCTGCTGGGCCTGCTGAGCAACCGCAAGATGGTCATCATCGACACCACCGGTGTGGCGCCGCGCGATCCGCGCAAGCGCGACATCCTCGACGTGCTGGACCTGCCGCAGATCAAGCGCCTGCTGGTGCTCAACGCCGCCAGCCATGGCGACACGCAGGACGAGGCCGTGGCCAACTTCGGCGCCAAGCAGGCCGTGCTGACCAAGATCGACGAGGCCGTGAAGATCGGCCCCGCGCTCGACACCGTGATCCGCAACCACCTGGTGCTGCGCGGCGTGAGCAGCGGCCAGCGCGTGCCCGAAGACTGGGAGCGCGCCGACGCCGCCCAGCTGGTGCGCCTGTCCATGCGCTCCGCCGGCAAGTCGGCCCATGACCCGCAGATGGACGAGCTGGGCCTGTACTTCGCCCAGGCCGGCGCCACCAGCACCCACGCCCCGGGACGCCTGCATGCTTGACGCCGACAGCAGCCACCAGGCCGCCGGCTTGGCCGGACTGGCCGCCGAACAGGCGCCACGCATCGTGGCCTTGGCCGGCCATGGCGACCGCCAAAGCGAACTGCCGCTGCTGTGGCAGCTCTGCGCCGCCTGGACCGCGCTCGACTACCCCCTGGTGGTGCTGGATGCGCATGTGCGCGAAACCGCGCAGGCCCCGGGCCTGCAGCAGCTGCTCGACGACAGCGCCGGCGCCGCCGACCTCGGCCCCGGCACGCAGGACTGGCCCATCGTGCCCGCCGCCCTGGGCCTGACCGCGCTGGGCACGCCCCAGCCGGGTACGCCGGCCCAGGCCAGCGCCGAACGCGCGCGCCGCCTGGCCGAGATCTTCCATGGCCACGAGCTCATCCTGCTCTACGCCCCGGCGCACGAACTTGCGCGTAGCTTCCAGGGCAGCAGCCTCTCGCCCCTGCTCAGCCTTTCGTCGCAGGAGGCCGCCATGCTCAGCGCCTACCACGCGCTCAAGCAGCTGTTGAACCTGGGCAAACTTCGGCCTACCATCGTCTCCGTGATGGACAACCCCGCCCTCGCCACCCGCGTTTCCGGCCACAGCCTGGCCCGCAACCTGCAGGACTGCGCGCGCGACTTCCTGGCCTGCGAAGTGCCGGCGCTGACGGTCTGCCCCAGCCAGGCCGAAGAGATGCAGCGCCTGGCGCTGCGCACGCTGGAGCACGCCCTGCTGCCCACGCGCTGGACACCGCCGGCGGCCGCCCACACGGCGCAGCGTGCGGCGAGGAGTTACTGATGTACACCGCCAAAGGCCAGCTCGACCGCGACGCCCTGATCCGGCAGTACTCGCCGCTCGTGCGCCGCCTGGCCCACCACATGATGGCCAAGCTGCCGCCCAGCATCCAGGTCGACGACCTGATCCAGGTCGGCCTGATCGGCCTGTCGGAAGCGCTCACGCGCTTCGAGGCCAACCAGGGCGTGCAGTTCGAGACCTTTGCGACCCAGCGCATCCGCGGCGCCATGATCGACGAACTGCGCGAGAACGACTGGATGAGCCGCGGCTCACGCAAGAGCCAGAAAGAGATCGAAAGCGCGCTCACGCGCCTGGAGCACAAGCTCGGCCGCTCACCCAGCGAGAGCGAGATCGCCGCCGAACTGGGCCTGGACCTGGCCGAGTACCAGGCCCTGCTCTACAAGGTCAAGGGCACGCAGCTCGTGTACCTGGAAGACATGACGGGCAGCGGCGAAGGCGAAGACGGCTTCCTCGACCGCCACATGGTCGACAACGACGCCGACCCCATGCAGCTGCTGCGCAACCAGCGCCTGCGCGGCGCCCTCGTGAACGCCATCAAGGCCCTGCCCGAGCGCGAGCAGTACATCATGAGCATGTACTACGAGCAGGACATGAACCTCAAGGAAATCGCCGCCGTGCTCGGTGTCACCGAATCACGGGTGTGCCAGCTGCACAGCCAGTCGATCGCGAGGTTGCGGGCGAAGATGCGGTCGCATTGAGCGTTTCGCCACATCAAAAAAGGGCTGCCTCGTGCAGCCCTTTCTTATTGCGCAGCTTCAACGTCGGAGTTAGAGCGCATTGTCAAGCGCCGCCACTCTGAAGCGCTCGCTTCCTCCGAATATCGAAGATGGCGATGGCGAACAGCACCGGCATCAATAACACTCCAAGCACAAAGAAGAAACGGATTTCCTGGTCTTGTGCCTCGGTGATGTACCTGTGTAGCCCGTGGTTGTGCACCAGTACCGTGTAGATCGCATCTGGCGATTGCATGCCCAGCTCCATGTATCGCTCTAGACGATCAATCGAGTACGCAACGCAGGCCGGGCCGGAGCAAGCTGCGACGAACTTCAAAGTTCCGACCAGAAGTTTCTTCATCTCATACCTTGCGTGACGTGCCGTGGTCAACCCATAGTCAGGACTTGCCTTTTGCCCGACTCGACATTTGGCATAGCAACTATCAGCCGCTTAGAGAACGGCCTCAACATCACTTCCCCGCCACCGCCAGCACCGCCTTGGGATTGGTACTGGCGATGGCCAGCAAAGTGCGCGCCGCGCCACTGGGCTGCTTGCGCCCCTGCTCCCAGCCTTGCAGGGTCCGCACGGAGACACCCAGCAAGCTGGCAAACTGCGACTGGGACAAGCCCGTGGCTTCACGCGCCTCGGCGGCCGAAGAGACCACGACCTTGCCCTTGCCGGCCTGCATGTCCCGGATGGATTGCAGTATCTCGGCGCCAAGATCCCGCGTCGCCTCGAACGCAGCAATTTCGGCAGGACTCAGTTTTTTAGATTTCGAGGGCACGGCGGATCTCCTTGAGTGTGTCGAGAGAAATGTTCTCCGTTGTCGACTTGGCATACAGGGTGAGCAGGTAAACCTCGCCAGCTTCGTTCCGGGTGAGATAGACGATGCGCACACCACCCGACTTGCCAGTACCTTCCCTCGCCCACCGCACTTTGCGTACGCCGCCAGAGCCGCGTATCACCGCACCAGCTTCCGGGTTGACAGCGATGAAGGAAGCGAACTCAGCGCGTTCATCTTCGTCCCAGTACCGAGGCCACAGGCGCTGAAAGATCGGGCTTTCGACAACCGTGAGCATGGCGCAACTATACGCCTAAGGCGCATAGTCGTCCAGCACGGGCAACAAAAAAGGCTGCCACCGGCAGCCTTTCATTCAGCGCACCGACCCGCGTCTCAGGATGCAAATCCCGGTACACACTGGCGCGCCCTGCGGCGGCGTAGTTGGTCTTCTGCGTCGAGGGCATCAGGGCATGGAGGCCGCGGTCGATCACGGCGCTGCGACGCGGCAGGGCCTCACGCTGGATGCCAAGCTGGGTGGCCAGTTTCTTGAGACGGGCGCGCCGCTGCGGGCCGGCCTGGGCGGCGCCGCCGATGCTGTCCATGAGGACCGAGAACGCCAGCGCCAGTGGTCGCGCAGGGCCCGAAGCGCAGCATCCCCGGGCTGGAGGGTCAACTGCGCCCAGCGAGCCATAACCTCCACCCGTCGCCCTTGCTAGCGCGCATGCGTGCGGCCTCGACATACGGCGGCCAACTTGTTGCCATCCGGATCACGCACATAGGCGGCGTAGAAGTCCGGCGCGTAGTGCGGCCGCAGACCGGGCTCGCCCTCACTACTGCCGCCGTGCTGCAGTGCCGCGGCGTGAAAGGTCTGGACGGCAGCCCAGCTCGCTGCCTGCAGGGCCACCATGGTGCCGTTGCCCACCGAGGCCGGTTGGCCGTTGAAGGGCGTGCAGATCCACAGTGCAGGCCCCAAGCCGTCGGGATCGTCGGTCAAGCGCCAGCCAGCCCAGCCCGAGATCTCCTGCGCACCCGGCGAGGCAAACCGTTGCAATCCGAGCGGAGCCAGAGTCGCGTCGTAGAACACGATGGCCGCGTTCAGATCACGGGTGCCCAGGCACAGGTAGGCGAACATCTTGGGCGTCGAAGAACAGGGGCAGCAGGTCTGAGGCGCGGCCAGGCCGGCTAACCCGCCTCGGCTTGGAACCGGAT
>DNQP01000188.1:1285-3899 GCA_003500955.1 Curvibacter sp. | reverse complement strand
ACCCGCGCCACAAGCAGCGCCAGGGTTGATCAAAGAGTATTAGAGGACGCACATGGCACGTATTGCTGGCATCAACATTCCGCCGCACAAGCACGCTGAGATCGGCTTGACCGCCATCTTTGGCATCGGTCGCACGCGCGCCCGCAAGATCTGCGAGGCCTGCGGCATCGCTTACTCCAAGAAGGTGAAGGATCTGACCGACGCCGACCTGGAAAAGATCCGCGACCAGATCGCCGGGATCACCATCGAGGGTGACCTGCGCCGTGAAACCACGATGAACATCAAGCGACTGATGGACATCGGCTGCTACCGCGGTTTCCGTCACCGCCGTGGCCTGCCCATGCGCGGCCAGCGTACGCGCACCAATGCCCGTACCCGCAAGGGTCCGCGCAAGGGCGCCGCCGCACTGAAGAAATAATCTGGCATTGAAAGATCACCATGGCTAAAGCTCCCGCCAATAATGCCGCGCAGCGTGTGCGCAAGAAGGTTCGCAAGAACGTGGCTGACGGTGTCGCCCACGTGCACGCCTCCTTCAACAACACGATCATCACCATTACCGACCGCCAGGGCAACGCCTTGTCCTGGGCCTCCTCCGGTGGCCAGGGCTTCAAGGGCTCGCGCAAGTCCACCCCCTTCGCCGCCCAGGTGGCGTCCGAAGTGGCCGGCCGCGCTGCCATGGAGCAGGGCATCAAGAACCTGGACGTCGAGATCAAGGGCCCCGGCCCCGGTCGTGAGTCCTCGGTGCGTGCGCTGGCTGCCCTGGGCATTCGCATCAACCTGATTTCTGACGTGACCCCGGTGCCGCACAACGGCTGCCGTCCGCAGAAGCGCCGTCGCATCTGATCGCGACGCTGCACCACAGTTTTCGTTAAACCAAGCCCACCGCCACCGGCGCACGCCGGTGGCTCCCGCGGTGAATACCGCGGCAGTTGACAGAGAAGGAAGATCAAGTGGCACGCAATCTCGGCCCCAAGGCCAAACTTTCCCGCCGCGAAGGCACCGATCTGTTCCTGAAGAGCGCACGCCGCTCGATCAGCGACAAGGCCAAGTTCGACTCCAAGCCCGGTCAGCACGGCCGCATTTCCGGCGCCCGCACCTCGGACTTCGGTCTGCAGCTGCGTGAGAAGCAGAAGGTCAAGCGCATGTACGGCGTGCTGGAGCGTCAGTTCCGCCGCTACTTCGAGGAAGCCAGCCGCCGCAAAGGCAACTCCGGCTCCAACCTCCTCGGCCTGCTGGAGTCCCGTCTGGACAACGTGGTGTACCGCATGGGCTTCGGCTCGACGCGCGCCGAAGCGCGCCAGCTGGTGTCGCACAAGGCCATCACCGTGAACGGCAAGGCCGTCAACATCCCGTCCTACTCGGTCAAGGCGGGGGACGTGATCGCCGTGCGCGAGAAGTCCAAGAAGCAGAACCGCGTCGTCGAGGCGCTGCAACTGGCACAGCAGGTCGGCATGCCGGCCTGGGTGGAAGTGAACATCGACAAGGCCGAAGGCACCTTCAAGAAGGTTCCTGACCGCGACGAATTTGGGTCCGATATCAACGAATCGCTGATCGTCGAGTTGTACTCGAGGTAAACAAGGCGAAAACGAGGTTGCGATGCAACCTCGTCCTTGGAGTTTTCGTCCCTGGCCGGGAGGCATCCCGGTCAGGCGCTTCACCAGCCTTACCGGTGTAACGAGCCGGGGGTATTGACAGGAAGTCTGCATGCAAACCAGTCTGCTGAAACCCAAAGCAATCAACGTCGAACAACTCGGCCCGAACCGCGCCAAGGTGGCGCTGGAGCCGTTTGAGCGTGGCTATGGCCACACGCTGGGCAACGCGCTGCGTCGCGTCCTGCTGTCGTCGATGCCGGGTTACGCGGCCACCGAAGTGACCATTGCCGGCGTGCTGCACGAGTACTCGTCGATCGACGGCGTGCAGGAGGATGTGGTCAACATCCTGCTGAACCTCAAGGGGGTGGTCTTCAAGCTGCATAACCGCGACGAAGTCACGCTGAGCCTGCGCAAGGACGGCGAGGGTGTGGTCACCGCCGGTGACATCCAGACCCCGCACGACGTCGAGATCATCAACCCCGAGCACGCCATCGCCACGCTGTCGGCGGGCGGCAAGCTCGACATGCAGATCAAGGTCGAGAAGGGCCGCGGTTACGTGCCGGGCACGCTGCGCCGCCATGGCGACGAGCCGTCCAAGTCCATCGGCCGCATCGTACTGGACGCATCGTACTCGCCGGTCAAGCGCGTGAGCTACACCGTCGAGAGCGCCCGCGTCGAGCAGCGTACCGACCTGGACAAGCTGATCATCGAGATCGAGACCAACGGCGCCATCACCGCTGAAGACGCTGTGCGCGCCTCGGCCAAGATCCTGGTCGAGCAGCTGGCCGTCTTCGCCCAGCTGGAAGGCAGCGAACTTGCCGCCTTCGACGCACCGGCACCGCGCAGCGGCAGCCAATTCGACCCGATCCTGCTGCGTCCGGTCGACGAGCTCGAACTGACCGTGCGCTCGGCCAACTGCCTGAAGGCCGAGAACATCTATTACATCGGCGACCTGATCCAGCGCTCCGAGAACGAACTGCTCAAGACCCCCAACCTGGGTCGCAAGTCGCTCAACGAGATCA
>DNQP01000188.1:431-974 GCA_003500955.1 Curvibacter sp. | reverse complement strand
TCAACGAGATCAAGGAAGTGCTGGCTTCGCGCGGCCTGACCCTGGGCATGAAGCTCGAGAACTGGCCGCCGGCCGCGCTCGAAAAGCGTTGATTTAAAATCGCGGCCCGCTTCGTGCGGGTCGTCTACCGAAACCAGCCCTTGAGGGCTGGGTGCACCGGGCAGTACCTGATACGGCTGCCTGTTCATATAAAGAAAGGAAAGCACCATGCGTCACGGACACGGTCTCCGTAAACTCAACCGCACCAGCGAGCACCGCCTCGCCATGCTGCGCAACATGATGAACTCGCTCATCGAGCACGAGGTCATCAAGACCACGGTCCCCAAGGCCAAGGAACTGCGCCGCGTCGTCGAGCCCATGATCACCCTGGCCAAGGAGCCCACGCTGGCCAACCGCCGCCTGGCTTTTGACCGCCTTCGCAGCCGCGACAGCGTGACCAAGCTGTTCAACGACCTGGGCCCGCGCTTCAAGACCCGCCCGGGTGGCTACACCCGCATCCTCAAGATGGGTTTCCGCGTCGGCGACAACGCGCCCATGGCGCTC
>DNQP01000188.1:0-131 GCA_003500955.1 Curvibacter sp. | reverse complement strand
CGGCGACAACGCGCCCATGGCGCTCGTCGAGCTGGTGGACCGCCCCGCCGAAACCGAAGCACCGAAGGCCGAATAAATTAGGCTATAATGCTGGATTACCGCGCGATGGAGCAGCCTGGTAGCTCGTTGGG
>DNQP01000280.1:5227-5675 GCA_003500955.1 Curvibacter sp. | reverse complement strand
CACCCCGGTGACAACTGGATGCTGCACGTGGTGGCCGAGCAGATCCAGCCCGGTGACATCGTCGTGGCCGCGCTTTCTTCGCCCAACACCGACGGTTTCTTCGGCGACCTGCTGGCGACCAGCTTCAAGGCGCGCGGCGCCAAAGGGCTGATCATCGATGGCGGCTGCCGCGACATCGCCGAGCTCAAGGCCATGGACTTCCCGGTCTGGAGCCGCGCCATCAGCGCCAAGGGCACGATCAAGGCCACGCTGGGATCGGTCAACATTCCCGTGGTCTGCGCCGGCATGATCGTCAACCCGGGCGACGCCATCGTGGCCGACGACGACGGCGTGGTGTGTGTGCCCGCCGCCCGCGCGGCCGAGACGCTGGCCGCCGCCCAAAAGCGCGAGAGCTTTGAAGGCGAAAAGCGCGCCAAGCTCGCCAGCGGCGTGCTGGGCCTCGATATGA
>DNQP01000280.1:0-5024 GCA_003500955.1 Curvibacter sp. | reverse complement strand
ACGGCGTGGTCGTGGTCAACGCTGCCGATGCGCAGAAGGTGGCCGATGCCGCCGCGGCGCGCGAGTCCTTTGAAGGCGAGAAGCGCGCCAAGCTGGCTTCGGGCGTGCTGGGCCTGGACATGTACAAGTTCCGCGAGCCGCTGGAAAAGCTGGGCCTGAAGTACATCGACTGAGCATTCCCATGAGCAAACCCACCACAGGACCTTTCGAGAAGACTGCCGGCTGGCTGGACTGGTACACCGGCCCGAGCAAGCCGCGCTTCACGCTGCCCGCGGGCGCCGTCGACGCGCACTGCCACGTCTTCGGCCCGGGCGCCGAGTTCCCCTACGCGCCCGAGCGCAAGTACACGCCCTGCGATGCGAGCAAGGCGCAGCTCTTCGCCCTGCGTGATCACCTGGGCTTCGCGCGCAACGTCATCGTGCAAGCCACCTGCCACGGTGCCGACAACCGCGCTCTCGTGGATGCCTGCCTGTCGTCCAACGGCAAGGCGCGCGGCGTGGCCACGGTCAGGCGCAGCGTGACGGACGAGGAGCTGCAGCAGCTGCACGCCGCCGGCGTGCGCGGCGTGCGCTTCAACTTCGTCAAGCGCCTGGTGGACTTCACGCCCAAGGACGAGCTGATGGAGATTGCCGGTCGCATCGCCAAGCTGGGCTGGCATGTGGTGATCTACTTCGAGGCCGTGGACCTGCCCGAGCTCTGGGACTTCTTCACCGCCCTGCCCACCACCGTGGTCGTGGACCACATGGGCCGCCCTGACGTGAGCAAGCCCGTAGACGGGCCCGAGTTCGCGCTCTTCCTGAAGTTCATGCGCGAGCACAAGAACGTGTGGAGCAAGGTGAGCTGTCCCGAGCGGCTTTCGGTGGCCGGCCCCAAGGCGCTCAACGCCGAGCAGAATGCGTACAAGGATGTAGTGCCCTTCGCCCGCAAGATCGTCGAGGAGTTCCCCGACCGCGTGCTCTGGGGCACCGACTGGCCACATCCCAACCTCAAGGACCACATGCCCGACGACGGCCTGCTGGTGGACTTCATCCCCCACATCGCGCCCACGGCCGAGCTGCAGAAGAAGCTGCTGGTGGACAATCCCATGCGCCTTTACTGGCCCGAGGAATGCAAATGATTTTGCGGGACAGACCAGGATTTGCATGGCAAATCTGCTCTGTCCTCAACTGACTAGGAGAACACCATGTCGCTCGAGAAACCCTATCTGGACGTGCCCGGCACGACCATCTTCGACGCCGAGCAGAGCCGCAAGGGCTACTGGCTCAACCAGTTCTGCATGAGCCTGATGAAGGCCGAGAACCGCGAGCGTTTCAAGGCCGACCAGCGCAAGTACCTGGACGAGTGGCCCATGACGGAAGAGCAGAAGCAGGCCGTGCTCAACGCCGATCTGAACAAGGCGATTTCCCTGGGCGGCAACATCTACTTCCTGGCCAAGCTCGGCGCCACGCATGGCAAGAGCTTCCAGCAGATGGCGGGCTCCATGACGGGCATGACCGAAGAGGAATACCGCGACATGATGATCAAGGGCGGCCGCTCCCCCGAAGGCAACCGCTACGCCGGCGAAAACGGCACGGCCCAGCCGCAGAACCAGCCCCAGGGCCACGGCTCGGGCAAGCTTCTCTGATGCAAGCGGGTCAGATCACGAATTTGCGTCGCAAATTGTGCTCTGACCCCTCCATATAACCAGGCGGGTCGGACCACGAATTTGCGCAGCAAATTGTGCTCTGACCCCTCCGTTTAGGAAAACGACATGGCCAAGATCACTTCCTCCGTCTACACCTCCCACGTGCCCGCCATCGGCGCGGCCATCGACCTGGGCAAGACCCACGAACCCTACTGGCAGCCGCTGTTCGCCGGCTACGAGCCGTCCAAGCAGTGGTTCCAGCAGAACAAGCCCGACGTCATCTTCCTGGTCTACAACGACCACGCCACGGCCTTCAGCCTGGAGATGATTCCCACCTTCGCGATCGGCACCGCGGCCGAGTACCAGCCCGCGGACGAGGGCTGGGGCCCGCGCCCCGTGCCCAAGGTCCAGGGCCATCCGGCGCTGGCAGCGCACATCGCGCAGTCGGTCATCCAGCAGGACTTCGACCTCACCATCGTCAACAAGATGGACGTGGACCATGGCCTGACCGTGCCCCTGTCCCTGGTCTGCGGCACGCCCTCAAAGGAGAAGTTCGAGTGGCCCTGCCCGGTGATCCCCTTCGCCGTCAACGTGGTGCAGTACCCGGTGCCCAGCGGCCGCCGCTGCCTGGAGCTCGGCAAGGCCATCCGCAAGGCCATCGAGTCCTATGACGAGCCGCTCAATGTGCAGATCTGGGGCACGGGCGGCATGAGCCACCAGCTGCAGGGCCCGCGTGCCGGCCTGATCAACAAGGAATGGGACAACGCCTTCCTCGACGAGATGATCGCCAGCCCCGAGACCCTGGCCAACAAGCCGCACATCGACTACGTGCGCGAGGCCGGCAGCGAGGGCATCGAGCTCGTGATGTGGCTGATCGCCCGTGGCGCTATGAGCGACGTGGCCGGCAAGGGCAAGGCGCCCAAGGTCGCGCACCGCTTCTACCACGTGCCTGCGTCCAACACGGCGGTGGGCCACCTGGTCCTTGAGAACCAGTGATTTCAGAACCAAGGAATACACCATGACCATCAAAGTCGCACTCGCCGGCGCCGGTGCCTTCGGCATCAAGCACCTGGACGGCATCAGGAACATCCAAGACGTGCAAGTTGTCTCCCTGATCAGCCGTGACCTGGAGAAGACCAAGGAAGTGGCCGACAAGTACGGTATCGGGCACGTCACCACCAAGCTGGAAGACAGCCTGGCGCTCAAGGAAGTGGATGCCGTCATCCTGTGCACGCCCACGCAGATGCACGCCGCGCAGGCCAAGGCCTGTCTCGAAGCCGGCAAGCACGTGCAGGTGGAAATCCCGCTGTGCGATGTGCTGAAGGAGGGCGAGGAAGTCGTCGCGCTGCAGAAGAAGAAGGGCCTGGTGGCCATGTGCGGCCACACACGCCGCTTCAACCCCAGCCACCAGTTTGTGCACAAGAAGATTCAGGCCGGCGAGTTCAACATCCAGCAGATGGATGTGCAGACCTATTTCTTCCGTCGCACCAATATGAACGCGCTGGGCCAGCCGCGCAGCTGGACCGATCACCTGCTGTGGCACCACGCGGCCCACACCGTGGACCTGTTCGCCTACCAGGCTGGCAGCCCCATCGTGAAGGCCAACGCCATCCAGGGCCCGATCCATCCGAATCTGGGCATCGCCATGGACATGAGCATCCAGCTCAAGGCCGCTAACGGCGCCATCTGCACGCTGTCGCTCTCTTTCAACAACGACGGCCCGCTGGGCACCTTCTTCCGCTACATCGGCGACACGGCGACCTATATCGCGCGCTACGACGACCTGTACAACGGCAAGGACGAGAAGATCGACGTGAGCAAGGTGGACGTCTCCATGAACGGCATCGAGCTGCAGGACCGCGAGTTCTTCGCCGCCATCCGCGAAGGCCGCGAGCCCAACGCCAGCGTGGCCCAGGTGCTGCCCTGCTACCAAGTTCTCCATCAGCTTGAGCAGCAGCTGGCCTGAGACGGCACAATCCTGCGATGACCCAAAGCAAGAGGGGGTCGGATCACTCGTCGCACAGCGGCGATGTGCTCTGACCCCCTCTTGCGTCGCCACCACGGAGTCCAACCATGCAAGACAGAAAAATCGGCCCCTTCAGCGTCTCCGCGCTCAGCCTGGGCTGCATGAGCCTGAGCCATGCCTACGGTCAGCCGCCGGCACCCGAGCACAGTGAACGCCTGCTGCTGGCGGCGCTGGATGCCGGTGTCACGATGTTCGATACCGCGGCACTGTATGGCTTCGGCGCCAACGAGATCCTGGTGGGGCGTGTGCTCAAGGCCCATCGCAGCCGTATCACCCTGGCGAGCAAGGGTGGCATGGCCGGCGTGGACGTGGCCGGCGACGGCAAGCTCGTGCGCGTGATCGACGGCCGGCCCGAGGCCATCCGCAAGAACTGCGAAGACAGCCTGCGCCGCCTGGGCACCGATGTGATCGACCTCTATTACCTGCACCGCTGGGACAAGAAGGTGCCCATCGAGGACAGCGTGGGCGAACTCTCGCGCCTGGTCGAGCGCGGCCATGTGCGCACCATCGGCCTGAGTGAGGTGTCGGCCGCCACGATACGCAAGGCCCATGCCGTGCACCCGCTGGCCGCTGTGCAGACCGAGTATTCGCTGTGGACGCGCAACCCCGAGATCGCCGTGCTGCAGACCTGCCAGGAGTTGGGCATCGCCTTCGTCGCCTTCAGTCCCGTGGCGCGCGGTTTCCTGACGGGCCGGCTGCGCGATGTGCAGGCCCTGGACGCCAAGGACATCCGCCGGGGCATGCCGCGCTTCGAGCCGGCCAACTACGCGGGCAACCTCAAACTCTTGGCGGCCTACGAGGCCGTGGCGCAGGAGGCCGGTTGCACCCCGGCCCAGCTGGCCCTGGCCTGGCTGCTGAACAAGGCGCCGCACATCATCCCCCTCTTCGGCACCACGAGCGTCGACCATCTGGCCGAGAACCTCGGGGCTGCGAAGGTGCAGCTCACACCCGCGCTCATGGCCCGGGCGGAGGCCGTGATCAACCCGCAGACGGTGGTGGGCAACCGCTACAGCGAGCAGAGCAACCGCGAAGTCGACACGGAGGTCTTCTGACCATGTCCACGACCCTCATGCTCCTGCCCGGCCTCAACTGCGATGCCGCGGTCTGGGCCCCGCAGGTCGCGGCGCTGAAGGCGCAGGCGAACTGCATCATCCCGGCCTGGGGCCTGCGCGACTCACTGACCGCCATGGCCCAGCAGGTGCTGGACGAGGCGCCCACCGACCGTTTCTCCGTGGCCGGCCATTCCATGGGCGGACGCGTGGCGCTGGAAGTCATGCGTCTGGCGCCGCAGCGCGTGGCTCGCCTGGCCCTGCTGAGCACGGGCACGCACCCGCTGGCCGCGGGTGAGGCCGGCGAAAAGGAGCGAGTCGGGCG
>DNQP01000240.1:970-4839 GCA_003500955.1 Curvibacter sp. | reverse complement strand
GCGGCGCCCGGGACGGGCGCGGGCGGCCACCGCTGGCGCGGCATCGCCCACGCCTTCAACGGCAGCCTGCAGCAGGCCCAGGCCTTCATCGACCTGGGGTTCAAGCTCGGCTTCGGCGGCGCGCTGAGCTACGAACGCGCCAGCCATCTGCGCAAGCTGGCCATCGAGCTGCCGCTCGAAGCCATCGTGCTGGAGACCGATGCGCCTGACATGCCGCCGCACTGGCTGTACACCACGGCCGAAGCGCGCGCACGAGGCGTACCGCAGGGCCGCAACGAGCCCGGCGAGCTGCCGCGGATCGCGCAGGTGTTGGCCGAGTTGCGGGGGATAGATATCGGAGAACTAGTTCGTACGACGACTTCGAATGCCCAAGCTGGTTTGAATCAGTTTTTGAGAAAAGTCGACCACTAGTCCCGCGCCTTATTTCACGTTGAGGGACTGCACAGCGACCGTCGCCGCGGTCTGGACTGATTCCAGAATGCCCTCCAAAACAGGGGCGAGTTCGTCGGCAGTCAGCTTCTTGAAGTCAGCTGGATCCTTGAACCCTCTCAGCGGTGTCGATGGGAGGTAAACCGTATCGACCAGCGGCTTGACCCTGGCAAGATCCGCGACAGGATCCAGTGAATAAAGATTCCACTGGTAAGCAGCGACAGCGAAGTAGCGAGTAGGGCCAAAAACGCTGCGCGTGAACAGGCCTGGCTCATTCACATACCTGAAGTTGCAGGGGCCACCAGAGCATTCCACCATGGCCAGTGCGCGCGCTGTTCGGATGATGACGACAGCCCTAAGGTTCAGGTCACTTTTAAGCCGGGTCAGCGCAGCCTCTTTACCTGGACCAGTTCTCCATTGGTTACCGGACGATTCGATAAGCCCCGACAGATCCGACGAGCCGACGCCTGCGGCGGACAGATTGACGGCTTGCAGCCCGGCGGCCTTGACGGTGTTCTCAACCGTTTGATAGACCTTGGACTTCAAGGCCATGTCATAGGGATATGGTGTGCTGAAATTGTTGAACACCGTCGTACCAACATGCGTGTGGGTCAGGGTATCACTGGTTTCAACGAGTATTCCTACACGATCCCCGCGCTTGAGTTCAACTGCAGGGGCGGAAAGTGGTGAGGTGGCGCAGCCGCTAAGTAGGCTGGTGAGGGCAATGTATGCCAGCAGAAGTAAACGCATCAGAAACTCCCTTGAGCGAAATTTTTAAACTTGTTTCCTGGCCCCAACGGTCGTTGTATACATCGGGACGAGAAAATTCTAGCTGTGATTGATTGAGGTTTGGAGAGATGGCATGTCAACGCGGCTATTGGGTCTGCCGCCCGTCGTAGACGAGGGGACCCGCCTGCTGATCCTGGGCAGCTTCCCCGGTGTCCAGTCCTTGCAGCTGCAGCAGTACTACGCCCATGCTCAGAACCACTTCTGGGGCATCCTGCAAGCCTTGTGGCCGGGCGATGCCCTGCCTGCCCGTGATCGCTATGGCGAACGCTGCGCCTGGGTGCTGGGCCGCGGCCTGGGTATCTGGGACGTTTACGCCAGTTGCGAGCGTGCGGGCAGCCTGGACAGCGCGATCCGTCATCCGGTGGTCAACGACTTTACCGCCTTGCGCGACCGTTGCCCCCAACTGCGGCTGATCGTGCACAACGGGGGTGAGAGTTTCCGGCATGCCAGGGCGGTGCGGACCGCGCTCGGCGTTGCGCATTTCCCGCTGGTGCAGCTCCCGTCCACCAGCCCGGCCAACGCCAGCTGGAGCTTCGAGCGCAAGCTCGCGGCCTGGCGCGAGGCGGCGGTGCAGGCGGGGATAATCCCCCTACCTTGAGCAAGCAGAAAATCCAACTCCCCGACGTCCAGTTCTCCGACGAAGGCCCTATCCGTCACCTGCACCTCGATTCGATCTGGATCCAGGGCTCCATGGACACGCGGGACCCGACGCGTCTGGTCCACGAGTACATCGAGCGCATGATGGCCTGGACGCTGTTCGTCGAGCCCGACACCGTGCCGAAGCGCCAGGCCCTGCAGCTGGGCCTGGGGGCCGGTTCGCTGACCAAGTTCTGTGCCAAGGTGCTGCGCATGAAGACCACGGCCATCGAGCTCAACCCGGGGGTGCTGCACGCCTGCCGCGGCTGGTTCAAGCTGCCGGCGGACACGGCGAAGATGCAGGTCATCCTCGCCGACGCGGCCGAGGAGATCCGCAAGCCGCCGTGGTTCGGCACGGTGGACGCGCTGCAGGTGGATCTCTATGACCGCGAGGCTGCCGCGCCCGTGCTTGACAGCCCGGAGTTCTATGCCGATTGCCGTGGCCTGCTGACCGACGAGGGCTGCATGACTGTCAACCTCTTCGGCCGTTCGTCCAGCTACGCCAAGAGCGTGGACAAGATCGCGGCGGTCTTCGGCCGCGAGGCCATCTGGGCCTTCAAGCCGACGCGCGAAGGCAACACCGTGGTGCTGGCGCAGCGCACGGTGCAGCGTCCGGCGCGCGCCGTGCTTGCCGAGCGCGCGGAAATCATCCAGACTCGCTGGGGTCTGCCCGCGCCCAAGTGGTTGCGCGGCTTCAAACCGATCGTCGATCTCTAACTCTTGCCCTCCATGAGCGCCCAGCTGAAACCCCGCAGCCTGTCCAAGTCCGAGCACCTGGGGCCGCTGAGCTGGCGCCTGCTGGTCGAGTGGATGCAGGCCGATGGCGTGATCAGCGAGGAGGAGGCGCAGCGCACCATCGCCCGCTGCGCCCAGGCCGAAAGCGCCCAGCATCCGCTGCTGCGCCTGGCCAATGTCTCGATGCGGCGCGCCAGCGACAACAAGGCGCTGGACGTGGAGCTGCTGACCCAGTGGCTGGCCGGCCGTGCCGGCCTGGACTACCTGCGCATCGACCCGCTCAAGGTGGACGTGGGCAAGGTCGCCGACACCATGAGTGCGGCCTATGCCGAACGCCACAAGGTGCTGCCGGTGCAGGTGCTGCCGAACGAGGTGGTGGTGGCCACGGCCGAGCCCTATGTCAGCGACTGGGTGGCCGAGGTCGAGCGCCAGACGCGCCGCAGTGTGCGCCGCGTGGTCGCCAGCCCGGGCGAGATCCACCGCTACACCGCCGAGTTCTTCGCCCTGGCCAAGTCGGTGCGTTCGGCCATGAAGTCGGGGGGCAACTCCGGCGGCGCGAGCTTCGAGCAGCTGGTCGAGCTGGGCAAGAGCAACAAGCAGCTCGACGCCAACGACCAGAGCGTGGTGCAGGTGGTGGACTGGCTCTGGCAGTACGCCTTCGACCAGCGCGCCAGTGACATCCACCTGGAGCCTCGGCGCGAGCAGGGTGTGATCCGCTTCCGCATCGACGGCGTGCTGCATCCGGTCTACCAGATGCCCATGGGCGTGCTCAACGCCATGACGGCGCGCATCAAGCTGCTGGGCCGCATGGACGTGATCGAGAAGCGTCGCCCGCAGGACGGCCGCATCAAGACACGCAATCCCTCGGGCGACGAGGTGGAAATGCGGATTTCCACGCTGCCCACGGCCTTCGGCGAGAAGATGGTGATGCGTATCTTCGACCCGGACAACGCCGTCAAGAGCCTGGACGAGCTGGGTTTCCCGCCGCACGACGCCGTGCGCTGGGAGCAGCTGGTCAAGCGCCCGCACGGCATCATCCTTGTGACCGGGCCCACGGGTTCGGGCAAGACCACCACCCTGTACTCCACGCTCAAGCGTGTGGCGACGGAAGAGGTCAACGTCAGCACGGTGGAAGACCCGATCGAGATGATCGAGCCGGCCTTCAACCAGACCCAGGTGCAGCCGCAGCTGGACTTCAACTTTGCCCAGGGCCTGCGCGCGCTGATGCGCCAGGACCCGGACATCATCATGGTCGGCGAGATCCGTGACCTGGAAACCGC
>DNQP01000240.1:0-667 GCA_003500955.1 Curvibacter sp. | reverse complement strand
GCGAGATCCGTGACCTGGAAACCGCGGAGATGGCCGTGCAGGCCGCGCTGACGGGCCACCTGGTCTTCTCCACACTGCACACCAACGACGCGCCCTCGGCCATCACGCGCCTGATGGAGCTCGGTGTGCCGCCCTACCTGCTCAATGCCACGGTGCTGGGCGTGCTGGCCCAGCGTCTGGTGCGTACCCTGTGCAAGCAGTGCAAGGTGCGCGACGAGGCCGCCACCAAGGAGCAGCTGGCCGAGGTGGTCAAGCCCTGGAACATCAGCGGTGGCTACAAGCCCTTCAAACCCGTGGGTTGCGTGGACTGCCGCATGACGGGCTTTGCGGGGCGCATGGGTCTGTACGAGCTGCTCACGGTCACCGAGGCCTTCAAGGAAAAGGTCAGCCGCGAGCCGAACATCGATGCGCTCAAGCGCCAGGCCATCGCCGATGGCATGCGCCCGCTGCGCCTGGCCGGCGCGCTGCGCGTGGCCGAAGGGCACACGGTGATCGACGAGGTGCTCGGCGCCACGCCGCCGCTGAGCTGAGGGCGGCGTACGCGGCGTAGCCGCTGGGTATGCCCGCGCGACTTCCTTCACAAGTTTCTGACCCAATCCGGACCACTGCCTGACCGCCTGCTGACCGTCGCGCACCGCGACGGTTCATGAAACCCGGCGAACTAGGG
>DNQP01000289.1:15292-22274 GCA_003500955.1 Curvibacter sp. | reverse complement strand
AATGGAAGCCACCGGGATCCGCATCGCCCTGCCCTATTTACAGACACTTTCCGTTGAACTGGGTGAGACCTTGGAGCGTCTGGAAGAACAAGCCCGAGAAGCAGCCGGAGTGGACTTCAATCTGGCCTCCCCCAAGCAATTGGGAGAACTGCTATTCGAAACACTTGGGCTGGATCGCAAAAAATCTAGGCGCACCAAAACGGGCTGGAGCACCGATGCCAACGTGCTGGAAAAACTCGAAGCTGATCATCCCGTGGTGCCGTTGGTGCTTGAGCACAGGATCCTGAGCAAATTACGCAGCACCTACGTGGATGCCTTGCCGCAGCTGGTGGAATCAGAGACGGGCAGGGTGCACACCGATTTCAACCAAGCGGTTACGGCAACAGGCCGGCTGAGCAGTAGCAACCCCAACCTGCAAAACATCCCCATCCGCACCGAATTCAGCCGGCGTATCCGCAAGGCTTTTCTTCCCCAGGAGAACTGGCAACTACTAAGTGCTGACTACTCCCAGATCGAATTGCGCATCCTCACCCACCTCTCTGGAGAGGAGGTTTTGCAAGAGGCCTTCCGCAATGGCGATGACGTGCACGCTCTCACCGCAAGGCTGCTGCTGGACAAAGATGAAGTCAGCTCTGATGAACGTCGACTCGGCAAAACAATCAACTTCGGCGTGATTTATGGCATGGGCGCCCAACGCTTTGCACGCTCAACCGGCGTCAGCCAAGCAGAGGCCAAAGACTTCCTTAGCCGTTACAAACAGCGCTACTCGAAAGTGTTTACCTTCCTGGAACTACAAGAGCGGCTTGCCCTCAGCAAAGGCTATGTAGAAACCCTGTTAGGGCGGCGGCGGCCCTTCCATTTCGATCGCAACGGATTAGGCCGATTGCTGGGCAAAGATCCAATGGACATTGATCTCGACGTAGCCCGGCGGGGTGGCATGGAAGCCAAACAACTTAGGGCGGCAGCAAATGCACCAATTCAAGGATCCAGTGCCGACATCATCAAAGTGGCGATGGTGCAGTTACAAGAAAAACTGACGGCAGCAGATCTACCGGCACGCCTGCTGCTGCAGGTGCACGACGAACTGGTCTTCGAGGTGCCCGAAGGCGAGGTCGACTGGCTGCGCCGCGAGATCCCGAAGATCATGGCGGGTGTCGCCAAGCTCAAGGTGCCGCTGCTGGCCGAGGTGGGGGTGGGACCCAATTGGGATAAAGCGCATTGAGTGGCTATGCCTGTCAAAACGCCCTCGGTCTCTAAAGACCGAGCAGAAAGCGACGCAAAGAAAAAGGGCTAGACACTCCGTCTAGCCCTTCTGGTAGGATTTACATCGCTACCGAGTTACGTTATTGACTTGTGCGGTTTGCTAAACACGCAGACCTCCTTTCAAAGACGCCCGTTACGGCTTGGTTGCATCAGAAAGCCTCAATCGTTGCAAGCGGTTGGGGCTTTCGCCTTTTTGATCAGGCGTTTTGATTGTAGGTAGGTCTAAATTCGACGCAAATGAATTGCTGTGGACAAGCTTGTGGATAGCTGTGGACAATAGGTGTAAATGCGTGGACAAATGATCAAGGAATCAAGTATTCATAGGGTTCCCGCCGGTATTGGCAAACCTAGAATAGGAATCTGTGGATTCTTTGTGTGGATCGTAATGTCGCCATCGCAGTTGTCTCTGATTTCGTCGATTTCGTCCATGGCTTCGTATTTAGGCTAACTCAAGCCCCGAGCAGCGACTGCCCGCAAACCCGCAACACCTGCCCGTTGACCGCCGCGGCGTCGGGCCGCGCGAGGAAGGCGATGGCCTCGGCCACGTCTTCGGGAAGGCCGCCTTGTTTCAGCGCGTTCAGACGGCGACCGGCTTCGCGCACCATCAGGGGCATCTTCTGCGTCATCGCGGTTTCGATGAAACCTGGGGCCACGGCATTGACCATGCCGCCCGATGCCTGCAACTCCGCTGAGCGCGCGCGCACATAGCCGATCAGGCCGGCCTTGCTGGCGGCGTAGTTGGTCTGGCCGGCATTGCCCGCTATGCCGCTGATCGAGGCCAGGCAGACTTCGCGGACGCCGGGGCGCAGCGCGCTTGCAGCATCCAGCGCGGCGTCGATGGCGAGGATGGATTGCAGGTTCACGGCCAGCACGCTGTCCCACTCGGCCTCCGTCATGCGGCCCAGGGTGCGGTCGCGCGTGATGCCGGCGTTGTTGACCAGCACGTCCAGGCCGCCGCGGGCCTGGGCGGCGGCGACGAAGCGCGCGGGCGCCTCAGGCGCCGTGATGTCCAGCGCCAGGGCCTGGCCATTGATCTCGTTGGCCACACGCTGCAGGGGCACGTCGGCCGCCTGCACGTCGACGCAGATCACGTGCGCACCGTCGGCGGCCAGACGCCGTGCCGTCGCCGCGCCGATGCCGCCTGCCGCACCTGTGACCAGGGCCGTGCGGCCTTGCAGCAAGGGAAAGGTCGGGGCTGCAGAGGTGGCTGTTTGCAGGCGCAGCACCTGGCCCGAGACATAGGCCGAGCGGGCGCTGCCGAAGAAATCCAGCAGCGGCGCGAGGGCGGAAGTTTCCAGACCTGTAGGCACGAGCAGCAAGTTGGCGGTGGCGCCGCGGCGCCCGATTTCCTGGGCGAGTGAACGCACGAAACCTTCCACCGCGGCCACGGCCGCTGCGGCCGGTGCGCTGCCGGCCTGCACTGGCGCGAGCACCAGCACGCGGGCGCCGAGGGCCAGGCGTGACATGGCTGGCTGCAGACGGACGCGCAGCTGACCCAGCTGGGCCGGGTGGTCGAGGCCACGCAGATCGAGCAGGACCAGGTCCAGCGCATCGGCCGCGTCGAGCACGGCGCCCTGGGCCTGCAGCCAGGCGCGCAACTCCGGCACGGGTGCGTCGTCCAGAGCACTCAGCAGCACGCGGCGGCCCGCCAGTTCCTGCCGGGTGGTGGCGCTGCTCTTGCGCGGCAGCGGCTTGGGCTGGGGCAGGCCGAGCAGGCGTACCAGCGGCGCGGACCATGGGGTGTTGGCGAGTTGGAGCAGGCGGTCGGTCATGACGATCGGGGGAAAGCAGGGCAAAGGATGCCGATGATCCCACGACGCGACCGCCCCGCGGCGCGGGGGAGCATGGCCCCCGGGCCCGGCAGCGGCCCGCAAGCCCGGATAAGAGGCCGGTTCCGGCCGCTGTACGGCTGGTCAGGCGCGCGATTTGGCGGGAAAATCGGGCGCAGCAGCTGTTCTCATCCCGACATCCATGGCGGCCCGTTCCCTATTTCGCAAGCACCTGGCGCGTCTCGCCGGCGCCGCCTTGGCCGGCCTGGGCCTGCTGCTGGGCTCGGTCCAGGCGCAGGAGGCCACGCCCGGCACGCCAGCCCAGGACCTGCCCAAGCCCAGCCCCAAGGTCTACCGTTATCTCTCGAGCGACGGCACCACGTCTTTCTCGGACCGGCCGCCGGCGCACGAGCGCTACGTGGTGCTGCACTACGGCTGCTATGCCTGCAACCCCAAGTCCACGGTCAACTGGAAGGTGACGCGCCTGTACTGGGACGCCTACGCCAGCGAGATCGAGCAGGCCGCGCGCCTGTACAACGTGGACCCGGCGCTGGTGCGGGCCGTGATCCATGCCGAGTCGGGCTTCAACGTCAACGCCCGCTCGCCCAAGGGCGCCATCGGACTCATGCAGCTGATGCCGGCCACGGCCCGTGAGCTCGGCGTGGCCAACCCGCGCCATCCGCGCGAGAACATCCACGGCGGCGCGCGCTACCTGGCGCAGATGCTGGTGCGCTTCAAGAGCGACATCACCCTGGCCACCGCGGCCTACAACGCCGGGCCGCATGCGGTACAGAAGTACGCGGGCGTGCCGCCCTACGCCGAGACGCAGGTTTATGTGCAGCGCGTGCGCATCCTGCACCAGCGCTACAAGTCACCCCAGGGCTGAGGCTGCTGGCGGCTTGCGCAGGCCATGGCCTCTTCCGATCCGTTGCTTGTCGCCCTGCCGGCCCCGCGCTTGCGTCCCTATGTCAGCCACTACTGGCTGAGCCGCCACAACCGCGAGGACAGCCAGGCCGTGCTCCCCGACGGCTCCGTGGACCTGGTGTTGGCGGGCGACGGCGCCTCGGCGCAGGCCTGGGTCTACGGCACTACGACCGCGCCTCAGTCGGTGACGCTCGCATCCGGTGCGCATTACCTCGGCGTGCGCTTTCACCCGGGTCAGAGCCGGCACTTCCTGCGCGCTGCCGCCACCGAACTCACGGACACGCATGCGTCGGCCCAGGGTTTGCTGGCCTTCGATCTGCAGGACCTGCCCGGGCAGCTGGCCGCGGGGCCGGTGTTCGCGCGGCTGGATGTGCTTCTGGAACGGCACCTGCAGGTTTGTCCGCCGTCTGCCTCGAAGCTCGACGCGGCCATCCGCAGCCTCGCCATCACCGGCACGCCGGTGGCGCAGGCGGCCCGGGTCTACGGCAAGAGCCTGCGCCAGTTCGAGCGCCAGTTCCAGCTCGACGTGGGCGTGGGCCCCAAGCTCTATGCGCGCATCGCACGCTTCCAGCGCGCGGCGCGGCGGCTCACGGCGTCCCCGCTGACGCTGGCCGAGCTCGCGGCCGATCTGGGCTACAGCGACCAGAGCCACATGAGCCACGAGTTCCGCCGCTTTGCTGGCCTCTCGCCGGCGGCCTACGCGCGCCAGCCTGTCGATTTTTTACAAGACCGCTGAGACCGTGCTGCCTACCATGGGCTCTTCTTGAACAAGGAGAGCTTCCATGAAATTCTGGTCAGGGGTGGTGACGGAGAAGGTGCAGGAATCGCGCGATTTCTATGTGCGCCTGTTCGGCTGCCAGGTGCTGTACGAAGGCGAGGGCGGCTGGTTCGTGCTGCTGTGCCTGGGCGAGAGCGAGCTGGGCTTCATGAAGCCCGGGCTGGACTTCCAGGCCCCGATCTACCGCCCGGCCTTCCAGGGGCAGGGGATGTGGATCACCGTCGACGTGGACGATGTGGACGCGCAGTACGCCCGCATCCGCGGCCTGGGCACGCCGATCGAGGTGGAGCTGCGCGACGAGCCCTGGGGCGACCGGCACTTTGCGGTGCGCGACCCCAACGGCATCGGCGTCGACGTGGTCGAGCGGCGACCGGCCCAGGCCTGAGGGCTGGCGGAACTCAGCCGCGCCGGATCAGCCAGATGCCGGCGAAGATCAGACCCAGGCCGCCGACGCGGCCCAGCGAGATGGACTTCTGGGTGAAGCCCAGCGCGCCAAAATGGTCCAGCAGCATGGCGGTGGTGAGCTGGCCAGCCAGCACCAGTGCCGTCATGAGCACGGCGTCGATGCGGCTGGCGCTGAAGGCTGTCGAGGCGATGAAGACCGCGCCCAGCAGGCCGCCGATCAGGTGCCAGGGCTGCACCCCGCGCCAGGCCTCGGGCGAGGGCCACAGGCGCAACACCAGCACCAGTGCGAGCAGGGCCACCGTGCCGGCCGCGAAGGACAGCAGCGCCGCCATGATGGGGCTGTCCACGCGCAGCGCGAGCTGACCGTTGATGCCGGCCTGCACCGGGATGCCGACGCCGGCGAGGAAGGGGATGAGCAGGATCAGGGAGGTTGAGGCGTTCATGGACTGGGGCTCAAAGGGATGAAGAGATGGGCGGGGGCCGATGGTGGCGTGGCCAGGATGCACTTGCGCGGACAAGGTCATCGCCGCTGGCCCAAAATCATGCCATGAGATCCCTGAACGATATCGCCCTGTCCATGCTGGACCTCGTGGCCGTGCGCGAGGGCGGCACGGTGGCCGATGCGCTGCGCATTGCCCTGCGCACGGCGCAGCACGCCGAAGGCTTGGGCTTCCAACGCTACTGGCTGGCTGAGCACCACAATATGTCGGGCGTGGCGAGCTCGGCCACGGCCGTGCTCGTGGGCCATATCGCCGGCGGCACGCAGCGCATCCGCGTGGGCTCGGGCGGCGTCATGCTGCCCAACCACGCGCCGCTGGTGGTGGCCGAAGCCTTCGGCACCCTGGCCGAGCTCTACCCGGGCCGCATCGACCTGGGCCTGGGCCGTGCGCCCGGCACCGATCCGTTGACCATGCGCGCACTGCGCCGCGACCGCGTGGAGACCGAGGACGATTTCCCGCGCGATGTGCAGGAGCTGCAGCGCCTGCTGGGCCCGGCCCAGCCGGGCCAGCGCCTCGTGGCCACGCCGGGGGCGGGGACGAATGTGCCGATCTGGTTGCTGGGGTCGAGCCTGTTCTCCGCCCAGCTCGCGGCCGAGCTGGGTCTGCCCTATGCCTTTGCCTCGCACTTCGCGCCGCGCTACCTGCTGCAGGCGCTGGAGCTCTACCGCAAGCGCTTCAAGCCTTCGGCCACGCTGGCCCAGCCCTATGTGGCCATCGGCGTGCCCGTGATCGCCGCGCCCAGCGACGAAGAGGCCGAGTACCTGGCCAGCAGCACCTACCAGCGCGTGCTGGGCATCCTCACGGGCAAGCGCGGCCTGCTGCCGCGCCCGGTGGCGCACTACATGGACACGCTGCAGGTGCAGGAACGCGCGGCCATCGCCGACTTCCTGGCCGTGGCCGTGATCGGTGGACCGCAGACGGTGCGCGCGGGCTTCGAGCAGCTGGCCGAGGCCACGCAGGCCGACGAGTTCATCCTGGTCTCGGACGTCCACGACGCGGACCTGCGTCTGCGTTCGCTGGACATCGCGGCGGCGGCCAAGGCGGCCGTCCCCCAGCCGGCCTGAGGTGCGGACGCTTGAGACACAATACGGCCCCATGAACGACAGCACCTCCTCCCCGGCGACGCCGCGCCCCGAACTCCCTGACCACCTCTCCATCGACCCCAGGAGCCCGCACTATGTGGCGGCGGTCTTCGAGCATCCGGTGGGCATCCGCTTCAACGGCAAGGAACGCCACGATGTGGAGGAGTACTGCATCAGCGAAGGCTGGGTCAAGGTGCCTGCGGGTAAGACGGTGGACCGCAAGGGCAACCCGCTGATGATCAAGCTCAAGGGCAAGGTCGA
>DNQP01000289.1:7334-14915 GCA_003500955.1 Curvibacter sp. | reverse complement strand
GCCGAGGCCCTGGGCTTCGCGCCCGACGGCGAGATCAAGGCCGGTGGCAACTACGTGCCCGTGCTGCGCGACGGCAACACCCTCTACCTCAGCGGCCAGGTGCCGCGCATCGGCAACGCCGTTGTGGTCACCGGACGCGCCGGTGCCGAGGTGGCGCTGGAGCAGGCGCAGCGGGCCGCCAAGATCTGCACGCTGCGCGCGCTGGCCCTGCTGCAGCGCGAGCTCGGCAGCCTCAACGATGTGCGCCAGATCCTCCGGCTCACGGTCTATGTGCAATGCAGCCCCGATTTCACCCAGCACAGCGAGGTGGCCGACGCCGCCTCGGGTCTGCTGCAGCAGATCCTGGGGCCGGCCGGCGCGCACACGCGGACCTCGGTGGGCGTCTACCAGCTGCCCAAGGGCGCCACGGTCGAACTGGACCTGATCGCCGCGGCGCGCTGAAGTCCGACCGGGCTCAGGGGGCAAGCCCCAGACCGGCGATGCCGCGCACCGGATCGCTAGACTCAGCGGTTTCCCATGACCGCACGAGGAGCCCACATGATGAACCGCGACCTGGAAACCGAATTCAAGGCCCTGCTGCCCGGCCAGAGCAGCGAGGCTGGCGCCACGCGCCGCACCGCGCTCAAGAGTGCGCTCGGGGTGGGCTTTGCCGCGTCGGCCCTGCCCATCGTGGCGCAGACCGCGATCAAGACGCCGACCACGGGCCTGACCGTGGGCGAGGTCACGATCGATGTGAACGGTTTCAAGATGCCGGCCTACCGTGCCCAGCCGGCGGGCAAGACCAACCTGCCCGTGGTGCTGGTGCTGTCCGAGATCTTCGGCGTGCACGAGCACATCGCCGACATCACGCACCGTTTCGCGCGCGAGGGCTACCTGGCCATCGCCCCCGAGCTCTTCGTGCGCCAGGGCGATGCGCAGAGCTACGGCGAGATCGCAAAGTTGATCGCCGAAGTGATCTCCAAGGTGCCCGACGCCCAGGTCGCCGGTGACCTGGACGCTACGGTGGCCTGGGCCGGTGCCCACGGCGGTGACCTCAAGCGCGTGGGTGTCACGGGCTTTTGCTGGGGCGGGCGCCAGACCTGGCTCTACACCGCGCACAGCAAGTCCATCAAGGCCGGCGTGGCCTGGTACGGCCGTGTCGTGGGCGCGCAGAACGAGCTCACCCCCAGGAACCCCATCGACATCGCCGGCCAGCTCAACGGCCCGGTGCTGGGCCTCTACGGCGAGGCCGACACCGGCATTCCGCTCGACGGTGTCGAGAAGATGAAGGCCGCGCTGGCGGCTGGCAACGCCAACGCGAAGGCCTCGCAGTTCGTGGTCTACAAGGATGCCCCGCACGCCTTCCACGCCGACTACCGGCCCAGCTACCGCAAGGAAGCCGCCGAGGACGGCTGGAAGCGCTGCCTGGCATGGTTCAAGGCCCACGGTGTGTGATCCACAGGCGCCTGCACGCCGGGGCCGCCTGCGGGCGGCCCTTTTCTTGCGTGTTCCGAAGCACCTTGACACGTCTGAGAGAATCGGAACATGACTCTTCTTGCGATCCTACTCGGCACGCTGACGGCCGGCATCGGTAGCGTCTGGCTGGCCGCGGCCCTGAGCTTCGGCGTGCTGGCGCGCTACACCCAGCACATGCTCAGCCTGGCGGCCGGGGCCCTGCTGGGCACGGCCTTTCTGCACCTGCTGCCCGAGGCCTTCGAAAGCGAGTTCGGCGCGCACGAACTCTTCCTCACGCTGCTGATCGGCGTGGTCTTCTTCTTCCTGCTCGACAAGGCCGAGCTCTGGCACCACGGCCATGAGCACCACCATGAGGCTGTCCACGGCGGGCACGACCACCGTGAACACGCTCACGACCATGGCCACGCGCAGGGGCACGGCCATGACCATGGCCCGCGCACCGTTTCGGGGGGGTGGTCCGTGCTGGTGGGCGACAGCGTGCATTGTTTTGGCGACGGCATCCTGATCGCCTCGGCCTTCATGGCCGACCTGCAGCTTGGCCTCATCGCGGCCCTGGCCGTGCTGGCGCACGAGGTGCCCCACCACATGGGCGATCTGGCCGTGCTGCGCGAGAGCAGCGGCACGCGCAAGGCAGCGCTGCTCAAGGTCACGCTGGCCGGTGCCATCACGGCCCTGGGCGGCCTGGTGGGCTGGTGGCTGGTCGACCTGCTGCGCGACTACCTGACCTTCTTCCTCGTGGTGGCGTCCAGCAGCTTCATCTACGTGGCCCTGGCCGACCTGATCCCCCAGTTGCAGAAGCGCCTCGCCCTGCGCGAAACGCTGACGCAGATCGCCTGGCTGATGTCGGGCATCGTGCTCGTGCTGCTGGTCGGCAACCTGACACACACACACTAGCGGCGGGAACCGCACACCTCATGGCTTTCAGTTTCAAGATGAACGAGCGCTCGCTGTTCGCAGTGCTCTTGCGTTCGCCCTGGTGGATCAGCCTGCTGATCTCGGTGCTCATGTCCCTGGTGGCCTTCGCCCTGCTGCCGCAGGACTATGCGGTGGTGGTGATGCTGGGCACCTTCCCCTTCGTGGTCGTGGCGGCCGTCGCGGCCTGGCGCCAGTGGCAGGCGCCCGGCGCGGCGCAGGTCGACGCGGCGCTGGAGCGCGCCGGCGCCATGAACTGGCGCGACTTTTCCGCGGCGCTGGCGCAGGTCTACACCGCTGCAGGCTACACCGTCACGCCGTTGGAGAGCGAGGGGGCGGACCTGCGCATCGAGCGCGCGGGCCAGCGCAGCCTGCTGAGCTGCCGGCGCTGGAAGGCCGTCAACCATGGTGTCGAGACGCTCAAGGCCCTGCAGGCGGCCTGCGAGCGCGAAGGCGCGCGTGGCGTCTACCTCTGCCTGGCCCCGGTTTCCGAGGCGGCCGCGGACTACGCGAAGCAGCAGGGCTTGCAGCTCGTGCAGGGCCGCGCACTGGGCCTGCTGATGGCGGGGGCCCCTGCGTAAAGATACGTACAGCCCTCTTGCAAGCGCTGCATACGGACCCACGTGCCCACGATGAACCTGGACAAGATGCTCAAGACGCTTTTCGCTTTCCTGCTGCGCACCGTGCTGCTGCTCATGGGCCTGGTCTTCCTGCTCAGCCTGCTGGCGGCGGCCCTGCTGCTGCTGGCCTGGTGGGGCGTGCGCGCGCTCTGGGCCAAGCTGACGGGGCGGCCCGTGCAGCCGCTGGTGTTCACCCTCCTGCAGCGCTCGCGATGGCAGCGTTTCTATCCGGGTGGCGCTGGCACGCGCCCGACCCCGGCCGACGATGTGATCGACGTCGAGTCGCGTCAGGTCGACGCCGGCCCGAACGATCGCCTGGGTCGCTAATCGCCTTCCGGCGTCCAGGCCGGGTTCCACACCACTTCCCAGAGGTGCTGGTCCGGGTCCTGGAAGTAGCCGGCATAGCCACCCCAGAAGGTCACCTGCGCGGGCTTGACGATGGTGGCGCCCGCATGGGCGGCTTTCTCCATCACGGCATCCACCTCGGCACGCGAGGCCACGTTGTGGCCCAGCGAGAGGCCCGTGGGGCAGGGTGGCGTCAGCGCCAGCCCGCTGTCGCGCGCCAGGCTGCTGCGCGGCCAGAGCGCGAGCTTGAGGCCGTGCTGCAGGTCGATGAAGACCACCGCACCATGCTCGAACTCTGCGCCGACGATGCCCTCGGTGGCGAAGCCCAGGCCGTCGCGGTAGAAGCGCAGTGCGCGTTCCAGGTCCTCGACGCCCAGGGTGATGACGGAGATGCGTGCCTGCATGCCGCCATCATGCACCCAGATCAGAGCAGGCGGAAAGCCAGTACCGACACGATGGTCGGCGGCAGCGCGGCGATCAGCAGGCCCAGCGGGTTGATGGTGTTGTCCTCGAACTTGCTGCGCAGGATGGACACGCCGGCCGGGTTGGGCGCGTTGGCAATGACGGTCAGGCCGCCGCCGGTCACCGCACCGGCGACCAGGGCCACCTTGAACTCGTCGCTCAGGCCCTCGACCAGCGAGCCCAGATAGGTCAGGGCCGCGTTGTCGGTGATGGCCGTCAGCGCCGTGGCTCCGAAGAAGACCGTGGTGCTGTCCATGCCCATGAGCACGGGTTGCAGCCACCATTGCTGCTGGCCGCCGAGGACCACGAGGCCGCCCAGGAAGAAGGCCACGAGCAGGCCCTCGCGCAGGATCAGGCGGTCCTGGTGGCGGGCATAGGCCGTGGCGTAGCCCATGAAGAAGAGGAACAGGCCCATGAAGACGGCCGGGTGGTGTGCGAACACCACCACGCCCAGCAGGAAGAGCAGGTGCACCAGCACCACGCCCAGGGGCACGGTCTGGGCAGGCGTGGCCTCGGGCGCGCGTGCCATGTGGCCCAGCTGTTGGCGGAACAGCAGTGTGGCGCAGCCGGCATTGATCAGCACGGCGATCGCGGCCTTCCAGCCGAAGTTGCTGAGCATGAACCACAGGTCCCAGTTCCAGGTCGCGGCCACCATCAGCACCGGTGGCGCGGCGAAGGGCGTGAGCGTGCCGCCGATGGAGATGTTGACGAAGAGCACGCCGATCGTCGTGTACTTGAGGGCGCGCGAGACCGGCTGGCTGAACAGCGTGTCGCGCAGCATCAGCGCCGCCAGCGTCATGGCCGCCGGCTCGGTGATGAAGGAGCCCAGCAGCGGCACCATGGCCAGCACCAGGAAGTACATGGCCATGCCGCGCGGCAGGGGCATGAAGCTGGCCACCAGACGCACCAATTGGCCCGCGAACTGCAGGATGGCCCGGGTGCCCGCGATCACCATGATCACGAACACGAACATGGGTTCGGTGTAGTTGCGGCTGTCGATGTAGGCCGTGGTCTCCTGCTTGCCGGCGAGAAAGAACATGCACACCACGAGCACCATGGCCCAGAAGCCGAAGACGACCTCGACTTCGCCGAGCAGGTGCCACAGGCCTGCATGGCGCGGTTGGCTGTGCGCCAGGCGTTCGAAGATCTTGGTCGAGAAGGTGTGAAGGACGGCGATGGCGAAGAGGGCGGCCGCCAGGATCTGGAGCGTGGTCGGATTCATCACCGGAAGTTATCAGACTCGCTGGCGTCGGGCCAGTCTGGCCCTCGTACCCCCGCAGTCAAGTATGGACTAGCCGCGCGCCACGGGCCGCTCGGGGCTGGCGCACCACTCGCTCCAGCTGCCCGCGTAGAGCGCGCCGCGGCCCAGGCCGGCGATCTCCATGGCCAGCAGATTGGGGATGGCACTCACGCCGCTGCCGCAGTGGTGCACGACGCTGGAGGCGCGACGCTCGCCGAGCAGGGCCTCGAACTCGGCCTTGAGCTGCTCGGGCGCCTTGAACCTGCCGTCGGGCCCGAGGTTTTCGCCGAAGGGCCGGTTGAGCGCGCCAGGGATATGGCCCGCCACCGGGTCCAGGGGCTCGACCTCACCGCGGTAGCGGGCCGGGGCGCGCGCGTCGATCAGGGTCTGGTCGGGCAGCTCCAGGTGCTTGAGCACGTCCTCGGTGCTGGCCAGTCGCGCCAGCGGCGCGCCCGCCTTGTAAGTCGAGGGCACGCGCGGCTGGTCGGGCCCGGTGGCCACCGGGCCGTTGACGGCTTCCCAGGCCTGCAGGCCGCCGTCGAGCACGGCCACGTTCTCATGGCCCACCCATTTGAGCATCCACCACAGGCGCCCGCAGTAGTTGGCGCCCTGGCGGTCGTAGACCACGGCCTGCATATCGCGCTGAAAGCCCACGCTGGCCAGCCAGGCCGCGAAGACCTCGGGTCGCGGCAGGGGATGGCGGCCACCGTTGACGGCCTGCTCCTTGGTCTTGGCGCTCAGGTGTCGGTCGAGATTGGCGCGCACCGCGCCCGCGATGTGCATGCGCTCGTACTGCTGGTCGCCTTCGGCCGGTTTCATGAGTTCGAAGCTGCAGTCGAAGATCATCAGGGGCTGGTGGTCGTGCACCAGGTGCTTGAGCTGCTCGGCGCTGATCAGGGTGGTATGGGTCATGTTAGGGCCTGTTCAGTTCATTTCTCAAGTGCGAACGGGATGAAAATAGCGCCAATCTAGGCGCGCGACGACGCCCAGGCTGGCCGCCTGGGCTAGGAGTGCAACAACGAGTGGCGCTGTTTTCATCCCGTTCCCTTCGGGTTGCGGCCAAAAAAGCCATGCGGGGCGTTGCGTAGTCTTGCCGGAGATTACTCCGGCGGCGACTCCGCGCCTACCGCATGGCTTTTTTGATCCGCAACGCATCTTGAGAAATGAACTGAACAGGCCCTAATGTTCCTCGGCAGGGGTGTTGGGAATCGCGCGTTGGCGCAGGAAGGTCGCGGCCACGCCGCTGGCGACGATCAGGGCGATGCCCAGCCAGGCCGACAGCGGCATGTCGTCGCCGAAGAGCAGCAGGCTGTAGAAGGCGGCGAAGGCGATACCCGAGTATTGCAGGCTGGCCACCACGAGGGTCTGGCCGCGGCTGTAGGCGCGCGTCATGCACCACTGGCCCAGCGAGGCCAGGATGCCGATGGGCAGCAGCCAGACCGCGGCCTGCCAATGGATCTGTTCCCAGGGCGTGAAACCAGCCCAGAGGATGCCCAGCAGGCCGGTGACGGCGGTGCCGACGGCGAAATAGAACACCGTGCGTCCCTCGGGCTCACCGGCACGCGCCAGCGCCGTGACCTGCAGATAGGCCAGCGAGGCGCTCATGCCCGAGAGCAGGCCGATCAGGCCGGCGAAGAGCTGGTTCTGGTCGATGGTGGGGCGCAGCGTGAGCACCACGCCCGCAAAGCCCAGCAGCACCGTGCCCAGCAGCGGCCCGTGGCGCTCGGCCTTGCCGTAGAGCAGGGCTCCGCCCACGATGAAGGCCGAGACCCAGATGCCGCTCATGTAGTTGAGCGTCATGGCCGTGGCCAGGGGCAGCCAGGCGATGGCATAGAACCAGGCCGTGAGCGAGGCCGCGCCCACGATGCTGCGCCAGACGTGCATGAAGGGCACGGCCGTGCGCAGCTGCACGCCGCGGCTGCGCAGCACCAGGCCCAGGAAGGCGATGCTGATCAGGCCGCGGTAGAAGACGAGCTCGAAGGTGTTGAAGGACGCCGAGGCGTACTTCACGGCCACGCCCATGGTGGCGAAGAAGAAGGCGCCTAGGACCATCCAGAGGGCTTGCATTCAGTCTTCTTCCTTCTGTGCTTTTTCTTTGGTGAGGTTTTTAACAACCCCCCAATCATCCCCCCGCCCTTCTTTGCCCCCCGCCGGGGGCAAAGAAGGGAGCCTGGATTTTGCCTTTGGCTTGCTTGAGAGGCTTCTATGAAACGATGCGTCGCCGCCGTTTGAGGTTAGCCAAGACTGCTTTCCTGCGGTCGTAGTGAACGGCTCTGCACTGGGTCGCCAACGACGGCGGCCGTACAGCCTGCCGTGAACGAGACAAGAGGGGTTGCGCTGGCCTCCTGTCTCGTTACTGGCTGGCGCAGCCGCCAGCGGTGGCGTGCAGGTTTGTGCGAGCTCTCTACGACCGCTCGCCTGCGTGCCGAGGCACGCAAACACGCCGCGCGACCTCGCGCGCCGTAGAAGCGCAGCCGGCGACAAGTAACCAAATCGAGGCACCCCTCTCTGCCCCCGGCGGGGGGCAGAGAGGGGCGGGGGGGAGGG
>DNQP01000289.1:0-7009 GCA_003500955.1 Curvibacter sp. | reverse complement strand
AGTGGGGGGAGGATAGGTGCCCCGTCAGGGGAAAAGAACACGAGGAAAGCGAACAAGGTCCAGGGCAACAAGGGAAATCACATCCCCATCCGCTTCCGATACCACTCATGGAAATGCTGCATGCCATCCTCCATGGGGCTCTGGTACGGTCCGACCTCGTTGTCCCCGCGTGCCAGCAGGATCTTGCGCCCGGCGTCCATGCGCTCGGCGATCTCGTCGTCCTCGATGCAGGTTTCCATGTAGGCGGCCTGCTGGGCCTCGACGAATTCGCGTTCGAAGGCGGTGATTTCCTCGGGATAGTAGAACTCCACCATGTTCAGCGTCTTGTCGACGCTGATCGGATGCAGCGTCGAGACGGTGAGCACGTGGGGGTACCACTCGACCATGATGTGCGGGTAGTAGGTCAGCCAGATGGCGCCGCGCTCGGGCTTGCGGCCCTGGCGGTACTTGAGCAGGGCCTCGTGCCAGCGCTGGTAGGTCGGCGAGCCCGGGCGCTCGAAGGCCTCGGACACGCCCACCGTCTGCACCGAGTAATGCTCCTTGAACTCCCAGTTCAGGTCTTCGCAGGTCACGAAGCGGCCCAGGCCCGGGTGGAAGGGGCCGACGTGGTAGTCCTCGAGGTAGACCTCGATGAAGGTCTTCCAGTTGTAGTTGCACTCGTGCAGCTCAACGCGGTCCAGCGTGAAACCGGAGAAGTCGAGCTCCGCGCGCGGGCCCATGCCGGCCAGGTCGGCGGCAATGTCGCGGCCGTTGTCCTCGAACAGCAGGCCGTTCCACTCGCGCAGGGGGTAGTTCTTGAGATTGAGGCAGGGGTCCTGTGCGAAATGCGGCGCACCGATGAGCTCGCCCGTGGACGCGTAGGTCCAGCGGTGCAGCGGGCAGACGATGTTGCCGCCCGCGCTGCCTTTCTGGTTGTGCTGCAGCGAGCCGCGGCCCTGCAACATCAGGGCCTGGCGATGGCGGCAGACGTTGGAGATCAGCTGCACGCCCTCGGGCGTGCGCACGAGCGAGCGCCCGCCCTGCTCCTGGGGCAGGGTGTGGTAATCACCGATCTCGGGCACGCTGGCCGTGTGGCCCACATAGCGCGGGCCGCGTTTGAACAGGAGGTCCAGCTCACGCTGGAACAGCGCCTCGTCGAAATAGCTGCTGACGGGTAACTGGCTGTGCGCCTGCTGCAGTTGAAGACTTAAATCAGACATGGGTGACCTGACCTAAAGCTCCCCACAGGGAGGTACGCCCAGAGGCGCATGGACATGAACAGGCCCGGGACGATGCCGCGGGCCAAGAAGACCGGCGATTGTACCCCGGGGCAATCGCCTCAGACCTTGCTGCGGTGATTTTGTGTGCGTCGACGACGCCGAACCGCTGGTGCACACGGGCCCAGCGCCTAAAATAGCCGTTTCACGAACTGAACCCCTTCATGCCCAAGGCTTCCACCTCCTCTGCCGCATCCGGCACGCCCGCCAACTACGAGGCGGCCGTGCAGGAACTCGAGCAGCTCGTGGCGCGGCTCGAGGCCGGTGAGCTGCCGCTGGACCAGCTGCAAGCCGCTTACGCGCGCGGTGCCGAATTGCTCAAGTACTGCCGCGAGCGGCTGGAGGCCGTCGATGGTCAGATCAAAGTGCTCGACGAGGGCCTGCTCAAGACATGGACACCCGAGTAAAGTCACAGCCGTTTGACCTGCGCGCCTGGATGGACGGGCGACTGGCCCAGGTCGAGCGTGCGCTCGAATCCTGGGTGGGCGTCGATGCGCCCGAGGGCCTGGGTGAGGCGATGCGCTATGCGGTGCTCGACGGCGGCAAACGCCTGCGTCCGCTGCTCGTGCTTGCGGCCAGCGAGGCCGTGGGCGGTCATGCGCGCGCGGCGCTGCGTGCGGCCTGCGCCGTGGAGCTGATCCATGCCTATTCGCTGGTGCACGACGACATGCCGTGCATGGACAACGATGTGCTGCGCCGGGGCAAGCCCACGGTGCATGTGAAGTTTGGCGAAGCCGGTGCCCTGCTGGCCGGCGACGCGCTGCAGGCCCTGGCCTTCGAGTTGCTGGTGCCTGCCGACGATGGTGTGCCCGAGACCATGCAGGCCCGCCTGTGCCGTCTGCTCGCGCACGCCGCGGGCAGCGCGGGCATGGCCGGCGGCCAGGCCATCGACCTGGCCAGTGTGGGTGTGAAGCTCGACGAAGAGCAGTTGCGCCGGATGCACCGCTGCAAGACCGGCGCGCTGCTGCAGGGCAGCGTGCTCATGGGCGCAGCCTGCGGCGAGCTGAGTGCGGCCCAGCGTACGGCGCTGTCCGACTATGGCGCCGCGCTCGGCCTGGCCTTCCAGGTGGTCGACGACATCCTCGACGTCACCGCCGATTCCGCCACCCTGGGCAAGACCGCCGGCAAGGATGCCGAGCAGGACAAGCCCACCTATGTCTCCATCCTCGGCCTCGAGCGCTCGCGCGCCTATGCGCAGGAGCTGCACACCCAGGCCGTGGCCGCGCTCGAGGCCAGTGCGCTGGCCGACACGCAGGCCCTGCGCGCGCTGGCCGACATGGTGATCCACCGCGCCAGCTGATCGAGTTGCCCATGAGTTCCGCCTCCTACCCCCTGCTGCAGACCATCAACGACCCGGCCGATCTGCGCCAGCTGCCACGGGCCCAGCTCGGCGCCCTGGCCGACGAGCTGCGCGCCTATGTGCTCGAGAGCGTGTCCAAGACCGGTGGGCACCTCAGTTCCAACCTCGGCACCGTGGAGCTCACGGTGGCGCTGCATTACGTGTTCAACACGCCGCAGGACCGCCTGGTGTGGGACGTGGGTCACCAGACCTACCCGCACAAGATCCTGACCGGGCGGCGCGAACGCATGGCCACGCTGCGCCAGCTCGGTGGCATCAGCGGTTTTCCGCAGCGCAGCGAGAGCCCCTACGACGCCTTCGGCACCGCGCACAGCAGCACGTCCATCTCGGCCGCACTCGGCATGGCCCTGGCCGCACGCCAGAAGGGCGAGGACCGTCATGCGATTGCCGTGATCGGCGACGGCGCCATGACGGCGGGCATGGCCTTCGAGGCCCTGAACCA
The DNA here is from genome assembly GCA_003500955.1 of Curvibacter sp. GTDB lineage: Bacteria > Pseudomonadota > Gammaproteobacteria > Burkholderiales > Burkholderiaceae_C > Hylemonella. The sequence continues at coordinate 3,951 of DNQP01000289.1, read as the reverse complement.
TGGGGGCGTCGAGGACTGCAAGCTGCTGGTCATCCTCAACGACAACGACATGTCCATCAGCCCTCCCGTGGGCGCGCTCAACCGCTACCTCGCGCAGCTCATGAGCGGGCGCTTCTACGCCGCGGCCAAGCAGGTGGGCAAGACCGTGCTCAAGGGCGCGCCGCCGCTGTTCGAGCTGGCCAAGCGTTTCGAGGAGCATGCCAAGGGCATGGTGGTGCCGGCCACGCTGTTCGAGAAGTTCGGTTTCAATTACATCGGCCCCATCGACGGCCACGACCTCGATTCCCTGGTCCCCACGCTGGAGAACATCAAGCAGCTCCAGGGGCCGCAGTTCCTGCATGTCGTCACCAAGAAGGGCCAGGGCTACAAGCTGGCCGAGGCCGATCCCGTGGCCTACCATGGCCCGGGCAAGTTCGACCCGGCCGTGGGTCTGCAAAAGCCCGCTACGCCGCCCAAGCAGACCTTTACCCAGGTCTTCGGTCACTGGCTTTGCGACATGGCCGACCATGATCCGCGTCTCGTGGGCATCACGCCCGCCATGCGCGAAGGCTCGGGCATGGTGGAGTTCCATCAGCGCTTCCCCGGCCGCTACTACGACGTGGGCATCGCCGAGCAGCATGCCGTCACGCTGGCCGCAGGCATGGCCTGCGAAGGCCTCAAGCCCGTGGTGGCGATCTATTCCACCTTTCTGCAGCGCGGCTACGACCAGCTGATCCACGACGTGGCGCTGCAGAACCTGCCCGTGGTCTTCGCTCTGGACCGCGCGGGCCTGGTGGGCGCCGACGGCGCCACGCACGCGGGCAATTACGACATTCCCTACCTGCGCTGCATTCCGAACCTCGCCGTGGCCTGTCCGGCCGACGAGCGCGAATGCCGCCAGCTGCTGAGCACGGCCTTCGAGCAGAACCACCCCGTGGCCGTGCGCTACCCGCGTGGCGCCGGCGTGGGCGTGGCCCCCGAGGCCAGCCTGGCGGGCCTGCCCTATGGCAAGGGTGAAGTGCGGCGCGAAGGCAAGGGCATCGCCATCCTGGCCTTCGGCACCTTGCTCTATCCGGCGCTCACCGCGGCCGAGAAGCTGGGTGCCACCGTGGTCAATATGCGCTGGGCCAAGCCGCTGGACGTGGAGCTGCTGCTCCAGGTGGCGGCCACGCACGAGGCCCTGGTCACGGTGGAAGAGGGCGCTGTCATGGGCGGCGCGGGCAGTGCGGTGCTCGAAGCGCTGCAGGCCGCCGGTGCACTCAAGCCCGTGCTGCAGCTGGGTCTGCCCGATGTCTTCATCGAGCATGGCGACCCGGCCCGTCTGCTGGCCCTGCAGGGGCTGGACGCGGCCGGCATCCAGGCCGCGATCGAACAGCGCTACCCCGCGCTGACGGCCCAGGGCAAGCCCGCGCTCAAAGTGGTCGCTTGAGCGGTCCGGGTCGCAGCACCCGGCCTAGAGCGAGGGCTGCACGTTGCGCTGCTCCATCTCGCGGCGCTGCACGCACACGGGGTGCTGCGCAAACGCGGGTTTCGCGCATTGCTCTTGCACACAAGTGAGGTAGCTGAACAGCACCCGCCCTTCGCAGGCTTTCTCCGGGTCCTGGGCGGTCGGTCCCGGCCGGCTCGCGGCGCGAGGCTCGCTGGGCGTCACCGCGGGCTTGGGCTGGGGCACCAGCAGAGGACTGGCCGCCGGTGACGAGGCCTTGGCGGGCGGCGGGGCCGGGGGCGACTCGGCGCCCGCCTTGGGCTTGCTCTTCGCCGCCTGCGCCGCCTTGGCCTGAGGGCTCGGCGCTGCGTCCTTGGCTTGTTCCGTCCGTGTAGCGGTCTGCTCGGCCGCGCCCTGGGTGCTCGCGGTTTCGGGGCCCGGGGCCGCAGGACGCGAGCCCCCCAGGAAGATGCCGCCCAGCGCCAACACAACCACGGCGACGGCGCCCAGCGCCCAGACCTTGCGCGTCGGTCCACGCGCTGCGCCAGCGCCTACCGTCGCCTTTGCGGGTGCTTCCTCCGTCGCGGTGCGCGGCGGCAGCATGCGTGTGGCTTCCTCGTCCTGCGCCGGAGCCTGCGTGGTACTCGGCGCGATCTTCATGGTCGGATCGTCCGGACCCGAGGGTGTGGCCACGCTCAGGCGCGTACCGGTACCCGAACGCGAGGCACCAGGCTCGCCGTGAGGGTGCTGCAAGCGTTTGATGCGCCGCCGGGCCAGGTCGGCATAGATGCCCGTGGGGAACTTGAGCAGGAACTCGCGGAAATCCTCGATCTCCACCGAGTCCTTGATCTCCTTCCAGTAGAGCAGCTCGACCTCCTGCGTGACGGTCGAGCCGGGCAGGCTGGTGATGCTGCCCGAGGTGCCTGAGCTCGTGCTGACCAGCGACTCGCCCTTGATCATGGTCGAGGTCCAGGTCGAGCTCTCCGGGGTGCGCGCGCTGCTGCGCGGCGGCGTGATCGTGGGGTCGGTGGCCAGGCCGGCAGCAGCCTGCAGGGCGGCGCTGAAGGCCTGTGCGCTCGCGTAGCGGTCCTCGCGCGACTTGGCCAGCGCCTGCGTGATGACCTCGTCGATGGCCGCGGGCAGCTGGGGGTTGAGGCTGGTAGGTGCCGCGGGCGCCTGCCCGACGATCTTCTGGATGATGTCGTAGTCGCCCGTGCCGTCGAAGGGCCGCGTGCCGGTCAGCAGCTGGTAGAGCACGATGCCGGCCGAGAACAGGTCCGAGCGCGCGTCGATGGGCAGGCCGTGCACCTGCTCGGGCGACATGTACTTGAGCGTGCCCACCATGGTGCCTTTGGTGCGCGTGGCCTCGCCCGAGTCCTGGATGCGTGCGACGCCGAAGTCGGTGAGCTTGACGCGGCCGTCGGCCTCGATCAGCAGATTGGCGGGCTTGATGTCGCGGTGCACCACGCCCTGCTGGTGCGCATAGTCCAGCGCGGCCAGCAGGTCGCTCATGATGCTCACGGCCTGGCGCAGCGTGTAGCGCTGGCCTTGGTCGAGGTGGTGCTTGAGGTCCTGGCCCTGGATGAACTCCATCACCAGGTAGGCGATGTCCCCGTCGCGGTCGGAGTCGTAGACGCTGACGATGTGTGGGTGCTGCAGCCGCGCCGCGGAGCGCGCCTCGGTGCGGAAACGGATCTCGTACTCGGCCGCCTCCTCGTCCGTGAGGTTCTCGACCTTGATGGTCTTGATGGCCACGCGCCGGTCCAGATTGGGGTCGCGGCCCTCGTAGACCAGACCCATGGCGCCCTTGCCCAGGACCCGGGTCAGCTCGTAGCGCCCGAGTTTCTTCTGGCTCATGCGCTGCCGTCCCGGGCCTTGACTGCGAAAGCGATCAGGGGGGCGTTGTCGTCCACGCGGGCGCAGCCCGGCACGATGCTGCCGTTGCCCACCAGGGCGCACTCGGTACGCCGCAGCACGATGGCCTCGTTCTGGTTGCCCAGGTAGACCCAGGTGCCGAAGCTCGACGCGTCGCTCACCACGAACTGGCCGCCGCGCCACTCCAGCGTGGCGTGCAGGCGCGAGACGCGCGGGTCGTTGATCTGCAGCGCGGCGTCGGTGGCCCGACCCAGCGACACCTTGCCGGTCCTGGCGTCCAGGCGCAGCTGCTGCGCGCCGAAGCTCAGCTCCAGCCATGCCTCGCCCTGGGGCCGCACGGCGGAGCGGCCGATCATGGTGGCCTCGCCGTCCTGGCCGGCGCGCCATTCGACGCGGTAGACGTGGCTGGATTCGGTCTTGCCGCGCAGGTACATGGGGCCCATGCTGCGCAAGGCGGTGCGCTGCACGGGGAAGATGGCGTCCCAGACGCTCTGGGTCGTGAGGATCTGCGAGGCACCGGCCAGATCGGCCAGCCGCGCGGCGGAATTGACGGTGTCGCCGAAGCAGTCGCCCTCGATCTCCACCACCTCGCCGCTGTCGATGCCGATCTGCAGTTCCACCGGCGCGCCGCTGCCGCCGGGGCGCAGGGGATGTTCCAGCAGATGGTTCTG
>DNQP01000202.1:4669-11840 GCA_003500955.1 Curvibacter sp. | reverse complement strand
GGCCCGCACCTGCACTACGAGTTCCGTATCAACGGCCGGCACGAGAACCCGCTGGCCGTCGCGCGCCGCAGCGAGTCGATCCCGGTCTCGCCCGCGGCACGCCCTGCCTTCAACCGCATGGCGGAGCAGGCGCGTCGCCAGCTGGCCGCGGCCGAGCTGCTGCTCGCCGCCCGCTGAGCTCCGGCATGTCCTCGTGCTTCATCGGCCTGATGTCCGGCACCTCGCTGGACGGCGTGGACGGTGTGCTCGCCGACTTCGATGGCGCGACCCGTGTGTTGGCCCACGTCTATCGCCCCTTCCCCGACGCACTGCGTGCCGAGTTGCTGGCGCTCAACCAGAGCGGCCCCGATGAACTGCATCGCGGTGCACTGGCGGCCAATGCGCTGGCGCGGCTGTACGCACAGGTGGTGCAGGCCTTGCTGCAGACCACCGGCGTGCCCGCTTCCGGAGTTCGCGCCATCGGCGCCCACGGTCAGACGGTGCGCCACCGCCCCGGCCTGTTCGACGGTACCGGCTACACCCTGCAGCTCAACAACCCGGCGCTGCTGGCAGAGCTCACGGGGATCACCGTCGTGGCTGATTTCCGCAGCCGCGACGTCGCTGCAGGCGGTCAGGGTGCGCCGCTGGTCCCGGCCTTCCATCAGGCGGTCTTCGGACGGCCTGGCGTGGCCGTGGCCGTGCTCAATATTGGCGGCATCGCCAATCTCTCGGTACTCGCAGACACGGGTGTGCTCGGCTTCGACTGCGGCCCGGGCAACGCGCTGCTGGACCACTGGTGCCGGCAACACACAGCGCAGGCCTACGATGCCGCCGGCCGATGGGCCGCCAGCGGACGCGTGCACGAAGCCCTGCTGCACGATCTGCTGCAGGAACGCTACTTTGACCAAGCTCCGCCCAAGAGCACCGGCCGCGACCTCTTTCATGCCGATTGGCTCGCCCGACATCTGGCGCCCTACGCTGCAGTTCCCGCCGCGGATGTGCAGGCCACGCTGACCGAACTCACGGCGCGGGTCTGCGCGGCCGACCTGCGCCGTTATGGAGCAGGCTGTCGCCAGCTCCATGTCTGCGGAGGCGGCGCGCTGAACGATGAACTGATGCGGCGCCTGCAGGCCCAGCTGCCGGATGTGAAGGTGGAGAACTCCCAGGCTGCGGGTCTGCCCCCCCTGCAGGTGGAGGCCGCTGCCTTTGCCTGGCTGGCCAGCAGGACGCTGGCGGGCGACTCCGGCAGCCTGGAAAGCGTCACGGGCGCCCGAGGCGCCCGTGTGCTGGGTGCGATCTACCCGGCCTGAGCCGGTCGCGCTCTCAGACGGAGAACGAGGAACCGCAGCCGCAGGTGGTGGTGGCGTTCGGGTTCTTGATCACGAACTGGGCGCCTTGCAGGTCTTCCTTGTAATCGATCTCGGCGCCCAGGAGATACTGGTAGCTCATGGCATCGATCAGCAGCGAGACACCGTTCTTGGTCATGGTGGTGTCGTCCTCGTTGGCCACCTCGTCGAAAGTGAAGCCGTACTGGAAGCCCGAGCAGCCGCCGCCCTGCACGAAGACACGCAGCTTCAGGTCAGGGTTGCCCTCTTCGGCGATCAGGTCCGCCACCTTGGCAGCGGCACTGTCGGTGAAAAGGATGGGAGCGGGCATCTCGGTCTGGATGGATTCGGCAACGGCGCTCATAGGAACACTCCGGAAAGTAAGAAACTGCCCAAATACTACACCAAGACGCTCAGGAATTCAGCAAGCGGCGCAGTACCCACGCCGCCGGTCGGGCCGGCAGACGATGCGGCTCAGTTGTTCGCGGCAAGTTTGAGCGTGGGCTTGTCTTCCATCATGGACGGCGTGGGCCGCAGCAGGCCGGCAATGATGGCTCCCTGGTGCATTTCCAGCGAGGTGTAATAGACATCGCCCTCGATGCGCGCCTTGGGCTGGAGTTCCAGCATGCGACGGGCATAGACCGGGCCCTTGACCGTGCCGTTGACGATGATGTGGTCGGCATGCACCTCACCCGTGATCGAGGCGGTCTCGGAAATCACGAGGATGCTGTTCTTGTCCTCGCTGGAGCGCACATCGCCCACCACCGAACCGTCGACGCGCAGGCCGTCGGTGAAGTGCACATGGCCCTCAATGTGGTTGCCATCGGCAATCAGACTGCGGATGGCGGGCTGCTTTTTCTGGCTGAACATCTGGATCTCCCCAACAGACCTGGTTACAACTTGATCGACTGGACGGCCTTGACCACATTGCCATCCATGACCTTGACACTGACGCCCTTGAGCAAGGTCTGGGGCGGTAGATCGAACACGCCCTCGGCACGGGCATACTGGCGCAGCTTAATCGTTTGCGGCCCCTCCGGCAAGGTTGAGGCCCAGGGGCGCCCAGCCTGCAAACCGGTGAAACTGAGCTCAAGCCGACCGCTGAACTCGGGCGCATTCTTGAGCGGCTGGATCACCAGCACCTGCCATTTGACTTGGCGGCCGTCCTGCACCTCGGCCTGCAGGCCACGGATGGCCAGGGCCTCGGTCCCCACGGTCGGAATGAGTTTTTCGAAGAAGCCGAGATCGTCGCGCAGACGCTGGTTGTCAGCTTCGAGCTGCTTGTTCAACGCCGACAGGCTTTCCTGCGCCGCCTTCTCGGCCGTCATGAGCGTGGTCGAGGTATTGGCCAGGGCCAGCGCCTTGTCCCGCTCTTCCTTCATGCTGTCGAGCTGGCGCTGCAGATCCACCACCTCGCGTTCCAGGCGGGTCAGATCCTGGATCCGGTTGTCATCGATGCCGGCAATCTCCTTGCCGAACTCGAAAGCCCACAGACCGATGGCGGCGCAGAAACCGAGCACCACCGCCGCACCGATCCAGCGCAGAGGCCAGGGCAAGGCACTGCGCACCGACATGCGCGGTGCGCTGACCGTCAGGCGGCGGAGAAGCAGACGCATGCGCATAGGCGGTCGAGTCTAGCAGCCACAAAGAACAGGGCCGCCAGAATTTCCATTCTGGCGGCCCCGGTTTTGCAACAGTTTGTTGCCCTCGCGGGCAAGGGCAGGCTTAACGCTTGCTGAACTGCTTGCGACGGCGTGCAGAGTGCAGACCGACCTTCTTACGCTCGACTTCGCGGGCGTCGCGGGTCACGAAACCAGCCTGCGACAGCACCGGCTTGAGCGATGCGTCGTAGTCGATCAGGGCACGCGTGATGCCGTGACGGGTGGCGCCGGCCTGGCCGGACTCACCACCACCGTGCACATTGACCTGCACGTCGAAGGTCTCGGCGTGGTTGGTCAGCATGAGCGGCTGCTTGGCGATCATGATCGAGGTTTCGCGGCCGAAATATTCCTGGATATCCTTGCCGTTGACCGTGATCTTGCCGGTGCCTTTTTTCAGAAACACGCGGGCGACGCTGGATTTGCGACGGCCGGTGCCATTGTTCCATTCACCAATCATCTCAAGGCTCCTTTAGATTTCCAGCGCCTTGGGCTGCTGGGCGGTGTGGGGATGCTCGGCACCGCCATACACCTTGAGTTTCTTGATCATGGCGTAGCCCAGGGGACCCTTGGGCAGCATGCCTTTGACGGCCTTCTCCAGCGCGCGGCCGGGGTGCTTGGCCTGCATGTCGCGGAAGTTGGTGGCGTAGATGCCGCCCGGGAAACCCGAGTGGCGGTAATAGACTTTGTCGAGCGACTTGGTGCCGGTCACGCGCAGCTTGGCTGCGTTGACGACGACAATGAAGTCACCGGTATCGACGTGAGGCGTGTAAATGGCCTTGTGTTTGCCGCGCAAACGGAGAGCAACTTCGCTGGCTACTCGTCCGAGGACCTTGTCGGTCGCGTCAATCACAAACCACTCGTGCTTCACGTCAGCGGGTTTGGCGCTGATCGTTTTGGTCATGAGTTTTCTCTTCAGAGAGGGTTTGGGCAGCCCTTTTCCACGGTCGGTTTTCCTCTGACGGGAATCTCTTAGGTGGTGAATACAGACTTCGCCGCGGGGCTACAAAAGCGCTGCGAAGCCCGCCATTATACAAAGTTGCCGCTTGCATGGTGGACGATCTGTGTCACCTGCCAGCCCTGGCCGGGATCATTCCCCCGGCGCATCGCTGCGTCGCCGGCTTTCGACGCACATGGGGTGATTGGTATTCTCAGGCTTGAGACACTCGCGGAAGACGCAAATTGGCTTACGCCAAAAGCTAGCGCTTGCACACAACTCTTTGTCCGCTGCGGCTGGTTTGGGCGCGGCGCGCCCAACTTGGCCTGTGGCCCTCTGGGCTTGCCGGGCGGCCGGCTCGGGGAGTGGTGTGGGCGGTACGAGTGGCACGCCCTCGGCGGATTCCGTCTTCGCCTCTTCCGAAGCGGGCGGCGGCGGGCTGACGGCGATCACCGGCACGGCCGGGCGCTCGGGGGCGTCGACCAGCAAGGTGTCGCGCAACGTCGTGTCGTAAATCCAGGCGGCGCCAGCCAGCACGGACACGAGCAGCAGACTGAGCACCAGCCCCCGTCGCGGTCGCCAGCGCGACCGCCCTGGCGGCACGGGTTCCGGCACCACCACCGTGGACACCTGGCCATCCACCGGCAGGGTCTGGGTCGGGTTCTGCACGGTCGTTTGCAGATCCAGGTCATCCACAGGCTCCGACGCCTGAGCCGCCACCAGGTCCGCGCCCAGCGCGGCGCGCCAGTCGAACTTGACCAGTCCGGATGGCGCCTGCAGCTCCATTTCCTCGACAAAATCGTGCACGCTTTGCGTCCGTTCGGTCGGTTGCAAGGCCAATGCATGGTCGATGGCCCGGACGAAAGCGGGGGAGTAGCCCAGACCGAAATGCGCCTCGAGGGTGCCCGCCAGGCTCTGCATCGAAGGCATGCTGTCACTGACCACGCGTGTCGTGGCCGGCAGTGGCGGGTCGTTGCGCAGGCAGCCGTACACCACGGCGGCCAAGGCATACAGATCGCTCCACGGCCCCTGCTTGAGATCGTCCGCCTCGGCGTACTGCTCGATCGGCGCGTAGTTGACCTTCAGGATGGCCGTGAGCTTGCGGGACCGGTCCGTGATCGCACGCCGAGCCGCCCCCAGGTCCAGCAATACCGGCGGCCCCGCGTCCTGCAGGAAGATGTTGTCCGGGGACACATCGCGGTGCAGGGTGTCGTGCTCGTGCAGCACCTGGAGGGCCTGCAGGATGGACCAGAGCACGGTGCGCATCCAGTCCTCCGGCGGCGGTGCGCGCATCTGCGTCCGCGCCTGCTTGAGCGTCACACCGCTGTAGAGCGGCATGACCATATAAGCCGTGTTGTTGGCCTCCCAGAAGCGGTAGACCTTGACCAGCGAGGGATGGTCGAACTGCGCCAGCAGGCGCGCTTCGGCCATGAAGGACCGCAAGCCTGAATCGTAGGTTGCCTGGTCGGCAGAGGAGCGGATCGACAGGCTCAAACCCAGAGGCCGGGCCGCCAATGCCGCGGGCATGTACTCCTTGATCGCCACCGTGCGGTGCAGGGAGTGGTCGTAAGCCCGGTAAACCAGGCCGAAACCACCCACACCCAGCAGTCCCTGGATCTCGAACTCCGCCAGCCGCGTGCCCGGCGGCAAGGCATCCGCGTGCGCCAGCGCAGCCGAGGTATCGGCCGCCGGCACAGGCTCCAGAGCGTCAGGGGTCGCTGGCATAGGCTGGGATTCTTGCATGGACGCGTGGGCTGCCGACGGCCAGGATCACGCCGAGGCGCAACCCGGTACCTAAACCAGCCGGCTCCCGGAATCCCTCACGGTGAGCCCACGGGCGGCGTCTCCGCCGCACGCCTGCGGGCCTCGACGCAGACGGGCAGCTGCCTGTTCTCGGCCTTCTGGCACTCCTGGTGCAGGCACATGGAACGGCCGAGGAAACTCGCATCGGCGCACAACTCCCGGGCGACAGGCACCGGTGCGGGGGCCGCCACGGGCTCAGCTGCTGGCGGCGGCGCAGGCCGGGGAGTCGGCCGGGCAGGCGGCTTGCGCTCCTCCTCGGGCACCGCAGCAGGCGCCGGACGGACCACCGGCGGCCTGGGCTCGGCAGCGGGCCGCCGTGGCGCAGGTTCAGCCACCAAGGGGGCCGTCGCACTCTCCGCAGCCTGGACGCTGTCGGGCGCCGGCGCAGGCGCGGGGACCGGCGCCGCCGTCGGCACGGGCGCAGGCTCGGGCACGGCCACCACCGAGGCACGCGGGAGCACGCGGTCCAGCAACAACGCCGTCGCACCGAGCGCAAGCAAGACCCCCGCCACCCAGACCAGCTTGCGGGCCGTGCGGCGCGGCTTCTCGCTGCGCGCGGAGGCCTGGGCCTGCTCGACCGCGTCCTGCGGCTGGGTGTGCCAGAACTGGCGGGAGTTGACGTCTTCCTCCTCCTTGCGCAGCGAGGTGCCGAGCTCGGTACGCCAGTCGAACTTGCTCAGGCGCGGTGGCGCCTTGAGCTTCATCTCGGTCACGAAAGCGGCCAGGCTCTGCGGCCGATCGGCAGGCTGCACCGAAAGGGCATGCTGGATGGTGCGCACGAACTCCTCAGAGTACGCCAGGCCAAAGTGCTGCTTGACGGTGGCCGCCACGCTGCGCACCGAGGGCTGGCTGTCGCGCACCACGCGTGTCGTCGCCGGCAGCGGCGGGTCATTGCGCAGGCAGCTGTAGACCACGGCCGCCAGCGAGTAGAGATCGGTCCAGGGCCCCTGCGTCAGATCCTCCGCTTCGGCGAATTGCTCGATGGGCGCGTAATTGACCTTGAGGATGGCAGTGAGCTTGTGCGACTTGTCGGTGATGGCGCGGCGTGCGGCACCCAGGTCCAGCAGCACGGGTGGCCCGATGTCCTGCAAAAAGATGTTGTCCGGTGACACGTCACGGTGCAGCGCCTCGCTGCGGTGCAGGACATGCAAGCCCTGCAGCACCGACCAGAGCACCGTGCGCAACCACTCCTCGGGCGGCGGGGCGGCCATGAGCGTGCGCGCCTGCTTGAGCGTCATGCCGCTGTACAGGGGCATGACCATGTAGGCCGTGTTGTTCGCCTCGAAAAACCGGTAGACCTTGACCAGCGAGGGATGATCGAACTGCGCCAGCAGCCGCGCCTCGGCGATGAAGGACTGCAGGCCCGACTGGTAGGTGCCCTGGTCAGCCGAGGAGCGCACCGACACGGTGGTTCCATCCAGGCGGGCCGCCAGTGCGGCAGGCATGTACTCCTTGATCGCCACCGTGCG
>DNQP01000202.1:4055-4372 GCA_003500955.1 Curvibacter sp. | reverse complement strand
TGTACTCCTTGATCGCCACCGTGCGCTGCAGGGAGGTGTCGTAGGCGCGATAGACCAGGCCGAAGCCGCCCACGCCCAGCAGCCCCTGGATCTCGAATTCGGCCAGGCGGGTGCCCGGCGGCAAGGCATCCACGTGCGTGACTGAAGGCGCCGAAGCGCTTTCGACAGGCGATGCCGGATGCGTGACAATCTCAGCCATAACGGTCGATTCTTGCATGGAAAGCAGGTGTCCCGGTTGCGGGGCCTCCCGTCGTTAACATCCACTTACCATGTTCAGCTATCGTCACGCCTTTCACGCCGGCAACCACGCCGATGTG
>DNQP01000202.1:3598-3753 GCA_003500955.1 Curvibacter sp. | reverse complement strand
TCACGCCGGCAACCACGCCGATGTGCTCAAGCACACCGTCCTGATTGCCATGCTGCGTCACCTGACGCAGAAGGAGGCGGCTCTCACCGTCATCGACACCCACGCCGGTGCAGGCCTGTACCGGCTCGACAGCGAATTCGCCGAGACCAGCGGCG
>DNQP01000202.1:1548-3268 GCA_003500955.1 Curvibacter sp. | reverse complement strand
CGAGGGCTTCCGCCGCCTGCTGGACGCCAAACCCGCCGAGCCCCTGAGCCCGGCGCTGCAGGATTACCTTGACCTCGTCGCGAGCTTCAACGCCAGGGGCAGCACCCGCGTCTACCCCGGCTCGCCCTTCATCATCCAGCGCCTGCTGCGTGCACACGACCTGCTCAAGCTCTACGAACTGCATCCTACGGATGCCAAGACCCTGGATGCCAATGTGGCGCAGCTCAACGCCGGACGCCAGGTGGTGGCGCTAAGGGAAGACGGTTTCGGCTGCGTCACCAAATTCCTGCCGCCGCCCTCGCGCCGCGCCCTGTTGCTCTGCGACCCGAGCTACGAGATCAAGAGCGACTATGCGCGCGTGGCCGCCATGGTGACCGATGCGCTCAAGCGCTTCGCCACGGGCACCTATGCCGTGTGGTATCCCATCATCCCGCGCCCCGAGGCGCACGACCTGCCACGCAAGCTCAAGACCCTGGCCACCAAGAGCGGCAAACCCTGGCTCCATGCGACGCTGACGGTCAAGTCCAGCAAGATGGCGGCAGGCGAAGATGCCAAGCGACCCGGCCTGCCAGCCAGCGGCATGTTCGTCATCAACCCGCCGCACACGCTCAAGGGCCTGCTGCAGCCCGCGCTGCCGCAGATGGTCCAGCTGCTGGGTCAGGATCGCAACGCCGCCTTCACCCTGGACAGCGGCGGCTGATCAGCCTGGCAGGCCGAGCCGCTTGCAGATCTCCAGCGTGGCCGCGCTCTGGTTCATGCTGTAGAAGTGCAGCGCCGGTGCACCGCCGGCACGTAGTTGCTCGCACAGCGCCGTGACCACATCCAGACCGAAGGCCTTGATCGAGGCTGTGTCGTCGCCATAAGCCTGCAGACGCAGGCGGATCCAGCGCGGGATCTCGGCACCGCAGGCATCGGAGAAGCGCATCAGCTGCGTCGAGCTCGTGATGGGCATGATGCCCGGCACCACGGGCACGCTCAGGCCCAGCGCGTCGCTTTCCTCGACGAAGCGGAAATAGGCGTCGGCGTTGTAGAAATACTGCGTGATGGCCGAATCAGCACCGGCGCGCACCTTGGCCGCATAAGCCTTGAGGTCGGACTCGGGCGAGCGCGCCTGAGGATGGACCTCGGGATAGGCGGCGACTTCGATATGGAAATGATCACCGGTCTCCGCACGGATGAAGGCCACGAGATCGCTGGCGTACTGGAATTCGCCACCCGCACCGTAGCCGCTGGGCAGGTCACCGCGCAAGGTGACCAGGCGCCTGACGCCCATGGCCTGGAGCGCGGCCAGGTTCTCGCGCATGGTGGCCTGGGTGGCACCGATGCAGGAGATGTGCGAAGCCGCGTCCCGGCCCTCGGCCAGGATCTCGCGCACCGCCGCAAACGTTCCTTCCTGCGTGGAGCCCCCGGCTCCATAGGTCACCGAGCAGAACTCCGGCTGCAGGGCATAGAGCTGCTGGCGCACGGCGCGCAGCTTCTCCACGCCCTCCGGCGTCTTGGGCGGAAAGAACTCGATGCTGATCGGTAACTGCTGTTCGCTCATGCGAAGCTCATTTCTTGTTGACGGCGTGAATGAAAAACTCGCGGTTGCCATCGCCACCGGCAATCGGGGAATCGAACCAGTCCTGCACCTGCAGGCCCAGCGCGGCACAGGCCGCACGCAACTTCTGCTCCACCTGCGGGTAGAGCGCCGCATCGCGCACGATGCCGCCCTTGCCCA
>DNQP01000202.1:931-1237 GCA_003500955.1 Curvibacter sp. | reverse complement strand
GCACGATGCCGCCCTTGCCCACCTGGCCCGGCTGCAACTCGAACTGCGGCTTGACCAGCATCAGCAAGTGACCGCCCGGTACGAGCAATGGCACCAGGGCCGGAAGCACGAGCGTCAGCGAGATGAAGGACAGATCGCCCGTGACGATCTCGAACACCGGGTTCACCTGGACATCGGCGAACTCGGCCCGACGGCGGCGCTGCCGCGGCAAGGTCCCCAGCGTCACGGCCTGGGCACGCGCTGCACGCTGGGCCTTGAAGGCCTCGATCTCGTGCTCCTTGGCGTCGTCGCTGTCGTCGTAGTCGT
>DNQP01000202.1:0-632 GCA_003500955.1 Curvibacter sp. | reverse complement strand
GCGTCGTCGCTGTCGTCGTAGTCGTCGGCAATCTCGCCGCCGTTGCGCATCCAGGCATACGGTGCCTCAGGCTGGGTCTCGTTGTCCTCGGCATCCTCCACCGTTTCGCAGAGCGCGTCCTCCCAGGCCTGGGCCAGGGAGGCCGGCGTGATGGCCCGGGCATTCAAGCCCTCCAGGCAGACCACACGCGGATCGGAACGCAGGCTGGCGTGCAGCTGCTCACGCCCCACATCCACACCCACGACCTGCGTCGCGCCATGCGCCAGCAGGCAATGCGTGAAGCCTCCCGTCGACTGTCCGACATCCAGGCACCGCAGCCCCCGGACCGCGAGTCCCACATGATTCAACGCCCCTTCGAGCTTGAGGCCACCCCGCGAAACGTAGCGTGCTTCGGCCTCATCCAGCAGGCGGATCTCAGCCACGGCAGGCATCTCGTCGCCGTTCTTGGCCACCTTGCGCCAGGGCGAGGCCTCGCTCAGGCGCCATTCGACACCTGAGGCGATCAGCCGTTGCGCCTGCGCGCGCGACGCGGCCAGGCCGCGTTCGACGAGAAGCTGATCAGCTCGCATGGAGGTGATGAGACGGCGGAACACCAGCCCGTATCGGCGCGTAGCGAGCGGGATGCAGTGCTA
>DNQP01000137.1 GCA_003500955.1 Curvibacter sp. | reverse complement strand
ACAGCGCTTCGTTGCGGCGCTCACCGCCCGCCTGAGCGATGCCAGCGCAGGCGGCACCGCACATGGCGATGCAGTGAGGACCGCCCACCAGCCCCATGAGCAGGGCCGTGAGGGCCAGGGAGGTTTGCATGACGGCAGTGTAGACCGCGCTTCGCGGGCGCAGGCCCGGATCAGATGATCTTGGAGAAGCGGGCCCGGTTGCGGTCGGCTTGCAGGTAGCGGTCGAAGACCATGGCCACGGCGCGCACGAAGAACCAGCCCGTGGGCGTGACCTGGATGCCCGCCGCGTCCAGGCTCACCAGCCCCTGCTCTTCCAGTTCGTGCAGGTTCTCGATCTCGGCCGCGAAGTAGGAACGGAAGTCGATCAGGTAGGCCAGGTTGATGGACTCGTAGAGCACCTCACCCTGGCACATCAAGGCCATGATGACCGCGCGGCGCACGAGATCGTCGCGCGACAACGCCAGCCCGCGTACGACGGCGAAGCGGCCGTGGTCGATGGCGTCGTAGTACTCCTCCAGGGTCTTGGCGTTCTGGCTGTAGGTGGCGCCGATACGGCCGATGGAGGACACGCCCAGACCGATCAGGTCGCAGTCTGGCTGCGTGCTGTAGCCCTGGAAATTGCGGTGCAGGCGGCCCTGGCGCTGGGCCACGGCCAGGGCGTCGTTGGGCAGGGCGAAGTGGTCCATGCCCACATAGACATAGCCCGCGCCCATGAAGCGCGCCATGGCATCGGCCAGCATGCTCAGCTTGGCCGCGGCGCCGGGCAACTCGGTCGTGGCGATGCGACGCTGGGGCTTGAAGCGCTCGGGCAGATGGGCGTAGGCATAGAGCGCGATCCGGTCGGGCCGCAGCGCATTGACCTGCTGCAGCGTGCGCGCTAAGGATTCGGGCGTCTGCTGCGGCAGGCCATAGATCAGGTCCACATTGACCGACTCGAAGCCGCGCTCGCGCGCGGCCTGCACCAGGGCAAAGACCTGCTCGGCCGGCTGCACACGGTGCACGGCCTTCTGCACGGCCAGATCGAAATCCTGCACGCCGAAGCTCAGGCGGTTGAAACCGAGCTCGGCCAGGGTGTCGAGCCGGCTCGCGTCGATGGTGCGCGGATCGACCTCGATCGAATACTCGCCGCCCGGTGCCAGCGTGAAGCTGCGCTTGAGCATGGCCATGAGCTCGTGCAGTTCGGCATCGTTCAGGAAGGTCGGCGTGCCACCACCCAGGTGCAGCTGGCTCACGATCTGTCCCGTGCCGAGCTGGTCCGTGTGCAGATCGACCTCGCGGGCCAGATAGCGCAGGTACTCGGCTGCCCGGTCGTGGTGCTTGGTGATGATCTTGTTGCAGGCGCAGTAGTAGCACAGCGACTCGCAGAACGGCACGTGCACGTAGAGCGACAGGGGCAGCACCATGGCGGCGGCGCCCGAGCGGCGCTGCTGCAAGGCGCGGACGTAGTCGTCGGGGCCGAAGGCCTCGACGAAGCGGTCGGCCGTGGGATAGGAGGTGTAGCGCGGCCCGGCCACGTCATGGCGGCGCAGCAGTTCGGGGGTCAGGGGCACGGCAGTGGGGGCGTTCATTCATTCATCCTTGGATGAGGGGACTTTGCCGGAACACAGGAATCAGAGCTTGATGTGCGTCAAAAAGCTGCTAATGTTGTGACCTGACCGCAGGGAGATCGCCATGACCGATGTCAAAATGATGCGCATGAACCCGCACACGATCAAAGTCGCCTGTTCCAACTGCAACCTGCGTGAGCTCTGCATGCCCCTGGGGCTGAGCAACGAGGAGATCGATCGCCTCGACGACGTGGTCGCGAACCGGCGCAAGATCAAGCGCGGCACGGCGCTGTTCCGCAACGGCGAGAAGTTCACCTCGCTCTACGCCATCCGCACCGGCTTCTTCAAGACTTGCGTGGCTTCCGAAGACGGGCGCGACCAGGTGACGGGCTTCCAGATGGCGGGGGAGATCATCGGTCTGGACGGCATCGTCAACGACCACCACAGCTGCGATGCCGTGGCACTCGAAGACGCCGAGGTCTGTGTCATGCCCTTCGACCGCATCGAGGAGCTTTCGCGCGAGATCAACGGCCTGCAGCGTCATGTGCACAAGATCATGAGCCGCGAGATCGTGCGCGAGCATGGTGTCATGCTGCTGCTGGGCAGCATGCGGGCCGAAGAGCGTCTGGCGGCCTTCCTGCTCAACCTCGTGCAGCGTCTGCACGCACGCGGCTTTTCCTCCTCCGAGCTGATCCTGCGCATGACGCGCGAGGAGATCGGCAGCTACCTCGGGCTCAAGCTGGAGACCGTGAGCCGGACCTTCTCCAAGTTCATGGAAGACGGGATCATCGAGGTCAAGCAGCGCCATGTGCGCATCGTCGACACCGAGGCCCTGGCCCGCCTGGTGAACCACCAGACCGAGTGCCACTGAGCGCGGGCCGCAACCGCGGCGTCCCCCAGCCCTGTACGCTCAGCCGACGCCGTCCTGCTTCGGACCGCCCTCGCGCGGGTCTCGCGCTGGCAGCGGGCCCTGGTTGAGCTCGAAAGGCGACAGGGTCAGCAAGGTGGTCAAGGCACTGGAGAGCATGGTCACCCCCCAGAAGACGAAGAAGGCCAGGGTGTAGATTCCCTGCCTCGACAGCGCCAGCGGCTCGCCGAACCAGTGCAGATCCTGTGGATCGACCAGGGCAAAGACCAGCATCTCGAGCAGGCCGGCGACCAGAAAGGCCGGCCAGGCGATCCACATCAGTTTGCGCAGCTTCATGGTCCTGCTCCTCTGTCTGCTGCGCTCAAGGGCGGGTTGCGGACGCAGCAGGCGCCTGCGATGGCGTCGGCACACCGGTCTGCGCATGGTTGCGCGCCTGCATGGCCGGCGCGACACTGGACGGGTCCGCCTGCAGCGTCTGCGCTTGCCGGTAGTCCTCCGATGTGATCACCGGGTCTGGCGTGCGGATCGCCAGCCAGAGCGTGACGAAGCCCGCGATGACCACGATCACGGGCCCGGCGATGATCAGCCAGACGTGGCCGAAACGCCACCAGGGTTGTGCGGGAGCCGGATGTTGCATCGGGGTCATGACGGGCTTTCTCAACGGGGAACCAGGAAGACAGATTTCTCACGCACCAAGGCCGTACCGTCCCGGTCCGTGAGCTCGAAATGGATGGTGTGGGTGCCCGGGCCCGCGGCCTCGTAGGGCAGCTGCAGGCGCACGGCGACCCAGCGCGACGCCGTGGGCCCGACCTCGGCCAGCGTCTCGGAAGCCACGGCCAGGCCGGGCAGGCCGGTCGCGGCGATGCGATAGCTTTGCCCGGATTCGGTGGCGTTCATGATCTGGAGACGGTAGACGTTCTCGATCATGCCGCCGGCCACGATGCGCGCGAGCACGCCCCGGTCACGGACCACGTCGACCTTGAAGGGCGTACGCAGCACCAGGCTGACCAGCATGGCCACACAGACCCCGCCGAGCATGGCGCTGTAGATCAGCACCCGCGGACGCAGCACCCGGCGCCAGGTCTGCGAGCGCGTCCAGCCGCCCTGCTGCGCGTTCTGCGTGGTGTACTGGATGAGACCGCGCGGGTAGTTCATCTTGTCCATCACGTCGTCGCAGACGTCGATGCAGGCCGCACAGCTGATGCATTCGTACTGCAGGCCCTTGCGGATGTCGATGCCCGTGGGGCAGACCTGCACGCACAGCGTGCAGTCAATGCAGGAGCCCAGGCCCAGGGCCGCCGGATCGGCCTTGCGCGAGCGGGCGCCACGCGGCTCGCCGCGCTGCGCGTCGTAGGAGACGATCAGGGTGTCGCGGTCGAACATGGCGCTCTGGAAGCGCGCATAGGGGCACATGTATTTGCAGACCTGCTCGCGCATGAAGCCGGCGTTGCCGTAGGTGGCGAGGCCGTAGAAGACGACCCAGAAGACCTCCCAGGACGTCATGCGCAGCTCCAGCACTTCGCGGCCCAGTTCGGTGATGGGCGTGAAGTAGCCGACGAAGGTGAAACCGGTCCAGAGCGACAGCAGGATCCAGGCACCGTGCTTGCTCACCTTGCGCAGCACCCGGTTCGCGCCCCAGGGGCCGGCGTCCAAACGCATGCGCGCGGAGCGGTCCCCCTCGATCTTGCGCTCGATCCACAGGAAGATCTCTGTGTAGACCGTCTGCGGGCAGGCATAACCGCACCACTGCCGCCCGGCCACGGCCGTGAACAGGAAGAGCAGCAAGGCCGAGATGACCAGCAGGCCCGTGAGGTAGATGAAGTCCTGCGGGTACAGGACCAGGCCGAAGATATAGAAGCGTCGCGCGCCCAGGTCGAAGAGCACGGCCTGGCGCTGGCCCCACTCCAGCCAGGGCAGGCCATAGAACAGGAGTTGGGTCAGCCAGACGAAGACCCAGCGCCAGCGGGCGAACAGGCCGCTGACACTGCGCGGGTAGATTTTCTGGTGCGCTTGGTAGAGCGAGACCATTTCCGCATCGTCGGCCACCGCGGCCGGAACGATGGGGATGGTCTTGTGCAACGCGGTATCGGGATCGCTCAATTGCCGGCTCGCTGTTTATTGCGCCGCCACCTTGGTCCCGCTGCGGCTCCACACGTAGCTCGTCAGCACCTGGATCTGCGCTGCACTGAGCTTGCCCTCCTGCGCCGGCATCTGGTTGGTCTTGCCGCTGTTGATCATGGCGATGATGGCGCCCTCACCCCAGCCGTGCAGCCAGATGTCGTCGGTCAGGTTGGGCGCACCCAGGGCGGTGTTGCCCTTGCCGTCCGCGCCATGGCAGGCCGCGCAGGTACCGAACTTGGCCTTGCCCAGCGAGGCGCGCAGACTGTCGTGCGGGCTGTTGGACAGGCTGAGCACATAGTGCGCGACGTTCTTCACGTCCTCGGGCGTGCCGACCGCGGCGGCCATGGGCGGCATCACGCCCATGCGCCCCTTGGCGATGCTCTCCTGGATCTGCTCCGGGGCGCCGCCCCAGAGCCAGTCGCCGTCGGCCAGGTTGGGAAAGCCCTTGCTGCCGCGTGCATCCGAGCCGTGGCACTGCGCGCAGTTGTTCATGAACAGACGCTCGCCGATGGCCATGGCCTGCGCATCGCGCGCCATGTCCTGCGCGCTCATGGCGGTGAACCTGGCGTACAGCGGCGCCACCTCCTTCTCGCCCTTGGCCATCTCAGCCTGGTACTGGCCCAGCTGGCTCCAGCCCAGCTGGCCGGGGCTCGTGCCCAGACCCGGGTAAAGGAAGAGATAGAGCAGACTGAAGACCACGGTGATGATGAAGAGCCAGACCCACCAGCGCGGCAGGGGGTTGTTCATCTCGCGCAGGTCGCCGTCCCAGACGTGACCGGTGGTGTTGTCATTGGCCGTCATGGCCTTGGCCTTGCCGCTGAACCACAGCAGCAGCAGGCAGGCGACGATGCCGATGAGGGTAGCCGCCGCAACGAAGACCGACCAGAGGTTGCTAGTGAAATCGCTCATGTTTCTTCCTTGGGATCAGTCCTGTTCGAAAGGCAGCCGCGCGGCCTGCTCGAAGTCGGCGCGGTTACGGCCCGACCAAGCCCACCAGACGATGCCGATGAAGCAGACGAGACCGGCGACGGTGACGATGGAGCGCAGGGTGTTGACATCCATGGTGTGGTCTCCGTCTTACTTGAGGGCCGTGCCCAGGCCTTGCAGGTAGGCAATCAGGGCTTCCATCTCGGTCTTGCCCTGGACTTCCTCGCTGGCCTTGGCGATCTGCTCGTCGGTGTAGGGCACCCCGACCGCGCGCAAGGCCTTCATGTGGCGTGGCAGCGCGGCGTGGTCGACCTGGTCCTTCGCCAGCCAGGGATAGGCGGGCATATTGGATTCGGGCACCAGATCTCGCGGATTGAGCAGGTGCAGGCGATGCCACTCGTCGCTGTACTTGCCGCCCACGCGCGCCAGGTCAGGGCCGGTGCGCTTGCTGCCCCACTGGAAGGGATGGTCGTAGACCGACTCGCCGGCTACCGAGTAGTGACCGTAGCGCAGCGTCTCGGCGCGGAAGGGCCGGATCATCTGCGAGTGGCAGTTGTAGCAGCCCTCGCGCAGGTAGACGTCGCGCCCGGCCAGCTGCAATGCCGTGTAGGGCTGCACGCCCTGGATGGGCTCGGTGGTGGACTTCTGGAAGAAGAGCGGCACGATCTCGACCAGGCCGCCGACCAGCAGCACGAGCAGGATGAGCACGATCATCAGGAAGTTGTTGGTCTCGATCTTCTCGTGCGAGAGGCCGCCGGAGGTGTTGTTGTGAGCCATGATGGGGTTCTCCTCAGGCATGGGCCGCTGCGGCGGGAATGTTGACGTGGGTCGTGCGTCCGACCATGGCGGTCTTGTAGACGTTCCACAGCATGATGAGCATGCCGCCGAGGTAGAGCACCCCACCCAGCAGACGCAGGACGTAGAAGGGATAGGTGGCCTTGACCGATTCGACGAAGGTGTAGGTCAGCGTGCCGTCGGGGTTGATGGCGCGCCACATCAGGCCCTGCATCACGCCGGCAATCCACATGGCCGCGATGTAGATCACGATGCCGATGGTGGCGATCCAGAAGTGCGCCTCGATGGCCTTGACGCTGTACATCTGCTTCTGGCCGAAGAGGCGCGGGATCAGGTAGTACATCGATCCCATGGTCACCAGACCCACCCAGCCCAGCGCGCCCGAGTGCACATGGCCCACGGTCCAGTCGGTGTAGTGCGACAGCGCGTTGACGGTCTTGATCGACATCATCGGGCCCTCGAAGGTGCTCATGCCATAGAAGGACAGCGAGACAATCAGGAAACGCAGGATGGGGTCGTCACGCAGCTTGTGCCAGGCGCCGCTGAGCGTCATGATGCCGTTGATCATGCCGCCCCAGCTCGGCGCAAGCAGGATCAGCGAGAACAGCATGCCGACCGATTGCGTCCAGTCCGGCAGCGCCGTGTAGTGCAGGTGGTGCGGACCTGCCCACATATAGGTGAAGATCAGGGCCCAGAAGTGCACGATGGACAGGCGGTAGCTGTACACCGGCCGTTCCGCTTGCTTGGGGATGAAGTAGTACATCATTCCCAGGAAGCCTGCGGTGAGGAAGAAGCCCACGGCGTTGTGGCCGTACCACCACTGCACCATGGCGTCCTGTACGCCGGCGTAGGCGGAGTAGGACTTCCAGAAACCGGCCGGCACGGCCGCGCTGTTGACCAGATGCAGCAGGGCCACGGCCAGGATGAAGGCGCCGAAGAACCAGTTGGCCACGTAGATGTGCTTGACCTTGCGCGTGCCGATGGTGCCGAAGAACACGATGGCAAAGGCCACCCAGACCAGGGTGATCAGGATGTCGATGGGCCACTCGAGCTCGGCGTATTCCTTGCCCGAGGTGTAGCCCAGCGGCAGGGTGATGGCCGCCAGCACGATGACGGCCTGCCAGCCCCAGAAGGTGAAGGCGGCCAGCTTGTCAGCGAAGAGCCGCACATGGCAGGTGCGCTGCACCACGTAATAGGCGGCCGCGAACAGGCCACAGCCGCCGAAGGCGAAGATCACCGCATTGGTGTGCAGCGGCCGCAAGCGGCCGTAACTGAGCCAGGGGATGCCGAAGTTGAGCTCGGGCCAGGTCAGCTGGGCGGCGATGATCACGCCGACCAGCATGCCCACCACACCCCAGACCACCGTCATGATGGCGAACTGGCGCACAACGGTGTCGTTGTACACGTTCGCCTGCTGGTTTGAAAATGCCATGTGCGCCTCTCTGTTGATGAACCCTGTGGAGTGTCCGTCTTCAGGCCAGGACACCATTTGATGCAAATCAAGCGCGCTCAGGAATCCCGCAGGATGCGTTCACCCTCGGACTCGAGGTCTTCGAACTGACCACGCTCGATGGCCCACCACAGGCCGGCGAGGATGAAGAAGACCAAGGCCACCGACAGCGGGATCAGCAGATACAGGATGTCCATCAGACACTCTCCTTGCCGCGCCAGCCTGGCGCCAGACGCAGTGCATTGACGACGACCAGCAGCGAACTCGCGGCCATGCCCAGACCGGCCAGCCAAGCCGGCATCCAGCCCACCACGGCCAGCGGCACACAGACTGCGTTGTAGGCGATGGCCCAGCCCAGGTTCTGGCGCACGATGCGCAGGGTGCGCCGCGCCAGGCGGATGGCCGCCTCCACCTGAGCCAGCTGTTCACCCAGCACCACGAAATCGGCGCGCGCCTGCGCCAGCGGAACGGCCTGCCCGAAGGCAAAGGAAGCCGGGGCACCGGCCAGGGCCGGCCCGTCGTTGAGGCCATCTCCCACCACCACGGCCTGGCGACCGGACCGCCGCGCCTGCTGCAGCGCCTCCAGCTTGTCCTGGGGCGTGCAGCCGCCGCGCGCCTGGGCTATCCCCAGCTGCTTCGCCACACGAGCGACAGCCTCTGGCGCGTCACCCGAGAGGATGCGCACCTCGATGCCCTGGGCCTGCAGCGCCGCCACGGTGGCCTGGGCGTCCGGCCGCAGGTCCTCGCCGAATTCGAAGGTGGCCAGCCAGCCTTGCGCATCGCAGAGCACGGCATGCGGGCCCGCGACCGGCTGCGCGGGCAGGCCGCAGTGCGCCGCCGAGCCCAGGCGCACGTGCTGCCAGACCTCGTCGGGCGCAGAGCGCACCAGACCCGTGAGACCGGCACCCGCCTGCTCCTGCACCTGCGCGCTGAGCCAGGGTGCCACCTTCTCTGCATCGGCCGTGGCCTGCAGCGCACGCGAAACCGGATGCAATGAATGCCGCGCCAGCGCGGCCGCCCGGGCCAGTACCTGGCTGCGCGTGGCGCCTGCACGCAGATGCAGGCCCTGCATCACGAGTGCGTCGCGGGTCAGCGTACCGGTCTTGTCGAAGATCACGAGATCGGTGTGGGCCAGCGCCTCCAGCGCACCGAGCCGGCGCACCAGCACGCCCTGGCGCGCCAGGGTGCCGGCGGCCGCCAGCATGGCCGCGGGCGTGGCGAGCGAAAGCGCGCAGGGGCAGGTGACGATGAGCACGGCCACAGCGACCATGAGCGCATGGCCCGGGTCCTGGGGCCACCACCGGGCAGCGGCACCCGCCGCGGCCAGCAGCACGCCGACGAGAAAGGGCCGGGCCAGCCGGTCCACCAGCAGGGCCAGCTGCGGCCGGCTCTGGGCGGCTTCCTCCATCAGCGCCACGATCTGGGCGTAGCGCGTGTCCTCGCCCGTGCGTTCCACCCGCACCCGCACGGCCGCGCTGAGGTTGTGGCTGCCGGCGATCACCGCCGCGCCGGGGCCGCGCGGCAACGGGCGCGACTCGCCTGTGAGCAGGGCCTCATCGGCATGGGTCTGGCCTTCGAGCACGGTGGCGTCGGCCGGGAAGGACTCGCCAGGCAGTACGCGCAGCACATCGCCGGGGCGCAGCCGGTGCACGGCCACGCGTTCGAACTCGCCGTCGGCACGCTGGCGCAGCACGCTGTCGGGCAAGCGGTTCATCAGCGCGTCCAGCGCGCCCGCCGTGCGCTGGCGCAGGCGCTGCTCCAGCCAGCGGCCGGTGAGCAGGAAGAAGACGAACATGGTCAGCGAGTCGAAATACACCTCGCGGCCGAAGATGCCCTGCGGTTCGAAGGTACCAGCGGTGCTGACCACGAAGGTGATGGCCATGCCCAGCGCCACCGGCAGGTCCATGCCGATGCGCCGCTGCAGGATGTCGCGTCCGGCCGCGACAAAGAAAGGCTTGCAGGAGAAGAAGAGCACGGGCAGCGTGATGACCCAGGAGGCCCAGCGCAGCAGCTGCTTCATCTCCAACGTGAGGTCGCCCGGCTCGGCCACATAAGCCGGCCACGCGTACATCATGACCTGCATCATGCAAAAGCCTGCGACCAGCCAGCGCCAGAGAACCTGACGCGTCTCCTTGCGGCGGCGCTCCCCGGCCAGCGCATCTTGTGCCGGCACGGCACGGTAACCGGCACGGCGCACGGCCTGCATCCATTCGGAGGGGCGCACGATCCCGGCGTCCCAGCGCACCCGGGCGCGCCGGCTACCCGCGCTGACGCTGGCGCTTTGCACACCGGGGATGCGTCGCAGCGCGTCCTCGACGTTGAGTGCACAGGCCGCGCAGTGCATGCCTTCGATCAGCAGATGGGATTCCCAGCAGCCCTGCGTCTCGCTGGCGCCGGCCTGCGGGCGGCTGAAGCTCGACCACAGCTCGGGGTCGTCCAGCAGGCCCTCGCCCGACGCCCAGTCTGGCGGGTCGGCAAGCGCGGCGGCACCAGCGGACGGAGCTGGCGATGCGGCAAGACGGGCAGAACTCATGGACATCAAGCCTATCGGGCCCAACCCGCCTCCTACTTGATATGGATCAAGACCATGGCAGAAGCATGTGGCCTAAGCTAGAGGCACCGTAACAACTTCACCAGGAGCCAGCATGTACAAGCGTATCCTCGTCGCCACCGATGGCAGCACCCTTTCCAAGAAGGCCGTGAGCAGCGCCATCGCCCTGGCGCAGCTCAGCGGTTCCGAACTCGTCGCCCTCAAGGTGGTACCGCGCTATCCGCAAAGCTACTTCGAAGGCGGTCTGACGCTGCCGCTGAGCGACATCCAAAAGATCGAGAAACAGTGGACCACCCAGGGCCAGGCTGTGGTGGATGCCGTAGCCAAAGCCGCCAAGAGCAAAGACGTCACGGCCAAGGGCGTGGTCGTCAAGTCCGACCTGATCAGCGAGGCCATCATCACCACCGCCAAGAAGAACAAGTGCGACCTCATCGTCATGGCCTCGCACGGCCGCAAGGGCATCAAGCGCGTGCTGCTGGGCAGCGAGACCCAGCAGGTGTTGACGCATACGCACATCCCGGTGCTGGTACTGCGCTGACACGGGACCGCGAGGCCGCAAGCTGGTAAATTCCTGTGGGCCGGGCCTGTTCAAGCTGATTTCCCGGTGCGAACAGACTCTCAACACCACGGGACACCATGAACATTGCGCGCCTCCTCCCTCTCCTCGCCCTGCTCCCGCTCGCGGCCCAGGCCCAGCCGGTCTCGCTGCGCTCGGTCGATAGCAGCGAACTGGGCATAGAAATCATGCAGCTGCGCTACGACGCTGGCAGCGGCAGCACGGCCTTCGAGCACGCCGGCAACAAGGTCGGGCTGATGTTCCGCTTCACCCAGGCCTTGAGCGACAACTGGTACTGGGGCGGCGATGCCCGCCAGTCCCACGGCAACATCAACTACAGCAGCGCCAGCCGCGGCGAGAAAGGCGGCAATGCCGACGTCCTGAGCGAGGTGCGGATCACCGGCGGCAAGGACTACCCCCTGGGCGCGCAGCTGCTGGCCCCCTACTTCGGCATCGGCTACCGCAAGCTCAGCACCGATCTGAGAGGACTCACCACCACTGGCGACGAGGGCTATCGCCGCCGCAGCCAATACGTCTACCTGCCCCTGGGCCTGACCCACCGTCTGCAACTGGGTCCCGAGGCCCGGCTCTCGACGAGCTTCGAATACGACCTGCTGCTCGACGGTCGCCACCAGTCTTTTCTGTCCGACACCGACGCGACCTCCAACGACCCCGTCAACAGCCAGCGCAATGGCCACGGCCTGCGTCTGAGCAGCAGTGTCGAGGCCTACCACTGGTCGATCGGCTTCTTCGTGCATTACTGGCGCGTTGGCACGTCGGACGAGGCCCGCCAGTCGCTGGGCGGCGTCCCGGGAGCCGTGATCGTGGAGCCGCGCAACAGCACCCGCGAGGCCGGCGTGCAGTTCAGGCTGCGCTTTCACTGAGATGGCGCACTCCCAAAAAGAACGCCGGCAATGCCGGCGTTCTTTCTTGTCGTATCGCTGGGCACTCAGCTGAACAATGCCTTGTACTGATCGCGCAGCAGGTTCTTCTGCACCTTGCCCATGGTGTTGCGCGGCAGATCGTCGACCACGTAGCACTTCTTGGGGATCTTGAAGTTGGCCAGCTTGGACTTGAGCGTGGCGACGATCTGCTCAGGCTCCAGCGCGACGCCGGGCTTGCGCACGACCACGGCCACCCCGACCTCGCCGAAGTCGGGGTGCGGCACGCCGACGAGCGCGCTCTCGGCCACGCCGGGCAGCTCGTTGATGTAGCCCTCGATCTCGGCTGGGTAGACGTTGTAGCCACCGCTGATGATCAGGTCCTTGCTGCGACCCACGATGGTCACGTAGCCGCGCTCGTCGACCTTGCCCACGTCGCCGGTCTTGAAGTAACCATCGGCCGTGAATTCCTCTTTGGTCTTCTCGGGCATGCGCCAGTAGCCCTTGAAGACATTGGGGCCCTTGACCTGGATGCCGCCGATCTCACCGGTGGGCAGGGTCTGGCCGTCATCACCGGCCACGCGCAGGCTCACGCCAGGCAGCGGGAAGCCCACGGTGCCGCCGCGGCGCTCGCCGTCCTTGGCGTCGTAGGGATTGGAGGTGAGCATGATGGTCTCGCTCATGCCGTAGCGTTCGAGGATGGTGTGGCCGGTGCGCTGCTGCCAGGCCTGGAAGGTCTCAAGAAGCAAGGGGGCAGAGCCGGCGATGAACAGGCGCATGTTACGCACGGCCTCGCGCGTGAGCGTAGGCTCGGCCAGCATGCGCACGTAGAGCGTGGGCACGCCCATGAAGACCGTGGCTTCGGGCAGCTTCTCGATGACCTTCTTCGGATCGAACTTGGCCATCCAGATGATCTTGCTGCCGTTGAGCAGCGCGCCGTGCAGGGCCACGAAGAGGCCGTGCACGTGGAAGATGGGCAATGCATGGATCAGGACGTCACCGTTCTTCCAGCCCCAGTAGCTTTGCAGCACGCGCGCATTGCTCAGCAGATTGCCGTGCGTGAGCATGGCGCCTTTGCTGCGGCCTGTGGTGCCGCTGGTGTAGAGGATGGCGGCCAGGTCATCGGCCCGGCGCGGCACCGGCGTGTGGCGGTCGGCACAATGCGCGGCGCGCTCCAGCAGGGTGCCGGTGCG
>DNQP01000234.1 GCA_003500955.1 Curvibacter sp. | reverse complement strand
GGTGCATGCCGGGCAGCAGGCCCAGCCACGATGTCACCAGTTCCTCGGCCAGTTGGGCCTGGACTGGTGTGGCTGCAGCGCGCAGCTCGGCGGTGGCAGCAGGTGTCTCGGTGAACGCGACGAGATGCAGCACACGCGGGCGTGCCGGCATCTCGCGCCAGGCTTGCCAGAGGGCAAGCAGACGAGCCGGGTCCAGGCGCGTGTCGAGCACACGCCAGACGGGCAGACCGGGGGAGGGCGGCAGCAGGGATTGCGCCGCGCTGTTCACGATGGGAGGTGTCGAGAGAACTCAGTTGCTCGGCGGAACGTAGCCCGCCGCAGCGTCTGCGCCGCTGCCGAAGAAGTGGTTCTCCATTTGCCGTGCCAGGTACTGACGGGCGCGGGCGTCGGCCAGGTTCAGGCGGTTTTCATTGACCAGCATGGTCTGGTGCTTGAGCCAGGCGGCCCAGGCTTCCTTGCTGACGCTTTCCCAGATGCGCTTGCCGAGTTCGCCCGGGTAGGGCGGGAAATCCAGGCCCTCGGCTTCCTTGCCGAGCTTGATGCAGTTCACCATGCGTGCCATATGCAGCTTCTTTCAGTGTTCGGATGTTTAAGTAATAAGCAACTGAAATCTTATTGGTTCCAGTTTTGAGCATGTCTCTCCAGAATCCCTTTCATCGCAAAACCACTTTGTGTTCTGAAAAGGAAGAAACATGACGCAACGCCGAGACTTTATCAAGCTTTCCCTGGCCCTCACCCTGGCAGGGGCGGCTTGGGCCGCCGCGGCCCAGCCGGCCCCCGTGACCCTGCTCAATGTCTCCTACGACCCGACGCGTGAGCTCTATGTGGAATACAACGCTGCCTTCGCCAAGCACTGGAAGGCCAAGACCGGCCAGGACGTGACCATCAAGCAGTCGCACGGCGGTTCGGGCAAGCAGGCCCGCTCCATCATCGACGGCCTGGACGCCGACGTGGCCACCCTGGCCCTGGCCGGTGACACCGACGCCCTGCACGCCAACGGCAACTGGATCCCCAAGGACTGGCAAAAGCGCCTGCCGCTGAACAGCACCCCTTATGCCTCGACCATCATCTTCGCGGTGCGCCAAGGCAACCCCAAAGGCATCAAGGACTGGGACGATCTGGTCCGCGCCGACGTCAAGGTCATCACCCCCAATCCCAAGACTTCAGGCGGTGCCCGCTGGAACTACCTGGCCGCCTGGGAATTTGCCAAGCGCAAGTACGGCAGCGACGCCAAGGCCAAGGACTTCGTGGCCAAGCTCTACGGCAATGTGCCCGTGCTCGACACCGGTGCACGTGGTTCCACCATCACCTTCGCCCAGCGCAACCAGGGCGACGTGCTGATCGCCTGGGAAAACGAGGCCTATCTGCTGGAGAAGGAATTCGGCACCAAGTTCGACGTGGTCTATCCCTCGATCTCCATCCTGGCCGAGCCGGCCGTGACCATCGTCGACAAGAATGTGGACAAGAAGGGCACACGTGCCGTGGCCCAGGCCTACCTGGAATTCCTCTACAGCGAGGAAGCCCAGGACATCATCGGCAAGAACTTCTACCGCCCAACCTCGGCCAAGGCCCAGGCCAAGTACGCCAAGCAGTTCCCCAAGCTCAATCTCTTCAAGATCGACGAGGCCTTCGGTGGCTGGGAGAAGGCGGCCAAGGATCACTTCGCCGACAACGCCTCTTTCGACCAGATCTACACCAAGAAGTAAGCCGGCGTCGCACATCAGGTCATCAGGGAGCACAACAACATGTCGGTACTTCTGATCGCAGGCAGCCCGTCGGAGCGTTCGCGCTCAGCGGCTCTGCTGGAGCGGGTCGGCCAGCAACTGTCGCAGCGCGGGGTGCATGTGGACCGCCTGCAGATCCGCAATCTCGCACCCCAGGCCCTGCTGCTGGCCGATTTCAGTCACCGATCGGTGGTCGATGCCATCCATCAGGTCGACCAGGCCCAGGCCATCGTGGTGGCCACGCCCGTATACAAGGCGGCCTACAGCGGCGTGCTCAAAGTGCTGCTGGACCTGCTGCCGCAGACGGCCTTCAAGGGCAAGACCGTGCTGCCCCTGGCCACAGGCGGCAGCCCGCACCACATGCTGGCGCTGGACTACGCGCTGCGGCCTGTGCTGCAGTCGCTGGGTGCACGCCACATCCTGCCCGGCGTCTATGCCACCGACGCCCAGGTCGCACTCACACCCGAAGAGGCCTATGTGATCCATCCGGACATCGAGGCCCGGCTGGACGAAGCCGCGACGACCTTGCATGCCGAGGGCCTGCGCCTGCCGCACGCCACCACGGGCTTCGAGCCCATCGCCTTCTCGCGGGTGCGATGTAGCGTCTGACGCCCGCGCGGCCCGCCACGGGCCGCGTGTTTCCGCTTTCCCCCATCTCTCTTTGCATCTCCGCGCGACGGGGCCAGGACGGCCTTGGCCTGCGCATTGCCTGAAGGACACGACCATGACACAGCAGACCCGCGACACCCTCGACATTCCGGACACCAGCGAACACTGGTGGTCCGATCTTTTCTACAGCGCCTTGTCGGCCATCGGTCTGGTGGCCGGCGTGCTGGTGCTCAACTTCCTGCTGCTCTTGCCCGTGGCGCAGGCCCAGGGCAAGGGTGAGCTGCGCATCGGCTACCAGAAGTCGGCCAGCCTCTTCGTGTTGCAGAAGGCCCAGGGCACGCTGGAGAAGAAGCTCGCTCCGCTGGGCGTGAGCCTCAAATGGGTGGAGTTTCCCGCCGGCCCGCAGCTGCTCGAGGGCCTGAACGTGGGCTCGGTGGATGTGGGTTTTGTCGGCGAGGCGCCGCCCATCTTCGCGCAGGCTGCCGGTGCCAAGTTCGTCTACATCGGTAACGACCCGGCCGCCCCTGAAGCCGAGGCCCTGGTCGTGCCCAAGGGCTCGCCCATCAAGACCGTGGCCGAGCTCAAGGGCAAGAAGATTGCCCTGAACAAGGGCTCCAATGTGCATTACCTGCTGGTCAAGTTGCTGGAGCAGCATGGGCTGAAGTACAGCGACATCCAGCCCGTCTTCCTGCCGCCGGCCGATGCACGCGCGGCTTTCGAGCGGGGCGCCGTGGACGCCTGGGTGATCTGGGACCCCTTCCTGGCTGCGGCGGAGAAGCAGATCGGCGCACGCATCCTGGCCGACGGCAAGGGCGTCGTGAACAACTACGCCTACTACCTGGCCGAGCGCTCCTACGTGGAGAAGCGCCCCGAGGTCATCGAGGCCCTGTTCGCCGATATCGTGGCCCAGGGCAAATGGCTCAAGGCCGACCTCAAGCGCTCCGCCGCCATCATCGCGCCCCTGCAGGGCCTGGACCCGGAAATCGTCGAGCTCAACCTGCGTCGCTACCAGTACGGCGTGACACCGCTGACCGACGCCGTGCTGGCCGAACAGCAGAAGCTGGCCGACGTCTTCTTCGAGCTCAAGCTGATCCCCAAGGCCATCGTCGTGCGCGAGGCAGCCTGGCACCCGGCACGCTGAACGAGGAGGAACACCATGAGCCACACCACTTCCGCTTTGCGTCGACGCTTTCTGCAACTGCTGGGCCTGACGGCCGCGAGCTGGGGCCTGGCGCCGCAAGCCGCACGCGCCCAGGCCGCGAACAGCGCTCCCGACGTGCTGCGCATCGGCTACCAGAAGTCCGCCGTCAACCTGGTCATCCTCAAGCAGCAGGGCATCCTGGAAAAACGTTTCCCCAACACCAGGGTCAGCTGGATCGAATTCCCCGCCGGTCCGCAGCTGCTCGAAGCCCTGTCGGTGGGCAGCCTGGAATTCGGCCTCACTGGCGACTCGCCGCCGGTCTTCGCGCAAGCCGCCGGCAAGGACCTGCTCTATGTGGGCGCCGAGCCGCCCAAGCCCGACAGCTCGGCCATCCTTGTGCTCAAGGACTCGCCGCTGCGCAAGCTGGCCGATCTCAAGGGCCGCAAGGTCGCGCTGCAGAAAGGTTCCAGTGCGCATTACCTGCTGGTGCAAGCGGTCGCCGAGGCCGGCCTGCAATGGACCGACATCCAGCCCATCTATCTGACCCCGGCCGATGCGCGCGCCGCCTTCGAGCGCAAGAGCGTGGATGCCTGGGCCATCTGGGACCCCTTCTACGCCGCCACCGAGCTGGCCGTGCAGCCGCGCGTGCTGGCCACGGGCCGGGATCTGTCCAGCAACAACTCCTTCTACCTGGCCTCGCGGCCTTTCGTGACCCGTCACCCCGAAGCCCTGGCCGTGCTCTTTGAAGAACTCACACGCGCCGACCGCCAGGCCCAGGAGAACCGCAAGGAGGTGATCAAGCTGATCGCCGACTTCAGCGGCCTGGACGCGGGGGTGGTCAGCCTCTTCCTGCAGCGCCGGCCCAAGTCACCCGTGGGTCCGCTGTCGGCACAGACCGTGGCCGACCAGCAGCGTGTGGCCGACGCTTTCTACAAGCTGGGCCTGATCCCCAAGCCGGTCACCGTGGCCGAGATCGTCTGGCGTCCCCAGCACTGAGACAAGAAAGAAAAAGGAAACCCATGCAAATCTTCTGGTTCATCCCCACCCACGGCGACAGCCGCTACCTCGGCACCAGCGAGGGCGCGCGCGAGGTCAACCACGACTATCTCAAACAGGTGGCCCAGGCAGCCGACAGCCAGGGTTATGACGGTGTGCTCATCCCCACGGGCCGTTCCTGCGAGGACCCCTGGGTGGTGGCGTCGAGCCTGATCCCGGTGACGAAACGGCTCAAGTTCCTCGTGGCCGTGCGGCCTGGCCTGCACGAGCCGGCACTGGCCGCGCGCATGGCCGCCACCTTCGACCGCCTCTCCGAAGGCCGCCTGCTGGTCAACCTCGTGACCGGAGGTGACCAGACCGAGCTGGAGGGCGACGGTGTCTGGCTCGACCACGCCGAGCGCTACGAGGCCTCGGCCGAGTTCATCCGCGTCTGGCGCGAGATCATCGCGCGCAGCCACCGCGGCGAAGCCTATGACTTCGAGGGCAAGCACGTCCACGTCAAAGGCGCCAAGCTGCTCTACCCCTCGGTGCAGCAGCCCTATCCGCCGGTGTACTTCGGCGGCTCTTCGGATGCGGCGCACGATCTGGCCGCCGAGCAGGTCGACACCTACCTGACCTGGGGTTAGCCGCCCGCTGAAGTGGCCAAGAAGGTGGCCGACGTGCGAGCGCGCGCCGCGAAACACGGTCGCACCGTGCGCTTCGGCATCCGCCTGCACGTGATCGTGCGCGAGACCGAAGACCAGGCCTGGCAGGCCGCCGAAGACCTGATCAGCCGCCTGGACGACGACACCGTCATCCGGGCCCAGGCCGCCTTCGCCAAGATGGATTCCGTGGGCCAACGCCGCATGGCGGCGCTGCACGCGGGCGGCAAGAAACGCACGCGCGCCGACCTTGAGATCAGCCCCAACCTCTGGGCCGGTGTGGGCCTGGTGCGCGGCGGTGCCGGTACGGCCCTGGTGGGTGACCCCAAGACCGTGGCCGCGCGCATCGAGGAGTACGCAGCCCTGGGCCTGGACACCTTTGTGCTCTCGGGCTATCCGCACCTGGAAGAGGCCTACCGCTTTGCCGAGCTGGTCTTCCCGCTGCTGTCGCGCAAGCTGCGCGAGTCGCTGCCCGGCACACGCCTGAGCGGCCCCTTTGGCGAGGTCGTCGCCAACAACTACGTGCCGCGCGCGGCGCAGAGCTGAAAGGAGTCAACCATGAGCATCCATGCCATCAACCACGTGCAGCTCGGCTTCCCGGCGGGTCAGCATGCCCAGCTGCGTCATTTCTACAGCGATTTGCTGGGTCTGCCCGAAGTCAGCGCCGGTGACGGCAAGACCCTGCGCTTCCAGGCTGGCTCCCAGCGCATCGATCTGGTGCCGGTGCACGACTGGCGTCCACCGCAGCAGCAACCGCACCTCGCGCTGGAGGTTCGTAATCTGCCGGGCTTGCGTGCCCGCTTCAACGACGCCGGCCTGGCCGTGGACGAGTCGCGCCTGCTGCCGGGACATCTGCGCTTCTATGCGCAGGACCCGGCGGGCAACGGCCTGGAATTCCTGGAGCCCGTGCAGGGGCAGGGGAGTGCGATATGACGCAAGGCGCGACGCGCGAGGCCGTGGCCCGTGCCGACACCACGGTGGAAGCACCGGGTTTCGGTTTCCTGCTGCAGCCGCAGATCGACCCGGAGACCGACTGGCGCTACACCCTCGAAGCCTGGGCTTTCCTCAAGAGCCTGGCGCGCCGCCTCGTACCCTGGCTGCTGCCCGTGGGCCTGCTGGCGCTGTGGCAGCTCTTCTCGGCCCAGGGCTGGCTCTCCACCCGGGTGCTGCCCGCACCCTCGGAAGTGGTGCAGGCCGCCTGGACCCTGTCCGTCTCGGGCGAACTCTGGACCCATGTGCAGGTCAGCGCCGGGCGCGCCCTCCTCGGCCTGGCCATCGGCGGCGGCCTGGGCCTGCTCTTCGGTCTGCTCACGGGTTCGCTGCGCTGGGCCGATGCGCTGCTCGATTCGACCATCCAGATGGTGCGCAACATCCCCGCGCTGGCCTTGATCCCCCTGGTCATCCTCTGGTTCGGCATCGACGAGACGGCCAAGCTCTTCCTGATCGCGGTCTCGGTGTTTTTCCCCATCTACCTCAACACCTCGCATGGCATCCGTAACGTGGACCCGGGGCTGATCGAGATGGGGCGCACCTACGGCCTGTCGCGCTGGCAGCTCTACCGCCAGATCATCCTGCCCGGTGCGCTCTCGTCCATCCTCGTGGGCCTGCGCTTTTCGCTGGGTCTGATGTGGGTGATCCTGATCGTGGCCGAGACCATCTCGGCCCAGGCCGGCATTGGCTACCTGACGATGAATGCGCGCGAATTCCTGCAGACCGACATCGTGCTCGTGGGCATCCTGCTCTACGCCCTGCTGGGCAAGCTGGCCGATGTCTTCGCCAAGGGCCTGGAGCGCTACTGGCTGCGCTGGCACCCCGGTTATCAACACGCTTGAGGAACAGCCCATGAGTCAAGACACACAAGGTGGCGTGCGGCTGGAGATCCGCGGCCTGTCCAAGTCCTACGGCCAGCGCCAGGTGCTGCGCGAGGCTGATCTCGTGATCGAGCCCGGCGAGTTCGTCGCCATCGTGGGCCGCAGTGGTTGCGGCAAGAGCACGCTGCTGCGCCTGGTGGCCGGCCTGGAGCCCGCCAGTGCAGGCCAGCTGAAGCTGGACGGCCAGTCCGTCGACGGCCTTAACAACGACACCCGCATCATGTTCCAGGACGCGCGCCTGCTGCCCTGGAAACGTGTGGCCGACAACGTCGCCCTGGGCCTGCCCAAGGAGCAACGCGCCCTCGCCGCCGAGGTGCTGGCCCAGGTGGGCTTGGGTGAGCGGCTGGTCGACTGGCCGGCCAAACTCTCGGGCGGCCAGCGCCAGCGCGTGGC
>DNQP01000181.1:16940-17064 GCA_003500955.1 Curvibacter sp. | reverse complement strand
CGCGGCAGTGCCGGCAGGCTGACTTTGTGCAGCGCGTGGTCGGTATCCTGGCGCAGAACCAGGCCCCGGCCAGCTCCATCATCCTGGAGGTGACCGAGGGCATGCTGATCGAGGACGTGGACGG
>DNQP01000181.1:0-16569 GCA_003500955.1 Curvibacter sp. | reverse complement strand
TTCTCCATCGACGACTTCGGCACCGGCTACTCGAGCCTCAACTACCTCAAGCGCATGCCGCTGTACGAGCTCAAGATCGACAAGAGCTTCATGGATGGAACCCCGGACGACCCGAACGACACGGCCATCGTCAAGCTGATCCTGTCGGTGGCGAGCAATCTGGGCTTGAAGGTGGTGGCCGAGGGTGTGGAAACACGCAGCCAGTCCGAGTTCCTGGTCGAGCATGGCTGCGATGCGATGCAGGGCTACCTGCTCGCACGGCCGATGCCGATCGAGGATTGGTTGAATCAGCAGGTGCCGGCAGAAAGCGTGCCGAGCTCCTCAGCGTAGCCGCGTCCCGCGCCCGTGATGGCCCGGTGGCTCAGCCGCGCTGCAGGCCTGCGGTGCGCAGCTCGACCCGCACGACCAGCACCACGCCCACCAGCACCAGCAGCAAGCCCGGCAGGGCCCAGCCGCCCGGCTGTTCCCCCACCACGCACACGGCCAGCACAAAGGCCACCACCGGTTCGCCCAGCGCCAGCGTGACGCCCGTGGCGGCGCTGATGTGGCGCAGCGCGTGGCTGTACAGCAGATAGGCCACGCCGGCCGTGACCGCACCGACGTAGAGCACGGCCAGCAGATCGCGCGCTTGCAGGCGCGGCCAGCCGCCGTCCCAGGCGGCCCAGGGCAAGGCCAGCAACGCGGCCACGCCGAAGGCCCACAGGGTGACGCGACTGGCGCTCAGGTGGCGTAGCAGCACGGCATTGAGCAGCGAATAGCAGCCCCACGATAGACCCGAGAGCAGGCACAGCGCCAGCCCCAGCGGATCGGCGCGCAAGCCGAGCCCGCCCTCCCCCAGCGACATCAGCACCCCGCCCGTGACGGCCACCGCGGTGCCCAGCCACCAGACCGCCGCGGGCCAGCGCCGCGTCCACAGAGCCTGCAGCAGGCCAGCCCAGACCGGACCGCTGCCCAGGGCCACGGCCGTGCCCAGGGCCACGCCCGTCAGCCGCACGCCGGCGAAGAAGGCCAGGTTGTAGACCGCCATGCACAACCCCGCCAACACGACCGACCCGAGCGGGAACCGCGCCCCGGGCAACGGTGCGGTGTCCAGCCGGGCGTAGGCCAGGAAGAACAGGGCGGCGACGAGCAGGCGCAGGGCGCCGAACCACACGGCGGGCAGGTCGCCGGAAGCCAGGGCCTGCGCGGTACCGGTGGTCCCCCAGAGGGAGGCGGCGCCGAGCACGAGGGCCACGCCGAGCAGAGGATGGGTGTGCATGCGCCGAGCATGCGCGCGCCCGGGGCACGAACTGTCGAGAAACGCTGGAGGTGGCGGCTCAGCCTGCCCGACGCAGGGCCCGCGCGCCCAGGCCGCGTTCGCGTCGCAGCGCGTAGGCCAGGGCACTGGCGCTGGCATAGCCGACCTGCAAGGCCACGGCCTCCAGGCCCTGGCCGGCGCGCAGCAACTGCTGCGCGCGGTCGAGCCGGCGAGCGCGCACATGATCGGCTGGCGTGCGGCCTGTGAGCCCGACAAAGCGCGCATGGAACTGCGGCACGCTCAGATGGCACAGCGCGGCGAGTCGGGCCGTGGTCCAGCGTTCGTGCAGCGCGGCATCGAGTGCGGCGTCCAGTTGGTCCAGATCGAGCGGGCGACGCTGCAGCACGCCGGCCGCGCTGTCCAGGGCAGCGACCAGCGCCCCGGCCTCGAAGGCGGTCGCGCGCTTCCAGTGCGCGGGGGGGACGAAGCGACGCGCACGCTCCAGGCCGGGCAGCACGGGGCTGTCGATGACCAGCACCCGTGCGGGCGCCTCGGCCAGATAGGCATGGGCCACGCCCGCGGGCACCACGAGGGCGCAGGCTGCGTCAACCCAGGTGCCCCGCCCATCGAGTTCGAGTTCCAGCCGCCCGCTCAGGCCCACCAGCAGCTGGGCGTAGCCGCGCGCGTGCGCGGCGTATTCGCCGGCATAGCGGCGCAAGCTCGCGTTGGGCTGCGGGGGCAGGGCGTGGGACATGCCGAAATTCTAGGCAGATCGCCGGGAACCCGCATTTGGGTTCCAATACAGGCATGAACGCCCCCCGCGACACCGACGCCCGCCTGACCGAGCTGGAGATCAAGGCCAGCTACGCCGAGGACCTGCTGGAGCAGCTCAACACGACGATCTACCGCCAGCAACAGCAGATCGACCTGCTGCTGCGCGAGGTCACCGGCCTGCGCCAGCAGCTGCCCGAGGGCAGCCAGCCCGTGCTGCGCAATCTGCGCGACGATCTGCCGCCGCACTACTGAGCGGGCACCTCACAAGCCCAGGTCGCTGAGGCTCGGATGGTCGTCGGGCCGCCGCCCCAGGGGCCAGTGGAACTTGCGCTCCTCAGCCTTGATCGGCAGGTCGTTGATGCTGGCGAAACGCCGCTGCATATAGCCCTGGGCATTGAACTCCCAGTTCTCGTTGCCGTAGGAGCGGTACCACTGGCCCGAATCGTCGTGCCATTCATAGGCGAAGCGCACGGCGATGCGGTGCTCGGTGTAGGCCCAGAGCTCCTTGATCAGGCGGTAGTCGAGCTCACGCGCCCATTTGCGTTGCAGAAACTGGCGCACCTGCTCGCGCCCCATCGGGAACTCGGCGCGGTTGCGCCAGCGTGTGTCCTCGGTGTAGACCAGCGCGACCCGATCCGGGTCGCGCGAGTTCCAGGCGTCTTCGGCCATGCGGACCTTCTGAGCCGCCGTCTCGGCGGTGTAGGGCGGCAGCGGCGGCTTCGGGTCCATCGCGGACTCAATAGGTCTTGTAGGGCAGGAACTTGCCGGAAAGCACGACGTGGACGCGGTCGCCCTTGGGATCCTTCTCGCGCTGGATGTCCATGCTGAAGTCGATGGCGCTCATGATGCCGTCGCCGAACTCTTCGTGGATCAGCTCCTTGATCGTGGTGCCGTAGACGCTGACGATTTCGTACCAGCGGTAGATCAGCGGATCGGTGGGCACGGCGGTCTCGAGCGAGCCCTTGTAGGGCACGACCTGCAGCCACTTCTGCTCTTCGACCGTGAGGCCGAAGATCTTGCCCAGCGCCTTGGCCTGGGCCGGGGTGGCGGTCATCTGGCCCAGGCAGAGCGCGGTGGTCCACTCCTTGCTCTGGCCGACCTTCTTGGCGATCTCCTCCCACTTCAGGCCTTTGGAGACCTTGGTGGTGATGATCTTCTCGGTGACGTCGTTGCGGTTCATGGGAACTCCTTCATGTGATGGTGGGGATGGAAAATCTCGACGCCTCAGTGCGCCCGCGCGCGCGTGACGAGGAAGTCGACGATGTGGTTGCGCAGCGCGTAGTAGCCGTCCAGGTGGTGCAGGCCGGCGCGCGTGCGCTCACGCGGCAAGGGGTTGACCACGACCTCGGCGATGCCGCCGGGGGTGTAGACGCCCTCGTGTTCGTTGCCATTGCTCATGAGCAGGATGCGGTCGGCCAGCAGGATGGCCTCGTCCACGTCGTGCGTGATCATGAAGACCGTCTGCTGCGTCTGGCGCACGATGGTCATGAGCTCGTCCTGGATGGTGCCGCGCGTCAGCGCGTCCAGGGCGCCGAAAGGCTCATCCAGCAACAGCATCTTGGGCGCGATGGAGAAGGCCCGCGCAATGCCCACGCGCTGCTTCATGCCGCCCGAGAGCTGGCTGGGTTTCTTGTCGATGGCCGCACTCAGCCCCACCAGGGCCACGTATTTCTCGACATGGGCGCGCAGTTCGTCGGCCTTCATGTCCGGCCAGCGCGAGCGCACGGCGAAGGCGATGTTCTGGCGCACCGTCAGCCAGGGCATGAGCGCATGGCCCTGGAAGACCACGCCGCGCTCCAGGCTGGGGCCGGCGACCTCGCGCCCGTCCATCAGCACCACACCGTCGCTGGCGCGGTCCAGGCCGGCCAGCACGTTGAGGATGGTGGTCTTGCCGCAACCCGAGTGACCGATGATGCAGACGAACTCGCCCTTGTCCAGGGTGAAGGACACGTTGGCGAAGACAGGGCGCGCGGCCACGTAGGCCTTGGCCAGCCCTTCGATTTTCAGGAAGCCGTTCACGCGCGTTCACTCCACATAGGTCACGGCTTTCTGCAGCCAGCCGAACAGCAGGTCCAGCAACATGCCCACCACGCCGATCACGCCGATGGCGAAGATCACGCTGGTCAGCGACAGGTTGTTCCACTCGTTCCAGACGAAGTAGCCGATGCCGGTGCCGCCCACCAGCATCTCGGCCGCCACGATGACCAGCCAGGCGATGCCCATGCTGATGCGCATGCCGGTCACGATGGTGGGCGCGGCCGCGGGCAGGATGACGAGGAAGGCCTTGCGCAGCGGGCTGACCTCCAGCGTGGCCGCGACGTTGAGCCAGTCGCGCTTGACCGAGGCCACGCCGAAGGCGGTGTTGATCAGCATGGGCCAGATCGAGCAGATGAAGATCACGAAGATGCCGCTGATCGAGGAGTCCTTGATGGTGTAGAGCGCCAGCGGCATCCAGGCCAGCGGGCTGATGGGCTTGAGCAGCTGGATGTAGGGATCGAAGGCGCGGCGCAGCAGCGGTGACATGCCGATCACGAAGCCCAGCGGGATCGCCACCAGACAGGCCAGGCCGAAGCCCAGGCCCACGCGCGCCAGCGAATGGCCGAGCTGGATGGCGATGCCTTTGTCATTGGGCCCGTTGTCGTAGAAGGGGTTGCTGAGCTGCTGCCAGATGGTCTGCCCCATCTGGGCCGGGGTCGGGAAACCGGCCTTGCGGTTGCCGCCTTCGGCGGCGCCCGGGTCCTTGCCCATCATCTTGAGGTACTCGATCTGCTCGGGCGTCAGATTGCTCGCGGCGACCGGCGCGGGTGCCCCCGGATCGGGCAAGGTGGCGGCACGCCAGCCCGCTAAAAGCAGCACCAGCATCAGCAGCGACACCATGGCCGCGCGAAACCCCAGGGTCTGCCAGAACTTCATGCGGCCACCTTGTGGATGGGGAAGCTGCGCACATAGGCCTCGGGCGCTTCGGGGTCGAAGGGGCGGCCCATGACGCGGATCTTGCGCGTGGTGCCTTCGGGCGCGCGCCAGCCAGCGGCGGCCATCTGTCGTTTGGCGTCGGTGAGCATGAAGACTTTCTCCGCAATCTGCGCGTAGTTCACATCGCCCTTGAGGTAGCCCCAGCGCTTCATCTGGGTCAGCATCCAGACCGCCATGCTCTGCCAGGGCACCGGGTCGAAGAGGGCGCGGTCGGGCACCGAGCGGGTGTTGCCCAGGCCGTCAGGGAAATTGCCGGTCAGCACCTGGGCCACCACCTCCTCGGGCTGGTTGAGCAAGGAGGGGACCGAGATGAGCTTGGCGATCTGCGCGCGGTCGGTCGACACGCTGGCGATGAAGGAGGAGCCGATCACCGCACGGAACAGCGCGGCAAAGCTGTTCGGATGCTGGGCGATGAAGGCATCGCTGACACCGAAGGCGCAGCAGGGATGGCCGTCCCAGATGTCCTTGGACAGCACGTGGATGAAGCCCACGCCGTCGTACACCGCGCGCTGGTTGAAGGGATCGGGGCCGAGAAAGCCGTCGATCGCCCCGTCCCTGAGCTGGGCCACCATCTGCGGCGGCGGCACCACGACGATCTGCAGGTCGGTGTCCGGGTTCACGCCGTGTTCGGCCAGGTAGTAGCGCAGCAGGAAATTGTGCATGCTGTGCTCGAAGGGCACACCCAGCTTGAAGCCCTTCCAGCTGCGTGGCTCGCGCCGGGCGAGGTGCTTGCGCGCCAGCGTGATGGCCTGGCCGTTGACGTTCTGGATCGTGGCCACCGAGGTGGGCGTGGCCGCCGAACCCAGGCCCAGGCTCATGGCAATCGGCATGGGGCTGAGAAAGTGCGAGGCATCGTGCTCGCGCTGCAACACCTTGTCGCGGATCGCGCCCCAGCCCGGCGTGCGGACCAGTTCAACGCGCAGGCCCTGGTCGCGGTAGTGCCCCAGGGGTTCGGCCATGAGCAGCGGCGTGGCGCAGGTGATGGCGATGAAGCCGACCTTGAGATCGCGCTTCTCCGGCGCACGCTTCTCCTGCGCCAAGGCCTGCAGCGTGCCCAGGGGCACGAGGCTGGCGATGGCGGCCATGGCGCTGCGCCGGCCCACGGCCCGCAGGAACATCCGGCGCTCGGCATCGCGCGGGAAGATGGCCTTGACGAGCGCGGCCTCCATGAAGGAAGCCACACGCTGCTCTGGGCTGGCGCTGGCCGCCGCGTGCTCCTGCGGCGCATGCGGCTGACCACAGGCGCAGCGCAGCTGCAACGGGCGCTCCGGATCGTAGGGATCGTGCATGCTGTGCGTCGCTCCCGCTCAGGCGACCTTGCGGATGGGGAAGCTCTTGGCGTAGTCGGCGGCCTTGGCCGGATCGAATTCGCGCCCCATGATCTTGAACTTGGGGTAGGCACCGTCCGGCGCCTTCATGTCCACTTCCCTCATGTGCTTCTTGGCGTCGGTCAGCAGGAAGACTTGCTCGGCAATCTGCTTGTAATTGACGTCGCCCTTGATGT
Source organism: Curvibacter sp. (assembly GCA_003500955.1). Taxonomy (GTDB): domain Bacteria; phylum Pseudomonadota; class Gammaproteobacteria; order Burkholderiales; family Burkholderiaceae_C; genus Hylemonella. The sequence goes on along the minus strand of DNQP01000181.1, from coordinate 10,081 downwards.
AGCCCCAGCGCTGCATCTGCGTGAGCATCCACACCGCCATGCTCTGCCAGGGCATGGGATCGAAGTCGGCGCGGTCGGGCACGTTCTTGACACTGCCCAGCCCGTCGGCGAACTTGCCGGTCAGCACCTGCTGCAGCACCACCTCGGGCTGGTTCAGGTAGGCCTGCGGCGCGATGACCTTGGCGATGAGCTCGCGGTTCTCGGGCTTGCGCGCCATGGCGGCGGCCTTGAGGACCGAGCGGTACAGGGCCGCGAAGGTGTTGGGGTTCTTCTGGATGAATTCGGCGCTGGTGCCGAAGGCGCAACAGGGATGGCCGTTCCACAGCTCCTTGGTCAGGATGTGGATGAAGCCCACCTCCTCGTACACCGCGCGCTGGTTGAAGGGATCGGGGCCGAGGAAGCCGTCGATGTTGCCCGCGCGCAGGTTGGCCACCATCTCGGGCGGCGGCACCACACGGATCTGGATGTCGGTGTCGGGGTTGAGCCCGTGCTCGGCCACGTAATAGCGCAACAGGAAGTTGTGCATGGAGTAGTCGAAGGGCACGGCGAACTTGAAGCCCTTCCAGTCCTTGGGATCGCGCTTGTCCTTGTGCTTGAGCGCCAGGGTGATGGCCTGGCCGTTGGTGTTCTGGATGGTGGCCACGTTCATGGGCGTGGCGTTCGACCCCAGGCCCAGCGTGATGGCCAGCGGCATGGGGCTGAGGAAGTGCGTGGCGTCGTACTCCTTGTTGAGCATCTTGTCGCGGATCAGCGCCCAGCCCGCGGTCTTGACCACCTCGACGTTCAGGCCCTGCTGGCGATAGAAGCCCAGCGGGTGCGCCATGATCAGCGGCGTGGCGCAGGTGATCGGGATGAAGCCGATCTTCAGGTCCTTCTTCTCCAGCGCGCCCTTCTCCTGCGCCATGGCCTGCAGGCTGGTCACCGGCAGCACGCTGGCGATGGCCGACATGGCCGCGCCCTTGCCCACGGCACGCAGGAAGCGGCGGCGCACGGCGTCCTGCGGGAACAGGGCCTTGACCAGGGTGGCCTCGATGAATTCCTTGCTGTAGGCCTCGAAGTCGGCCGTCTCGCTGCGTGCCCGCAAGGTGGCCGCTGCGGGCTCCGCCTCATGCTCGGCCGCCGTGTGGTCGCGGCCGCAGCTGCACTTGAGCATCAGGGGACGGTCGGCGTTGTAGGGGTCGAAGTAAGGGGTCATGGCATCACCTCATGAGTGGACATGCCCGTGTCATGCAAGGGACGGGCCAGCTCGCGATTGGCGGTGACCAATGGACGCAATTCGCCCACCGCCGCCTGACGGCCTGTAGGGCCAGCCCTACAAGAATCGCTCAGACGGTGCCGGAACGGGGCGCCTTGCCGTGCCGCTCGGCCAGCAGGGCCAGTTCGACATCGTTCTTGGCGCCGGTCTTTTCCAGGATGCGGACGCGGTAGGTGCTCACGGTGTTGGACGCCAGCTTGAGCTGTGCACCAATTTCGCTCACGGTGCACCCGGCCGTGAGCAGACGGAAGACCTGGTGCTCGCGGTGCGAGAGCGACTCCACCCCTCCCGCACCGGTGGCGGCCATCGCGGCGGCCAGGGCCTGGGCCGTGTCCGGGCTCAGGTAGCGACCGCCCGCCGCCACCTGGCGCACGGCCTCGAGCATGCGGTCCGGATCGGCACTCTTGTTGAGGTAACCCCCCGCGCCCAGCTTGATGCAGCGTGCGGCGTACTGGCTCTCGGGATAGGTGCTGAGCATGAGCACCGGCAGCGTGGGCCAGTGCTTGCGCAGCTGCTGCAGCACCTCCAGCCCGTCGATGCCGGGCAGGGCGATATCGAGCAGTACCAGGTCCAGCCCCTGCGGGCCGCCCAGCGCGCCCACCTGGTCCAGCACCTCGGGGCCGGTCTGCGCCTCGGCCGCCACACAGACCTCCTGGGCGTCGGCCAGCACCTGCTTGATGCCTTCGCGCACGATGCGGTGGTCGTCGCCGATGAGGACGCGGGTCATGATGCGAGGGGCAGCTGCAGGCAGAAGCGCGCACCGCCGCCGGGCTCGCTGTGGATGGCGATGTCGCCGCCGAAATGACGGGCGCGCTCGCGCATGCCCATGACGCCGTAGGCCGTGGGCGCCTCGAAGGCCTGGGGCGCGGCGCCACAGCCGTTGTCCTGTACCACCACCTGCAACTGACCGTCGCGGATACCGATCTGCACGCTCAGCGCGCTCGCGCGTGCGTGCCGCCCCACATTGCTGAGCATCTCCTGGAAGATGCGGAAGACCGCGATCGCCGCGGCCTCGGGCAGTTCGACGCCTTCGGTCTCGTCCATGGCCCAATCCAGCTGGAGCTCGGCCGAGCGCGCGAACTCGTGGGCCTGCCATTCCAGCGCAGCCCACAGGCCCTGGTGGTCGAGGATGCTGGGACGCAGGTCGGTGATGATGCGCCCCACGTTGTCGACCGCCGCCTCGATCAGGCGGCTCATGTTGCGGCACTTGCTCTGCAGGCGCGCCCGCATGGACTGCGCCTCGTCGGCGCTGCGCTGGGGCTGCTCACCCAGGCGCTTGTCCATCCAGTTCACGTCCATCTTGAGCGCCACCAGCAGGCTGCCCAGCTCGTCGTGCACCTCGCGCGCGATGCGCGTGCGCTCATCCTCGCGCACCTTCTCCGAGTACGCGGCCAGCTCGCGCAGCTGGCCCAGCGCCACCGAGAGCTCGTGGGTGCGTCGGGCGACACGTGCCTCCAGCTCGTCGTTGGCACGCCGCAAGGCCTCGGCCGCATGGCGACGCTCCGTGATGTCGACGAAGGTCACGACCGCACCGCGCACCTGCGCGCCGTCCATCAGGGGATAGCTGGAGTACTCGACCGGAAAGGGCTGGTGGTCGCGGCGCCAGAACGCCTCGGTGTCGATGCGGCAAGGCAGCCCGCGCCGGAAGGCGTTGAAGATCGGGCAATCCTGGGCCGGGTAAGCGCTGCCGTCCGCATGGGAGTGGTGGGTGAGCTCGTGCATGTTGCGGCCCAGCACCTCGGCCGGCTCCCAGCCCAGCATGCGCGCGCCGGCGCGGTTGATGAAGGTGCAATGCCCTTCGAGATCGATGCCGAAGATACCCTCGCCGGTGGACTCCAGCAGCAGTTCGAGCTGACGCTGCCACCAGGTGTCGGGGCGGGTCACCTCTGTCGCCAAAAGGGGTGGGGCGGGAACGCACATGGCGGTGGTGCATGCAAGCCGCATGCCTCTCCCGGGGGACGATCCGTTGTCAGCCCGCCGGCGGCGGCGCGTAACGGCTGACGTCCTGGGGCCGACCCTGCCGGTCCACGCGCACCAGCACCATCTCGGCGCTCGACGCACCACCGCCCACATAGGCGCTGATCACGACCTGGTGCGTCACCAGCACCGGTAGGCGCCCGGAGGGCTCCTCTTGCAGGCGCGCGACAAAAGCCTGCAGCGCCTCGCGCTGCTGCGGGCCGCGCTCGTAGTCACCAAAGAAGGAGCTGAGGCTGGTTTCGACCGTCACCGCGCCGTAGTCGAGCAGGCGCGCCGTGTCCAGGCAGCGGCACCAGGGGCTGGACCAGACCTGGGCACGCGGCACGCCCTGGCTGCGCAGCCAGCGCCCCACGGCGCGGGCCTGCGCACGCCCGGCGTCACTGAGGTTGCGCTGGGTGCTGCAGTCACCGAGGCGAAAGCCGGGCGGATCGCCCACACCCGGGGCTTCGGCATGGCGCATCAGCAGCACATGCGCCCCGCCCGCCAGGCGCTGGCCCAGCGTGGTGGCAGACAAGGGCGTCGTCAGCAACAGGGCTGGCGCGCCCAAGAGCAGGCGGCGGCGCATCAGGCGGTGGCCCGGCCCTGGGCCACCAGGGTGGCCAGGTCGCGCTCGAGCAGGGCGGGATCGGCGGCGTTGTGTTCGACGAGCTGACGCAGGTGGGTCATGCTGTCCAGGTCCAGGCGCTCGCAGTGCAGGCCCACATGGCGGCCCTCGATGTGGGCCACGGTGGCGTCCATGCGGATGGCGGCGTCGGCGGCCAGCGCCAGCTGCAGGCCACAGAGCTCGCCCACCCGGCCGCCCCAGCCCGGCGGGACTTCGACCAGCGCCCCCCGCAGCGAGACATCGTGCAGGAAACCCTGGCTCTCCTGCTCACCCCGCCGCAGTCGCACGGGAGCGTGGAACACGGAGCGCAGAAACTGGCGACGATCCTTGGCGGTACTCATCAGGAGGGACTCCCCGGCGCACGGGCGCCGAAGTGAGTATCCACAGGCCGGCCCAGGCTGTCAAACCGTCACACTGGAACCGAGGCGCGCCAGCCACTGTTCCAGCGGCTGCGGCTGGTCGTAGAAATAGCCCTGCAGGCGGTCGCAGTTCTGGGCCCGCAGATAGTCGACCTGGGCCTGGGTCTCCACGCCTTCGGCCACCACCTCCAGCCCCATGTGGTGCGCCATGGAGAGGATGGATTGCACGATGGCCGTGTCGTTGATGTCGTGCGGCGTGTCCTGCACGAAGCTGCGGTCGATCTTGAGCTCGAACAGCGGCAGGCGCTGCAGATAGCGCAGGCTGGAATAACCGGTGCCGAAGTCGTCGATGGAAAAACGGATGCCCAGCTTGACGAGCTCGATGATGCGCTGCAGGGCCAGCTCCCAGTCGTCGATGAACAGGCTCTCGGTGACCTCGAAGACCAGCTGCTGGGCCGGTGCGCCCGTCTGGCGCAGGATGGCCTGCACGCGTGGCACGAAGTCCTCGCTGCGGAACTGCTGCGCGCTCACGTTGACCGCGAGCGACTGCGTGAGCCCCTGCGCGCGCATGTGCACCAGGGTGCGGCAGGCCTGCGCGATCACCCATTCACCCAGCGGCAGGATCAGGCCGGTCTCCTCGGCCAGCGGGATGAAGCGCATGGGCGAGAGCAGGCCGCGCAGCGGATGCTGCCAGCGCAGCAGCAGCTCGCCGCCGACGGTCTGGCCGCCCGCGTCGACCTGGCTTTGCACATAGAGGCAGAGCTGGTCCGTGGCCAGTCCCTCCTTGAGCTCCTGCTCCAGCGCCAGGCGGTCCTCCACCTCGTGCTGCATGGTGAGCTCGAAGAAGGCGATGCGGTTGCGCCCGGCACCTTTGGCGCGGTACATGGCGGTGTCGGCCTCGCGCAGCAGATCGTCGATCTTCTGCCCGGCCTTGGGGAACAGGCTGATGCCGATGCTGCCGGTGCTGGTGTAGCTGAAGTTGTCGATCAGGTGCGGCCGGTCCAGTGTGGCACGCACCTTCTCGGCCACGGCCATGGCCGCGCGGGCGCTGGCCTCGACGTCGTGGCCGAGTTCGTTGATCAGCAGCACGAACTCGTCGCCGCCCAGGCGCGCCACCGTGTCCTCGGCGCGCAGCAGGCCCTGCAGGCGCTGCGCCACCTCGGTCAGCAGCAGGTCGCCCACCGAGTGCCCGCGCGCGTCGTTGATCTGCTTGAAGTTGTCCAGGTCGACGAACATCACCGCGCCGTACTGGCGGCCGCGCCGCGCCAGCGCCAGCGCCTGCTCGATGCGGTCGCGCAGCAGGCTGCGATTGGGCAGGCCGGTGAGCGCGTCGAAATAGGCCAAGCGGAATGTCTGCGCCTCCGCCTCCTTGCGCTCCGTGATGTCGGTGTTGAAGCCGTGCCACAAGGTGCTGCCGTCGGGCAGGCGCTCGGGCTGGGCGTTGCACAGGCGCCAGCGTTCGCCCTGTTCGGGCAGGATCACACGGTACTCCAGGCGCCAGGGCTCCAGCGTGCGGGCCGAGGTGTGCACGGAGTCCAGCATCATCTGCAGGTCGTCCGGGTGGATGCGCTCAAGAACCAGGCTGGCATCGTCGCGCACCTGCTCGGGCTCCACCTCGTAGATGGTGCGGATGCCAGCGCTGGAGAAGGGAAAGCTCATCCGTCCGTCGGGATCGAGACGGAACTGGTAGAGCGATCCCGGGACGTGCTGCGACAGGTTGCCGAGCAGATCGACCTGCTTTTGCAGCTGCCGCTCCCAGCGCAGCCGCTCGGTGTTGTCGCGAAACACGATGCTGCTGAGCCACTGCCCCGCATGATCGCGGTACAAGGCCGAGGTGATTTCGACCTCGAACAAGGTACCGTCGCCGCGGCGCATGCGCAATTCGCCACGCGCGTGGCCTTGGCGCAGCCGTGCGTCGAGCAGTCCCGGCAGGCGCGGATCCTCCAGATCCAGGATGCCCCCGCGCCCCCGCGCGAGGATCTCCTGCTCGCTCATGCCCAGCATGGCGCAGGCCGCGGGATTGGCCGCCAGCACCTCGCCCCCGGGCCGGGTCTGCAGCACGCCGTCCATGGTGTTGTCGAAGAGCTTCTGGTAGCGGTCGACGGCCAGCTGCATCTGCATGCGCTGGTGCCGCAGCTCGAGCTGGGCCACGACCTGACGGGCCAGCAGGCTCAGGGTCTCGCGTTCCTGCGGACTGAACTCGCGCGGCTGGCGGTCGATCACGCACAGCGTGCCCAGGGCCTGACCGTCGGGCATGAGCAGCGGCGCACCGGCATAGAAACGGATGCCCGGCTCACCCGTGACCAGAGGGTTGTCACGGAAACGCGGGTCCAGCCGCGCGTCGGGCACGATCAGCATCTGCTGCGGCCGCTCGATCGCCACGCTGCAGAAGGACACGCTGCGCGGGGTTTCGGGCGCTTCCAGGCCCACGCGCGACTTGAACCACTGGCGCTCGGCGTCGACCAGGCTGATCAGCACGATGGGCACCTGCAGCCATTGCGCCGCCAGATGGGTGAGCTCGTCGAACCCAGCCTCGGGCGCGGTGTCGAGCACCGCATAGTCCTGCAGCGTCTGCAGGCGCTGCCGCTCGGCCTCGTCCTGCACCGGTCCGGAGGGCGGCGGCAGGTCACTCACGGCAAGGGCCCGTCCACCAGGGTCTGCGGCGGCAAGCGGTCGATCTCGGCCAGCAGCTGCGCCAAGGCGCGACCGGCGGCATCGAGCACCGCACGCCCCTGCGCGGCCGTGGCCGCGGCCGCGTTGCCCACGGCACCGGCCGGGTTGTAGTCCTGCATCTGCCAAGCCAGCTTGGCGCTCCTGCCATTGCCCAGGATGGGAAAGTCTGCGGCGCGTTGCTGCGCGGCCGAGGCGAAGTGCTGCGCGTGCTGCAGGGCCACGCGCTCGGGTCGCAGCGCCAGCATCATGGCCGTCTCGATCTGGCCCGCATGCACGCCCCAGCGGTGTTCCTCGGCGCTGAACAGGCCCTCGACCTCGGGGCCCAGCGGCAGGTTGAACCAGTTGACGCTGTAGACCAGCATGCCCAGCCGCGCGCGCAGGTCGCGCGCCACCGGGTCCATCAGGCCGACCTGCCCGCCGTGGGCATTGAGCAGTACCAGCTTCTTGACACCAGCGCGCGCCACCGACTCACCGATCTCGGTCCACAGGCTGATCAGGGTGCGCGAGGACAGGGTGAGCGTGCCCGGGTAGGCCTGGTGCTCGGGGCTGAAGCCCAGGGTCTGGGTGGGCAGGAAGAGCACGGGCAGATCCGTGGCCAGATGCGGCAAGGCCGCGGCCACCACGCCGTCGGCCAGGTCCGCATCCACGCTCAGCGGCAGGTGTGGGCCGTGTTGCTCGGTCGCGCCCACGGGCAGCACGGCGATGGCGCGCGCCGTGTCGAGCTGCGCGAAGTCGCGGGTGCTGAGCTCGGCCCAGTAGCGTAGGGGGGTGGCGCGGGTAGGGATGCCCATGTGTCTATCTTAGGGCCTGCGGCCGGCTGCTCTCCTTGGGGGGTGCCGGCCGGGACCGGGTCTCAGCGCGGGTACATCCAGCGACGCGACCAAGGCAGGTCACGAGCCTGGAGGCCCGCCTTGCGGCACAGCACCTGGTAGAGCGAGATCTCGTCGTGCTCGAAGGCCCACTGGCAACCGGCCAGGTAGACGCGCCAGATGCGCCAGCGCCGCTCGTCCACCAGGGCGCGCAGCTTCTCGCCGGCCGCCTCGAAGGCCTGGCTCCACAAGGCCGTGGTGCGTGCGTAGTGGCGTCGCAGGCTTTCCACGTCCAGCGCCTCCAGGCCACCGGCCTGCAGATTCTTGAGCACGGTGCTGATGTGGGGCAGCTCGCCCTGGGGAAAGACATAGCGGTCGATGAAGCGACCGCCACCGTGGCTGGTCTCGCCGTCGTTGGCGTCGGTCGAGGTGATGCCGTGGTTGAGCACCCAGCCCTCGTCCGCGAGCAGCTCGCGGATGCGCGCGAAATAGCCTTGCAGATAGTCCAGCCCCACGTGCTCGAACATGCCCACGCTGGTGATGCGGTCGAAGGGCCCCTGCACGTCACGGTAGTCCTGCAGCCGGATCTCCACCCGGTCCTGCAAACCGGCGGCGCGCACCCGCTCGCTGGCCAGCTCGAACTGGCGTTGCGAGAGCGTGATGCCCACACAGCGCGCGCCGAACTTCTGCGCCGCGCGGATCACCAGCGCGCCCCAGCCACAGCCGATGTCGAGCAGGCGTTGATCGGGTCGCAGCTGTACCTTGGTCAGGATGTGGTCGATTTTCTTGAGCTGCGCTTCCTCCAGCGTCTCGTCGCCATTCTCGAAATAGGCGCAGGAATAGACCATGCGCGGATCGAGCCAGGCCTGGTAGAAATCGTTGGAGACGTCGTAGTGGTACTGCACGGCCTCCTCGTCGCTCTTCTTGCTGTGCTGCAGGTGGCGCACGATGCGCGTGAGCCGGCTTTCGGTGCCGCTGCCGGCCTCGGCCAGGCGGTGCGCCATCTCCAGGATGTCTTCCACGCTGCCTTCGACGTCGATCAGGCCTTCGACATAGGCCTCGCCCAGGCTGTCCAGGCTGGGGCTGAGCAACTTGGGGACGGCCGCGGTCTTGCTCACCCGGATCACCACCCGGGGCTGCTCGAAATCGCCCAGGCGCAGGCCCGATTCGGGGGAGGGGTGCTCCCCCCACTGCAGCAGCACGGGCAGATTGGCCCGGTTCTTGAGTTGCGCCACCCAGGGGGTCAGCGCGGTTTCCAAGCTGGTCACCATAGGCATCTCCCAAACGCTTCCCTCATGCACAGGCTGCGTGCACGAGCCGCCGCAGAGGACTGCCAAGCGTGATTCAGGCCGCCAGCTGTCCGCGGACTTGGACAGTGTCCATGAGCCCCCTGAACAAGACAAGATTTTCAGCCTTGACTTATATTCGGGCGCTACTGTTGGGAACTTGCACCAAGCTGGCGCACTCCCATCCCACGTTCCCCTGCCTCTCCTTCGCGACCCGGATCCCTGCATGCCCCTCGCCCTGTTCCTGCGCGTCCCGCGCCTCGTCCCCGCCTTGCTGCTGACCCTTGCCACCCTCGGGGCAGGGCTGGCCCAGGCCCAGAGCGGCGTCGGGCGTGGCGCCGTGGTCACCACGGCGCAGGCGCGCACCGAGCTGCTGGCCCATGCGCCCGAGGGCGTGGCGCCGGGCCGCACGGTCTGGGTCGGCCTGCGCATCGAGCACAAGGAGCACTGGCACACCTATTGGAAGAACCCCGGCGACTCGGGCCTGCCCACCGAATTGCAGTGGACGCTGCCGCCCGGCGTGCAAGCCGGCGAGATCGCCTGGCCGCTGCCGAAGAAGCTGCCCGTCGGCCCGCTGATGAACTACGGCTACGAGGGCACGCTGCTGCTGCCCGTGCCCCTGACCATCGGCTCCGACTTCAAGCCCGGCCTGCTCGGCCAGGACCTCGCCGTGCAGCTGCGCGCCAGCTGGCTGATCTGCAAGACCGAGTGCATCCCCGAGGAAGGCGAGTACACCCTGCGCATCCCGCTGCGTGGCTCCACCGCGCTGCACGCCGCGTTGTTCGATGCCACCCAGCAGGCCCAGCCGCGCCCGCTGGCCGCTGCACCGGCCAGCGCCATCCGCATCCAGGGCCAGAACCTGCAGCTGGCCGTGGCCGGCCTGCCCGAGCGCCTGCGCGGGCAGAAGCTCGAAGCCTTCCCGGAGGTCGCCGACGTCGTCAACCCCGCCGCGCCCTGGACGCAGCGCTGGGACGGCGCCGTGTGGACGGCCGAGCTGCCGCTGGCGCCGCAACGCAGCGCCAGCCCCGCGGTGCTGCCCGTGGTGCTGGCCAGCGGCACACAAGGCTGGCGTGTCGAGCTGCCCGTGCGCGATGCCTGGCCCGCCACGGCCGCACCCG
>DNQP01000177.1:3986-5013 GCA_003500955.1 Curvibacter sp. | reverse complement strand
CCTGGAGGCGCGCAACGGCGCCAACGGCATCACGCAGAACTACGACGCGACACGCGTCACGGTGGTCGCCCCCACCGTGGTCGCCGAAGACCAGGGTGCGGCCAACCAGAGCTGCAACCTCGCCGCCCGTCTCACCGGCCTGCCCAGCGGGACCTGGACCGGCGGGGTCCTCAACGCGACGGGCGCCGCTGCCGTTTTCAGTCGCCCGGCCACCGCCGCACCCGGCACCCTCAACGCCAGCACCCCCGCCCTGTGCACCGCCACACTGGCCAACGCAGGCAATCCCTTCTGGGACCTGGACCTCGGCGTGCTCGTCAACGACGGCACGGCCGCCATGGATGGCGCCAACATGAATGCGGCCACCACCGGCGTATGCAGCGGCGCGGGCTGCAACGCCATCCGGCTCGGCAGCACGGGCATGGTGCTGGGCCGCCTCAACCTGCTCAACGCCTATGGCTCCGACGCCCTGCCCCTGCTGGTGCCCGTGCGCGCCGAGTACTGGAACGGCAGCAGCTGGCAGCTCAACACCGAGGACCGCTGCACCACCCTGAGCGCCAGCAACCTGGCCGTGGGCAACACCGTGAGCGGCAGCGGCCTGAGCGTCACCAGCGCCAGCCTGGCCCTGAGCCCCTCGCCCACGATGAGCGGCGGCCTGACGAACTTCCGCATCAACCCGGCCGTCAAGGGCCCGGGCAGCGTGGACGTGGTGCTCAACCTGGGCCTGGGCGTGGGCGCCAACACCAACTGGTGCGGTGCCTGGACCTCGGGCCCGGCGGCCGGCACGGGCACCGCGCCTGTGCCCGACCTGAGCTTCATGAGCGCGCAGTGGTGCGGCGCCAATGCCGACCGCGCGCCGGCTGCGCGCCTGAGTTTCGGCAGCCCACGCGCGCCCTTCATCTACCTGCGCGAGCGGTACTGAAAAACAAAAGCCGCACAGCGCAAACGCTGTGCGGCCTTGTATGTGGTGCCTCGGGTCGGAATCGAACCGACACTCCTTTCGGAACCGGATTTTGAGTCCGGCGCGTCT
>DNQP01000177.1:1424-3674 GCA_003500955.1 Curvibacter sp. | reverse complement strand
TTTGAGTCCGGCGCGTCTACCAATTTCACCACCGAGGCAGGGAGGGTCACTCGCGGGGAGTGAAGGCCGAAATTATGGCACAGTGGTGCCCATGAAGTACCCCACGATCGAAGACGCCATCGGCAAGACGCCGCTGGTCGCACTGCAGCGCATAGGCGCGGCCGACAACCAGGCCCGCGGCAACGTCGTCCTCGGCAAGCTCGAAGGCAACAACCCGGCGGGTTCGGTCAAGGACCGGCCGGCTCTCTCGATGATCCAGCGTGCGCAGGAGCGCGGTGACATCCAACCTGGCGACACGCTGATCGAGGCCACCTCGGGCAACACGGGTATCGCGCTGGCCATGGCCGCGGCCATCAAGGGCTACCGCATGGTGCTGATCATGCCGGAGGACCTGTCCATCGAACGCGCCCAGACCATGAAGGCCTTTGGCGCCGAGCTCATCCTCACGCCCAAGAGCGGCGGCATGGAATACGCGCGCGACCTGGCCGAGCAGATGGAGAAAAGTGGCAAGGGCCGCGTGCTGGACCAGTTCGCCAACCCCGACAACCCGCGCATCCACTACGAGACCACGGGGCCCGAGCTCTGGGAGCAGACCGGCGGGCGCATCACGCACTTCGTCAGCGCCATGGGCACCACGGGCACCATCACCGGCGTCTCGCGCTTCCTCAAGGAAAAGAACCCGGCCATCCAGATCATCGGTGCCCAGCCCAGCGAGGGCTCGCGCATCCCGGGCATACGCAAATGGCCGCAGGAATACCTGCCCAAGATCTACGACCCCAGCCGCGTGGACGAGCTGGTCTACGTGAGCCAGAACGACGCCGAGGAGATGTGCCGCCGCCTCGCGCGCGAGGAAGGCATCTTCGCCGGCATCTCGGCCGCGGGTGCCTGCTGGGTGGCCCAGCAGATCGCGGCCACGGTGGAGAACGCGACCATCGCCTTCATCGTCTGCGACCGCGGTGACCGCTACCTGTCCACGGGTGTGTTTCCGGTCTGACGCCTGGCGATGAGCGAGGTCTACCGCTACTGCCCGACCTGCGCCACGCCGCTGGCTGTCATCAGCCTGATGGAGGACGGTGGCGCCAAGGAGCGCCTGCGCTGCACAGGCTGCGGCTGGACGCACTGGAACAACCCGGTGCCCGTGCTGGCGGCGGTGGTGGAGTACCAGGGACAGATCCTGCTGGCGCGCAATGCGGCCTGGGAAGGCAAGATGTACGCGCTGATCACGGGCTTCATGGAAGCGGGCGAGACGCCGCAGGAGGGCATCGCGCGCGAGATCCAGGAAGAAACGAATCTCAAGGCACTGGAGCTGAACCTGATCGGCGTCTACGATTTCCAGCGCATGAACCAGCTCATCATCGCCTACCACGCACGCTGCGAGGGTGAGGTCCGGCTCTCGCCCGAGCTCGTGGACTACCGGCTGTTCACACCGGACAAGGTGAAGTGCTGGCCCGCCGGCACCGGCTACGCCCTGGCCGACTGGCTGCGCTCACGCGGCCATGAGCCCCAGTTCATCGAATGGTCGCGTCCGCCCGCCCCCACGCCGGACAGCTGATCCCCGGATTGCTTAAAATTCAGCCAGTACTGATTGATCTGGACCTGTGATGAACGCTGACCGAGAACTCGACACCCGCGGCCTGAACTGCCCCCTGCCCATCCTCAAGGCCAAGAAGGCCCTGGCGGAAATGCAGAGCGGCCAGACCCTGAAGGTCGTCGCCACCGACTCCGGCTCGGTGCGGGACTTCGCCGCCTTTGCCAAGCAGACCGGCAACGAACTGCTGGAACAGAGCACCGAGGGCAAGGATTACATCCACGTCCTCAAGCGCCGCTGAGAACTTACGAATCAATCTACTGCGCGACCCGATCGCGACGATTTCTTCGCAAGTTCCAGGTGGATCTCAGACCTTCAGCGACTTCAGATAGTCACGGAAACGCGTGCCCACCTCGGGGTGCGCCAGGGCCAGCTCCACGGTGGCCTCCAGAAAACCTTCCTTGCTGCCGCAGTCGTAGCGCTTGCCCGCATAGGTGTAGGCGTAGGCGGCCTCGTGCTTCAACAAGCCGGCAATGCCGTCGGTGAGCTGGATCTCGCCGCCCGCGCCCCGCGGCTGCTGGCGGATCTGCTCGAAGACCGCCGGCGTGAGGATGTAGCGGCCGGCCACGGCCAGGCGTGAAGGCGCGGCCTCCGGGGCCGGCTTCTCGACCATGCGCTCGATCTGCAGCAGGCGCTCACCCGCGGGCGTACCCGCCACGATG
>DNQP01000177.1:0-1120 GCA_003500955.1 Curvibacter sp. | reverse complement strand
CCGCGGGCGTACCCGCCACGATGCCGTAGCGGCGCACCTGATCCTGCGGCACTTCCTGCACCGCCAGCACCGAACGGCCCAGGCGCTGGAAGACCTCGGCCATCTGCACCAGCACGGGCTTGCCATCGGGTGGGCCCATCATCAGGTCGTCGGCCAGCAGCACGGCAAAGGGCGCGCCTTCGGTCAGATGCTCGGCGCAAAGCACGGCATGGCCCAGGCCCAGGGCGCGCGGCTGGCGCACATAGGAGCAGAGCATGTCCTCGGGCTGCACCGAGCGCACGATGTCCAGCAGGGCCTGCTTGCCCGCCTGCTCGAGCTCGTTCTCCAGCTCGTAGGCGGTGTCGAAATGGTCCTCGATGGCGCGCTTGTTGCGCCCCGTCACGAAGACCATGTGGCGGATGCCGGCGGCATAGGCCTCTTCCACCGCGTACTGGATCAGCGGTTTGTCGACGACGGGCAGCATCTCCTTGGGTGCGGCCTTGGTGGCCGGCAGGAAACGCGTGCCCAGGCCGGCGACGGGGAAGACAGCGGTCTTGATCTTGTTCATGGTCCCCATTCTCCCTGCGGAATGTGTCATTTCAAACGTGCCAGCTGGTCCCGGATCTTGGCCAGCGTGGCCGTGAAGTCGGCCACGCGCTTGTTCTCCTGCTCGATCACGGCCGGCGGGGCCTTGGCCACGAAGGCCTCGTTGGAGAGCTTGGCCCTGGCCTTGGCGATCTCGCCCTCCAGGCGCGTCGCCTCCTTGCCCAGGCGCGCCTTCTCGGCCGCCACGTCCACCTCCATGTGCAGGCACAGGCGGGCCTCGCCCACCACGGCCACGGGCGCGGCCTGCGCGGCAGCCACCCACTCGGCTTCGGTCGCGAACACCTTGACCTCGCTGAGCTTGGACAGGGCCTGCAGCACCGGCGCCCACTGCGTGAGGAAAGCCGCCTCACCGGCATTGCCGGCCAGCGCGTACAGCGGCAGGCGCGTGGAGGGCGAGACGTTCATCTCGCCGCGCAGGTTGCGGCAGGCGTCGACATACTGGCGCAGGCGGGCCACCTCGGCCATGGCGGCAGCATCGATGCGCTCGGGCTGAGCCACCGGGTAGGCCGCGATGCTGACGGACTCGCCCGCGCGG